>JACOSU010000191.1 GCA_016178685.1 Candidatus Eiseniibacteriota bacterium | reverse complement strand
GCCGCCCCCGCTCGTCGAACATCGCCCGCACCCGGCCGTACTGCTGGCCCGCCACGAACGCGTCGCCCACGCTCAGCGAACCGACCTGCACCAGCACGCTCGCGACCACGCCACGCCCCTGCTCGACGCGGGCCTCGAGGACCACGCCTCGCGCGCGGCGCTCGGGATCCGCCTTGAGATCGAGCAGCTCGGTTTCGAGCAGGATCATCTCGAGCAGCTTGTCGAGGTTGGTACCTTTCTTGGCGGAGATCTCGACACACACGTTCTTGCCGCCGAACTCCTCGACCACGACGCCGTGGCCGGTCAGTTCGGTCTTGATGCGCATCGGGTCAGCCGCGGGAAGATCGATCTTGTTGATCGCGACCACGATCGGCACGCCGGCCGCCTTCGCGTGGTCGATCGCCTCGATGGTTTGCGGCATCACGCGATCGTCGGCCGCGACCACCAGCACCACGATGTCAGTCACCTGGGCGCCGCGAGCGCGCATCGCAGTGAACGCTTCGTGGCCGGGCGTATCGAGAAAGCAGATCTTGCGGCCGCCGGACAGCTCGACATCGTACGCACCGATGTGCTGGGTGATGCCGCCCGCCTCGCCGGCAATCACGTTCGCCTTGCGGATGTGATCCAGCAGCGACGTCTTGCCATGGTCCACGTGCCCCATCACGGTCACGACTGGAGCGCGCGGCCGCCGATTCGCCTCGGACTCCACGGCCTCGGCTTCGGTGTCCTCCTCGGCGGCGTACTCCGTCACAAATTCGATCTGGAAGCCGAATTCATCGGCCACCGCCTGGATCGAATCCTTGTCGAGCCGCCGATTGATGGTCGCCATCAGGCCCAGCCGCATGCAGGTCGTGATCACCTCCTGCGGCTTCACTTCCATCAGGTTCGCGAGCTCGGCAACCGTGATGAACTCGGTGGCCTTGAGAGGCTTCACCTCTTCGACCACGAGTTCGCCGGTCTCCTCGTCGTGATGGCGATGCCTCCGGCGCGCGCTGCCCTGGTCGAGACTGGCGAGCGTCTTGCGAACGCTGTCGATCACGAGCTTTTCATCCACCATCTTCTTCTTCTTGCGGTCGCGGCGGCGCGGCCCCCGCAGGTCGGTGGGGCGCGGCGGAGCCGAGGCGCGTGGCGAAACCGTCGCGGTCCCCGGGCGGGCCACCACCGGGCGCGCGGGCTGGGCGGCCTGCTGCGCGGCCAGTTGAGCGGCGTGGGCGGCCGCGACGCGCGCCCGCTCTTCGCGGGCCCGCTGCGCTTCGATCTCGTGCTTTCGCGCCTGCTCCTCACGAACCGTGGTGCGTTCGTGCGCCATCTCGGCCTGAATCTTCTCGACCGTCTCGGGGAGCAGCGTGCTCATGTGATTCTTCACCTCGGCCCCGAGTCGCTTCACGATCTGGAGCACCGCCTCACTCGACATGCCGAGGTCCTTCGCCACTTCGTAGACGCGGAGTTTTTTCACCGTGGTCGTCTTCGTCACGGAGTCTCCCCTTCGCCCGGGGACCGGATCGTCGTGTCGCCGGCCGCCTTCGCGGCTGGGACGTCTTCGGGCGCCTGCTCCATCTCGGGCGTGAATTCCATTTCGGCAGCCGGCGGCGCGGTCGGCGCGGTCGGCGGATGAGCGGTCAGATATTCCTGTGCGGTGGTGAGGATTTTCTCGGCGGTCTTCTCACCGAAGCCAGGAATCTCGACCAGCTTGTCGAGCGGGGTCGCGAGCAGCTCCTGCACGGTCTCAATCCCGGCCGAGATCAGCTTTTCGGTGGTGGCTTCACCGAACTCGAGCTTTTCAACCTCGACGCGGTTCGCCCGCTGGAGATCCTGGCGCCTCTTCTCGTCGCTCTTCGAGATCAGATCGATCTTCCAGCCGGTAAGTCGCGCCGCCAGCCGGGCATTCTGCCCGCCCTTGCCGATCGCAAGCGACAGCTGGTCGTCGGCCACCACGACCGTCATGCGCTTCTCGGCTTCGACCACGCGAACGTCCATCACCTTGGCGGGCGACAGCGCGCGCGAAACGAACACCGTCGGGTCCTGTGACCACGGAACGATGTCGATGCGCTCGCCCCCCAGCTCGCGCACGATGCTCTGCACGCGCGAGCCCTTGAGACCCACGCACGATCCGACCGCGTCCACGCGAGGATCGGTGGAATAGACCGAGATCTTGGACCGCGCGCCGGCTTCCCGCGCCACCGCCTTGATTTCGACGATGCTTTCGGCGATTTCGGGCACCTCGCTCTCGAACAGACGGCGCAGGAAGTCCGGGTGCGTGCGCGACAGGATCACCTGCGGCCCCTTCGCGAGCTTGTCCACGTTGATCACCACGGCGCGCACGTAGTCGCCCTGACGGTGATAGGACCGCGGAATCTGCTCGCGCGCCGGCAGCAGGCCTTCGCTGTGATCGAGCTTCACGATCACGTTGCCGCGATCCACCTGCTGGACCACGCCGCGCATCAGCATGCCGATCTTGTCGGAGTACTCCTTGAACACGCGCTCGCGCTCGGCCTCGCGGACGCGCTGGATCAGCACCTGCTTGGCGGTCTGGATGGCGTTGCGCCCGAACTCCGCGATCGAGAGCGGGAAGGTGAGCACGTCGCCGATCTGGGCGTCGGACTTCACGCGGCGCGCCTCGGCCAGCGTCCACTGCAGCGACGGATCCTCGATGGTCTCGACCACGTGACGGCGCAGCACCATCGTGATCGCGCCGGTTTCGTTCGAGAAACTCACCTCGACGTCGGCGGTCGCGCCGTGCTTCTTGCGAACCGCGCTCGCCAGCCCCGCCTCGAGCGTCTCGACCAGCAGCGCGCGATCCACGCTCTTCTCGCGCGTGATCTGGCTCAGCGCATCCAGTATTTCGTTATTCATCGCGGTCCTCCCCGTGGGTCACCGCGGCCCGCTTGCGGACCCGTGCCCATGGATCGACGACGAGGCGGGCCGAACGGATTTCGCCCCACTCGAACCAGTGCTCCTGACCTTCATCGGTTCGCACGCCGACCCGGTTTCCTTCGGGCGCGCGAATCTCACCCTCGAAATTGCGCCTGCCGTCATGCGGTTCCACCGCCGTCACCGCGGCGCGGTGTCCCGCAAAGCGGGCAAACGATTCCAGCGTTCTCAGCGGCCGATCGAGCCCCGGCGAGCTCACCTCGAGGTAATAGCTCCACGGAACGGTCTGATTCATATCGAGACAATCCGACAACCGACGACTGAAAAGCGCGCAGTCCCCGACCGTGACTCCGCCCGGCTTGTCGAGCAGGATCCGGATCGACCGGTGGCGTCCCTGAACGGCGAATTCGACATCCACCAGCTCGAACCCGGCCTCCTCAGCCAGCGGGCCGGCCACCAGGCGAACTTCTTCTCGCACTTCCAATTTGGACTCCGGGCAGGGACAAAAAACGGAGTGGTCGCGCCAGCCCCACTCCTGCACGGCACAATACATAAGGTAAGGCCGAACGGCAAGCGCAAAAGCCCCGCCCGAGGCGCGTGCGAGGCGTCTCATCGCACAGCGTGAGGAGGCGATGGCGTGCTTGGACTTACGGGCGGCTGAGCGGACTCCGGTACACGATCCAGGCCGCCACCCGCGAGACCTCCGCCAGGCTCACGGCCGAGACCCGGTCGGGCCGATCGAGGTGGGTGTGCCAGGCCGGATAGTCGAAATCGATGATGTCCACCGCCGGGATTCCGACCTCCAGCAGCGGCACGTGGTCGTCGGTCAGCGCATACTTCGCCAGCTGGTGGAATGCGCGCGCTCCGGTCGCATGCGCCCCGTCGAGCACGATCGCCACCAGATTCGCGGCGCGCTCGGCCGATTGCTGCTCGGGCCAGATGCCCAGGTCGCGATCGCCCACCATGTCAAACAGGAACGCCGCCGCTGGTCGGCCGGTTCCATCGAGTGCGAGTCCGTGCGCGTAATGGCGCGCGCCCAGGCAGAACTCCTGCGGCCGGCTCGATTGGCCCTGGTCCTCCCCGTCCAGAAATACCAGGTCCACGCCGATCGGCGGCGCCTCGCGTTTCATCGCCTCGGCGACCTCGAGCAGCACGGCCACCCCCGACGCCCCGTCGTTCGCGCCCGGCACCGGGTCGCTCCGGTGCGAGGGCTCCGGATCCTGGTCCGAAAACGGCCTCGAATCCCAGTGTGCGAGCAGCGCGATCCGCCGTCCCCCCTGGGGCCCGAAGCGCGCGATGAAGTTGCAGAGCGCGAGCGGTCGCCCGAGCGCGCTGTCGGTCCAGCACTGGCGCTCCATCCGGCCGCCCAGCCGGGCGCATTCCGAGACGATCCAGTCCCCGATCGTCTGGTGCGCGCCAGTGCCAGGGATGCGCGGACCGGCGTCCACCTGCCGCTGGATGCGCGCGAGCGCGCGCTCGCCGTTCACTTCGAGTCGCGACGCGCACGCCGCGCCCGCCAGCGGAAGCACCAGCGCCGCGAGCGCCGACACCCAGCGCGCGGGCCTCATCAGAACGTGAACTGCCCGCGCGCTTCAATACGCACGTTGCGGCGGATGATGTCGCGCACCAGATCGCGCGTCTGCCCGAAGCCCAGCAGCACGTTGCCCGTGACGTTGGTGCTGAACGCATAGGAGCCGCTGCCGTTCAGCGACAGGCGGTCCTCGTGGATGGGCAGCACCGGACGCGTGTCACCCGCGCGGCGGGTGTCGCCGTCGCGTCGCGAGTAGATGGTGGACAACCCGAGCGTCACCGTGCTGCGCACCGTGCTCTCCCTGCCGAGGATCTTCACCTTCTGACCCTGAGTGTAGGTGCGGTTCAGGTTGAAAGTGAAGTCCGTGTCCTGATCCTGCGTGACCGAGCGCTCCAGCTGGAGATCTTCGCGCTTCGACGAGCGCAGGTTCACCTTCAACTCCGCGCGGGTCCCGTTTCGCAACGCGCCATCGACCCCGATCAGCGGCTGCCACTGACTTCCGGTCGCGACGCTGAGCCTGTTGTTGGTCACGCCCTCGAATTCGCTCTGCGTCGAGCGGCTGTAGTTGCTGCGAAGACGCGGATCGTGCAGCAGACGGTCGAGCCGCACGGCGGTCGCGAGCCGTCCGAAATCCAGGTCGAAGTCCGGAAAGTGGGACGCCAGCGACAGGCGCTGGACGGCGTTCTGGTTGACGGCGCGCGAGGAGTACTCGCCGCGCACATTGAGCGCCGATCCCAGCAACATCGTGACGCGGGTGTGGGCCTGCGTCTGCCACTCGAGCTGGTCGGACGAAATGTTGCCGAACTGGGCCCGCACGCGCGCCGTCGAATCGGAGCCGAGCCCGGGATGCTTCGTGAGCCCGAACAGATAGGCCAAGCTCGGCGTTCCGATCAGGCGTGTGTACCCGCTGGACGCGCCGTAGGAAGCCTCGCTGCCGACCTCGCCCAGGTGCGACATCAGCTGGCTCAATCCGAAGGAGCGCCGGCGTTCGCGATGCGTGGTGTCGGGCCGCGCGGGCTGCGCACGCGCGAGTTCACCAAACGGCAGGGTCCACGTGACGGAGCCGCTCTGCCCGTTCGCCACGGAACGTACGCTCAGGTCGGGAGACAGCTCCGGTCCGTTGAACTGGACATAGCTCGTGCTCCACCCGAGCGCCGGGCGCAGCCAGGGCCCGCGATTCATCGCGTAATGGGAGTCGACGCTCTGGCGCCAGTTCACGACCCGGCCGAGGTTGATGAAACCGATCTGCTGGTTGAGTGCGCCGAGCGTGAGATTCCGCGTGCCCTCGAAGTGATGATGCAGGAGATCGACAGGACGGAAATCGCCGCCGAACGCGACGAATCCGGTCCGCCCGTGGATCGTGTTGCGGAGCACCAGCGAGCGCGTCGAATCGCTCAACCGGTCGTACGTCCGGCTCTCGCGCGTACCGACCGTGTAGTTCCAGAAGAAGTGCTCGGGCAGGATGAACAGTCGCGCCCGGGTCCCCGGCAGCGGAAACGAGAACAGTTTGCGGGGCGCAATGCTGTAACTGACCGCTCCGTTCACGGTCTTCGTGCTGTCGACGAAACTCGGACTGCGCGCCACCGAGAGCGTGCGCGCGACGCTCGCGGTGATCCCGCCGATCGTGAAGCGGAGCAGCGGATTCGACCGCTCGCTCCACCCGCGCCGGTAGCTCGTGGACCACCCGCGCGACTCGGTCCGGGTCTCGCTCGCCGCCGCCTGCTGATCCGTGCGAACCACGTCATCTCCCGCCGAGTAGCGGGGCCGCGACGAGCTGCGCGAGTAGGCGTAGCTGATCGGGAGCACGACCCCGGTGCCTTCGAAGAACCGATGGAGGTCGAATCCCGAAGTGAAGTTGATCTGACTGGCCGTCACCCCCTGCCCGCGCGTCTCCCCCACGCTCAGGAAGTCGGCATCGCGACCGTTGTAGCCGAAGTTGTAGGTCATCAGGTTCGCGAGCCGGCCGTTGATCTGCACGCGCTCGGCGCGGCCCACGTCCCTCGCCACGTCGGTCGCGCGCAGCTCGTCGAACCACAGCTGGCCGCTGTGATAGACCTTCGACGAGGAACCCGCGGGATTGATCAGACCGATCGAGACGCGGCGGATCCGCGTGAACGAGGGATGTCCCTTGATCACGTAGGTTTCGCCGGCGCCGGCGCCGGGCGCGAAGTACAGCACCGGGTCGGTTCGCGGAAAATCCGGGTTGAGCTTGAGGTTGGACAGCGTGGTGAGCTTGAGCATCACGCGCTGCCAGTGGATGTCGAGCTCGCTCGAGGATGGCGGCAGCAGCGCCCGGTACTCGTAGTAGCTGTGTTCGACCTCGTCGGAGGAAAACCGCACGAAGTAATACAGCGAATCCACGCCCGCGACGTAGCCCGGCAGCTTGTATCCGGCGGCGTACCAGTCGAGATTGCCGTAGCGGCTGTAGTCCTCGTCGATCGAGAACGTCTTGAACGCCGAGAGCGTGTCGTTCGGGTACAGGTCGGTGAATTCCACCGCCAGCGACTGCTCGCGGCGCGTCACGGACTGGCTGCCGTTCAGCGTCTGGCCGGGATCAAACGGTGGCGTGTAGATGTTCGAATTATCCACCGTGTTGACCGAGTTCAGGGTCACGGTGGTGCCGCGCGCGCGGGTGTTCGAATCGAGCGCGCTCATCTGCCAGCGGCTCCCCACGATGTCGAGCGCGCCCAGCATCAGCAGGGGTCGGACCGGATACTTCTTGGGATCGGCTCCGCCGGTCGAATCGGGGTCGGGATCGGGGTTGATGATGCCCTCGATCCACACCCGCACGTGCTGGGCGAACACCAGGTTTGGCTTGTTGAACGCGACCGCGAGCGAATCCGCGATCGGGATCCGGTAGCGGCGCCATCCGTTGTCCGAGGCCACCGATTCGTAGCCCGGAACACCCTTGGCCTTCTCCTTCTGCAGGTCGCCGCCCTGCGCCAGGTAGGGATATGAGCTGCTGGTGTCACCCAGGTCGACCGTATATTCGAAATAGGCCTCCTGAGTGTCGAGCACCCCGTTCAGATTAAGGTCTTCCGTGTCGGGGTTGGGATTGATGTTCTTGTTGTCCTCGGTGCCGTTCGTGAAACGGTAGCGCCGGGGATCGACTTCGGTGAAGGCCTGGTCGGTGCTGCGAAACGTGTCGCCGTGGGGATCCGAAGCGCTGGCGGTGGTCAGATCCAGGATCGGTGCGGTTTCGACGGAGTCCGATGCCTCGTGCACGTTCGCGGGATCCACATGGTCGTCGTAGCCGACGTCCTCGTTTACGCCGCCCGAAACCTCGAGCTGACCGTCGCGGTTGCGGTCCTCGGTGTCGAGCCCCTTGTTCGGATTCTGATCGGGTGAGCGCTGCATGTCCTCGCTCACCCGGCCGAGGTCGATGTGGAGCTTGAGGTGACGCCCGCGCACGCGCGGCTGAGGCTGCCCCGCCACGTGCTCGTCGTTGAAATCGTTCACCCACAGCTCGATGAACTGGGATCGCGACAGGTCGAGCCCCACCGGATCCAGCAGGTAGGTGAGGCCCGCCCACAGCGTGTCGTAGTCGCCGCCCGCGAAGTCGTTGCGGGCCGTGAGCGGGCGGCGCGGCACCGACAGAGCGAGCACCTGGCGCGAATTTTCGCCGCCCTGCGCCTGCGTGAGCGTCGGCTTGAGATCCTTTTCCTTGACCACGCTCGGCGGCGAGTACCAGTGGATTTCGCCGTTGTGAAAATGATCGAGAACGTTGAGCGACTCCGGAATTCCCGCGACCAGCCGGGTCGGCTCGCTCCCCCAGTGCCACCGCTCGGGTCCCATCGAGAGCGAGCCCGCGTCCCGCACGCCCTCCATGTCATCGACGTAGATCTGATTCTGCGTGTTGGGATTCGGGAACGAGGCGCCGACTTCGGCCTGGGCGTGGAAGTCGGACGGCGCGGTGGTGCGGACGCCGGGCAGCCGGTCGACCATGCGCGTCACCCACTGCGGATGCGTGGTCCAGTCGCCGTTCAGATCGCCGATCACGCTGCGGGACGGCTCCTCCCCCAGTCGTGGGCGCAGATCCTGCGCGCCGTGGCTCTCGTAAATGAACGCCCCGGCGGCGCTCTTCTCCCGTCCTTCCGCGCGGAACGCGCTGCCGATCAGCGTGCGTCCCGCCTGCTGGAACAGCGGGGCGTAGGCATAGTCGATGTTGAGCTGCGCGGAAGGGTCGACCGCGCGCTTGAGCGTCACGCGGCCGAGATCGTAATCGATGGTGTAGTCCTTGTCGCGCTGCCACGGGATGCCGTTCACCGTGACCACGTCCGAACCCTGGAGGATATTCCCGCGCCCGAGCTGGATTTCGTTTCCGACCGACGCCGCGCTGAAATCGACGTCGATGTAGTACTGCGCGTCCTGCCCCTCCTGATTCTGAAACTTGGAGTAGATCCTGGGGTTCGCGGCGTTCGTGCTGTCGGCGGGGCCGATCAGCGCGATGCGGCGATCGAGCAGCGCGCTGACCCGGTCGTCGAAGGCTTTTCCGCCCGGCCCCAGGCGCGGCGCGAACGGCCGCGGATCGGGCAGAAACAGCGTGCCGTTTTCGAAGTCCACCGCCACGCGCAGCTGGTTGTCGGGTCCCGCGGCGGTGCCGTCGAGCTTTCCGTCGTGGCCGGAAACTGGAGCGCCGTGAGTCTCGTCGTAGTTGTCGAGCCCCGCCGCTTCGATGTAGGGGATCGATTCCGTGCCGATCTGGATCGAGGTGCGGAACGGTTGCTCGGTGCCGCGGTGGATTCCCAGCACGAACGTCCTGGGATCGATGCGCTGTCCGCCCAGCTGATAGATGTTCTTGAGCTCGAGCTCCCGCGTGACGTTGAACGCGCCACTGTCCGAGTAGAACACCGAGCCACCGAATCCGGACGGCGTTTCGGTGACCAGCCGGATGTCGGGCGCGCGGATCAGCTTCATCTCGCGCTCGACCGTGCCGTCCGCGAGTGTCACGTCGGTCCCACCGACCGCGAACGACGCCCCGATTGGATTCAGGTTCGCATCCACGTTGCTCGCCCGGTAGGTGACCGCCAGGCACTGGTTGCCGTGTGGATCGAGCGGCTGCTTGAGGTGCAGCACGATGAAATTGGGTCCGTAGTAGTGCAGGATCTCGTAGTCGTGGTCCGCGCCGTAGACCAGTCGCTTGAAGTTTCCGTGCACCGATGTGGTGTCGGTCCCGGCCACCGGGTCGACCAGCGCCCGGCCGCGAATGCGGTTGACGTCGTTGACCAGCGTCGCGTTGTCGAGGAAGACCTTGAGACTGTCCTCCTTCACGCGCAGCTCCGTCGTGTTGGGGTCGTAGAGGAAGAAATACGTGCCGCGCAGATAGTCCACGTCGAGCACGGAGTTGGACTGCCGGGACGCGCCGCCGCCGTACGAAGCGCGCTCGCTGCGCCCCTCCTGCTTGCTGGCCAGCACAGTGAAATCGAGCGGCCCGACGCGGCCCGCGGTCTTGATGCCGAACAGCCCTTCGTTCTTGCCACTGTACGACACGTACTGGGTGCCCGGCAGCGAGAGGCTGGTGTTCCCGAGGTCGAACTCCTGCACCAGATCGTCTTCATCGCCCTTGTAGTTGATCGCGATCTTGTTAGAGAGCGGGATCTGGTTCGTCGAGTTCTGCAGCAGGTTCACGCGAATTCGGTCCGAGAGCTGCCCCTCGAGGCGGATGTCGAGGTTCTGCTGCATGTCGAGCGAAGGAAACAGCGAATGCGCCTGCCCGAGCAGGCCGATCTGCTGATTGGTCCAGTTGCTCTGTCCCGCCAGCACGATGTTCTCGGAGCCCGACACGTTGAGCGCCGGGCCGCCGGGGCCCAGCATGCTCTGAATTCTCGAGGGCAGCGGCGAGGGCAGCGCGAACGAAAGCCCGGTGCGCGCCGCCACCGTCGAGGCGTTCGCCCCCAGGCTGTTCAGGTGCTCGACCGATTGCTGGCGCCACAGCCGCTGGTAATTGCGCAGCGTGAGCTCGCGAGCGTACGCGGCCATGCCGACCCGCTCGGCCCCCGGCAGCGCGACGTCACCGACGAATGATTGCGCGACCACCGCGCTCGAATCCGGGTCGTAGGCGATGTGGAGCGTGCGCGGGTCGGGCGACACCTTGAGCGCCGGGCCGCGCGGCGTGAGCGGGGGGAGCGCCGCAAACACGACCTGGTCCTCGAGCGCGAGACGCGATGCGGTGAACCAGAGAGGCGGCAGCGAGTCCGCCGCCGACGGGACGTGGTGCCGGTGCCGGAACTCGGGAATCTTGAGCCCGAAGCCGGGAATCGAGAGCACCAGCGCCAGCACGGGCCAGGTCAGGGAGGTCACCATGAGTTTTGTCGGCCGCCCCAGGCATCGGCCCCGGAGAGGCGATGCCGCACCGTAACAGCCCAAACTTTGGCGGTCAAAGCCTTTACGGCGATTTTCTTCGCTCCTCCCGCTGCCCATGGAGTAGGCTGCGCCCGTGCGTCTCCTGCGTTCCTACATCCTTCGGCTGCATCTGGTTCCCTTCCTGCTGGGCTTCGCGGTGGTCACGTTCATCCTCGAGATGGATGTGCTGTTCGACTACCTCGACCTGGTGGTGAACCGCGGCGTGGCGGTGGGTGTGGTCGCCCAGCTGTTCGCGCTGTCGCTGGGCTACATCGTCGCGCTCTCGGCGCCGTGCTCGGTGCTGGTCGCTACTCTCATGACGTTCGGCCGGCTCTCGCAGGACAACGAGATCACCGCGCTGCGCTCGAGCGGAGTCAACGTGGGCAGCGTTCTGCTTGGCCCGCTCGCCGCCTCCCTCGTGCTGACGGTCGGCCTCACGCTGTTCAACAATCACGTGCTGCCGGAGACCAATCACGCGTTCGCGAACCTCCTGATCGACATCGGCCGCATGCGGCCCACCGTGAAGCTCCAGGAGGGAGTCTTCATCAGCGACTTCCCGGGCTACAGCCTGCTGGTCAAGTCGGTCAACGGACGCACCAACGAGATGCGCGGCGTCACGATCTACCAGGCGAATCCCGGCGGCGGCCCACCCACCACGATCCTCGCTCACCGCGGCTACCTGACCTACACGCCCGACGGCCGCGACGCCATCCTCGAGCTCAAGGATGGGGAGATCCACGAGATTCCACCCGATCCCGGCGGGGGGCGTCACTACCGCCGCCTCACGTTCCGCACGCACATCATCCACATCGCGGGCGCCGGGGGCGTGCTGGAGCACACGGTGCGGGATTCGCGCAGCGACCGCGAGCTGAGCGCGCGCGAACTGCTGGACGAGCGCGCGCAGGTCGAGAACCAGTACCGGACCTCGCTGGCGGCGCGCGAGGCGAGAATGCGGAGCCTCGGACTGGGCGATCCCGCGATCGCCGCGCTCGCTCCCGACCGCGCGTCCTGGCCGCAACAGATCGGGGCCGCGTTCGCGCGGGCGCTGCACCGTCCCGACGCGCTCGATCGGGCGACGCGGGATCGCCCGGTGCTGCGCACCGAGCTCGATCTGTGGCGCATCGAGCGCGATTCCCTGAGGCGGCGCATCGCGTCGCTGTCCGTCGAGGTGCACAAGAAATTTTCGCTGCCCGCGGCCTGCGTCGTGTTCGTCCTGCTCGGCGCGCCGATCGGCATGCGCGTCCGGCGCGCGGGCCCGGCGGTCGCGTTCGTCTCGATCGCATTCTTCCTGTTTTACTATCTGTGCCTGGTCGGCGGCGAGGAACTCGCGAACCGGCTGCTGCTTCCTCCCTGGCTCGCCATGTGGCTGCCGAACCTGGTGCTCGGCGGCTGGGGCCTGCTGTGGACGCTGCAGGCGTGCGAGCTGCGCGGCGCGCGCCGCGTGCCTGCGCGCAGGGCGGCCACCCGGTGAAGATTTTCGACCGCTATCTGTTCCGCGAGTTCGCGGGTTACGTCGCGCTGGGCCTGGCCGGATTCATCGTCATCTTCGTCGTGGTCGACATCTTCGAGAAGATCGACGTGTTCCTTGACCACCACGCGCCGGCCGCGCTCGTCACGCGCTTCTACCTGTACCGCGCACCCGAAGTCGTGGTGCAGGTGCTGCCGGTCGCGCTGCTGCTGGCCACGTTCCTCGCGCTCGGCCAGCTCAACAAGTTTAACGAATTGACCGCTATGCGCACCGCGGGATGGTCTCTGGTGCGCATCCTGCGCCCGGTGTTCGCGGTGGGCCTCTTCGCGGCGCTCCTGTCGCTGCTGCTCGGCGAGTACGTGGTGCCGGGCGCGGACCGGGAACGCAATCGCATCTACGATCAGCAGATCCAGCGTATCGAGCGCCTCGCCGCGACCGAGCGCGCCGACGTGACCTATCTCGGCCAGGGCGGGCGCATCTTTTTCATCCATCTCTACCTGGTGAAGGAGCAGCGCATGCACGAGGTGTCGCTGCAGGAATTCCGAAGCGGCGATCTGGTGCGGCGGATCGACGCGGCCGAGGCGGCGTGGGACGGGGACCGCTGGGTGTTCACGTCGGGCTATCTGCGCACGTTCGACCACGGGCGCGAGCACGCCGTGGCGTTCGACCGCATCGCCGTGAACGGGCTCGCCGAACAGCCCGCGGATTTCGCCAAGGAGAGCCGCAAGCCCGAGGAAATGAACTACGTGGAGTTGCGCTCCTACGTCGAGAAGTTGCGCGCGAGCGGCGGCCGCGTCGCGAACTACCTGGTGGATCTGCATCTCAAGCTCGCGTTTCCTCTCATCAACCTGATCGTGGTGATGATCGGCGCCTCGCTCGCCACCCGCCTGCGCATGCAGAGCGCGGCGCTCGGATTCGGCCTTTCGATCGGAATCGCGTTTCTGTTCTATGGCCTGATGCGCACCGGTCAGGCGCTCGGCCACAACGGCGCGCTCCCCCCCTACCTGGCGGCGTGGATGGCCGACCTGCTGTTCGGAGCGGTGGGCCTCGCGATGCTGAGGCAGGCCCAGAAGAGTTGAGACGCTAGAACTCGCACGCGTGCGGAAGCGTGTCGAGGCCCGCGCAGAAGTCCACGTCGCGAGCGAATTCGGGACCAAGGGCCCGAAGGTACCGCCCGTGCGAGCAGCCCTCGACGATCGCCCGGGCGGCGGCGGCATCGCGCGGCTCGAGGGCGCGCGCGAGCGTCGCGGCCCGGCCTTCGAGCCGCGCGCCACGCTCCTCGAGCCGCGCGCATATCCAGCCGGCGCACGCCGCGTCCTCGAGCGCGAAGCCGCCGAGCTTGCCGGCGCACACCAGCAGCACGAAGCGCTCGGCCCCGAGCGCCTCGACCAACGCCCCGGCGCTGACGAACGTGCCGAGCCACCGCGTTCCACACCTCGCGATCGCGATCAGCGCGCGCGAGCCGTTGGTCGAGGCGAACGCCAGCGTGCGGCCGGCGACTCGCTCCGGCGCGTATTCGAACGGTGAATTGCCGAGATCGAACCCCGGGACGATGCGGCCCTCGCGCTCTCCGCAGGCGAGCGCGCCGCTCTCGCGCGCGCGCAGCGCGATCGCCTCGCCGCTCTCGGCGAGCGGGACGATGCGCCCCGCGCCGTGATGGCGCGCGACGGTCAGCGTGGTGGTGGCGCGCAGCACGTCGATCGCGACGCCCGCCATGGCGCCAGGCAAAGCGGGCCAGCCGTCCGCCGCGACGGCGGCGCAGCCGGGCGTCAGCGCGACGCGGACCCGCATCCCGACCTCAGGCGGTGGCGGGTTCGGGATGAAGCAGGGCTTCGACGAAGTGGGTGTCGAGGTCCCCGGCCTGGAAGCGTGGATGACGCAGCGCCAGCTGATGGAACGGAATCGTGGTCCGGATGCCCTCGACGATCATCTCCTCGAGCGCGATTTCCATGCGCCTCAGCGCCTCGGGCCGGTCCTTTCCGTACGCGATCAGCTTGCCGATCATGGAGTCGTAGTACGGCGGCACCGTGTAGCCGGCGTACACGTGGCTGTCCATGCGCAATCCCGGGCCGCCCGGCTTGTAATAGTAGGTGATGGTGCCGGGGCTCGGGCGGAAGCCGTGCTCGTGGTCCTCGGCGTTGATCCGGCACTCGATCGCGTGCCCCTTCCACTCGATTTCGTCCTGGGTGCGCGACAGCTTCTCGCCGGCCGCGACCCGGATCTGCTCCTTCACGAGATCCATGGCGGTCACCTCCTCGGTCACCGGGTGCTCGACCTGGATGCGCGTGTTCATCTCCATGAAGTAGAAGGATCCGTCCTGGTCGAACAGGAACTCCATGGTGCCGGCGTTGAGGTAACCGATCGAGCGCGCGCCGCGCGCGGCCATCTCCCCGACCTTGCGGCGCTGAGCGTCGTTCAGGAACGGGCTGGGTGCCTCCTCGATCAGCTTCTGGTGATTGCGCTGCACCGAGCACTCGCGCTCGCCGAGGTGGATGAGATTCCCATGCGAGTCCCCGAACAGCTGGAACTCGATGTGCCGGGGCCGCGCGATGTACTTCTCGAGGTAGACGGT
>JACOSU010000190.1 GCA_016178685.1 Candidatus Eiseniibacteriota bacterium | reverse complement strand
CCGGTGTGCAGCAGGTCCTCGCGCTTGAGAAATACGCGGCAACCCGCCTCTTCCGACAACCGCCGCGCCTCGATCAAGGGCGTGGGCCGTCCTGCGAAATCGCGCAGCGTGGCCGCAAGCTCGTCCCGAAACGAGCGGTCGGAGCACGCGCGGCGGTATTCGGCCTCGAGCTGATCGAGCGCATGGATCAGGGTCTCGGGCACGAAGCGGCCGCCGAAGGGACCGAAATGTCCGGTGGCATCGGGGCTCTCTCGCCGCTCCTCGCTCATGAAGTCCCTCCCGTTCGCTCAGCCGGCCGAATCGATGCGCGCATCCCAGTCCCGGACGGTCGTGACGAAGCTCCGCACGAGTGCATGATCCTTGATGCCGGGCGTACTCTCGAGCCGGGACGAAGCGTCCACGCCGAAGGGTCTCACACGCGCGAGGGCCGCGGCCACATTCTCAGGGCCGAGACCTCCGGCCAGAAGGACCGGCCGCTGACGCGCCAGCGCGACCGCAGCCTCCCACGGAAAGACCGCTCCGGTTCCGCCGGCGCGTTCGGCATGACCGGTGTCGAGCATCAAGAGATGACGCGGATCGGGAAGCGGAGCGCCGGGCCGCCCGTCGGGGCCGACCGGCACCGAGAACGCGGCCGGATACGGAAACTCGGCCGGCCACGCGGACCCGGCCACGCGATGAAGCTGGACGCGATTCGCCCGCGAGCGCTCGGCCAGCTCGCGGGCGAGCCGCGGAGTTGCGTCCACCATCACCGCCACGAATTGCGGGCGGCGGTCGGCGGCGAACTCAGGCGCGATCGACTCGACGATCGAAGCGACGCGCTTAGGATCGATGCGCCGCGGGCTGTCTCCGTGGACGACGAAGCCCAGCCAGTCGGCTCCGGCCTCGCATGCCGCGCGGGCGTCCTCGAGCGACGTCAACCCGCACACCTTGACGATCGTGCGCCGCCCGGGCCCAACGCCCGGCACGTCAGCCCCGTGCCGCGGCGGCCAGCGTGGCGAGCGTGACCGCGGGATCGGCGCTGGTCATGAACGCTTCGCCGATCAGCACGGCGTCGCAGCGCGTCGAGCGCAGGCGGCCGAGATCGGCCGGCGTGGAAAGTCCGCTCTCGGACACCGCGGTCACGAGCGGCGGCACGTGCGGCAGCAGTTCGATCGAAGTTTCGAGCCGCACCTCGAACGTGCGCAGGTCGCGATTGTTGATGCCGATCAGGGTCGCGCCGGCTCGCACCGCGATGCGCAGTTCCGAGAGTTCGTGCACTTCGACCAGGCAGTCGAGCCCCAGCAGCCTCGCGTCCGCGATCAGCCGCTGCAGCTGGGTCTCGGACAGGAGCGCGGCCAGCAGCAGCACCGCGTCCGCACCGCGCACCGCGGCGTCGAGGATCTGGTAGGAGTCGATCACGAAATCCTTGAGCAGGACGGGCAGCGAGACGAGGGGCCTCACGGCGTCGATCCATGCGATCTCGCCGCGAAAGTGATCGGGCTCGGTCACGATCGAGATCGCCGTCGCGCCGCCCCGTTCGTAGAGCGTCGCCAGCGCCCTCGCATCGATCTCGGCGCGCAGCACTCCGCGCGACGGCGATGCGCGCTTGATCTCGCAGACCATCCTCAGGGAATCGGCAGGCGTTGGCCGCCGCAGCGCGCGCTCGAGGCGTCCGGCCGGGCGCGGCGCCGCCAGCCGCTGACGCAGCACGTGCGCGGGAGTCGCGAGCTTCATCGTCTCGACCCTTCGCCTGCGATCGTCGGCGATCCGGGACAGAAAATCCGAAGGTGTCGTGTTCATTCTGGCCCCCCGCAATCCAGGCGTCTCATTCCGACGGCCCTCGCCGCTGAACCAGCGTTCCCGCCATCAGGTCGTGCAGCGCCTGACGGCGCTGCGTGAAGAGCTGCATCAGGTATCCGATCAGGAGCGTAAGACTCGAGACGATCTTGCCGAAGTGTCTTCCGGTCGCGCGGGCGAACGAGATGCGACGGCCTTCGAGATCCGTGACCTGGATGTTGAGCGCCAGCTTGCCGAGCGTGCCCTGGAGCCTGGAGCTCTCGAGGATCGCGAAGTAGAGCCAGCCGGCCGCCGCCTTGATCACCAACGCGGTCAGCGATGCACTGAACAGCGCCATCAGCTCCTCGAACGAGACGTCGTCGCCGTTCATCCATCCGAACATCGGAACGTGGAGCACGAGGTTGATCGGAATCGTCACGAACGACAGGATCAGGCCGTCGATGACGAACGCCACGAAGCGGCGCCAGAAGCCCGCGTAGGGCCGGCTCGGAGGCACGACCACCATCGGGCCCGCATGCGTCCCGAGCGGCGGGTCGGCGGCCGCGCCCGCATGGGGAACGCCCTCTGCGATGCCGGGCTCTCGCGAGAGCGCTGCGGACGGAGCGTCGGGCGCCCGCGAGGGCGGCGCCGGGCCGGTCACGGGCTCACCGCAGCGCGGACAGAACGCGGCGCCTTCGGGTAGCGAACTTCCGCATCGCATGCAGAACACGCGAATCTCCTTTGGCGGGCGGGACGGCCCGCATCACTCCCGGAACGCGGCGAGCTCCCCGAGCTTGCGGGCGGCCGCGCCGCTGTCGAGAGCGTCGTGGGCCCGCGTGATTCCCGCTTCGAGGCTCTCGCAGGTCCCCGACACCCACAGCGCCGCAGCGGTGTTGAGAGCCACGATGTTTCGCGCCGCCCCCTTCGCACCCCCCAGCACGGAACGAACGCGCGCGGCATTTTCGGCGGCGTCGCCGCCCGCCACGCCCGCGCGGTCGGTGTCGTTCAGTCCGAGAGCAGCCGGATCCAGCTCGAACTCGCGGATCTCGCCGCCCGCGAGCTCGGCGACGTGCGTGCGATCGAACACCGTGAGTTCGTCGAGCCCGTCGCGTCCGTGCACCACCCAGGCGCGTTCGCTGCCCAGCATCCGGAGCACCTCGGCGACCGGTCGCACCAGAGTGTCCGAGAACACGCCGAGCAGCTGGCGCGTGGCTCCGGCGGGATTCGTCAGCGGCCCCAGCACGTTGAACACGGTGCGCACTCCGATTTCGCGGCGCGGGCCGGCCGCGTGGCGGAGCGAGGCGTGATAATTGGGCGCGAACAAGAAAGTGATCCCGTGCAGATCGAGCGAGCGGGCCGCGCTCTCGGGCGTCAGATCAATGCGCACGCCGAGCGACTCCAGCACGTCGGCGCTGCCGGTGCGGCTCGAGACCGCGCGGTTCCCGTGCTTGGCCACCGCCACTCCGCACGCGGCCGTCACGAGCGCCACGGTGGTCGAAATGTTGAACGTGCCGGCGTTGTCGCCGCCGGTGCCGCAGGTGTCGATCAGCGGGCTGCGGCGCGTCCGGATCGGCGGCACGCGGCGGCGCATCGCGCTCGCCATGCCGGCGATCTCATCGGGCGTCTCGCCCTTCATGCGCATCGCGACCGCGAACGCTCCGATCTGGGCGGGCGTGGCTTCCCCGGCAAGGATCTGCTCCATCACGGTCTCGGCGAGCTCACGCGGGATCGGCTCCTGGGCGACGGCGCGGGCGATCGCGGAGCGGATCATCGCACCGCCTTTTGCTGCCGGCACAGCGTCAGGAAGTTTTCGATCAGGCGCAGTCCGGAGGTGGTCAGCACCGATTCGGGATGAAACTGGACTCCCCAGGTTTCGTGATCGTGGTGCTTGAGCGCCATGATCTCTCCCTCCGGCGTCCACGCCGCCACTTCGAGCACCTCCGGCAGGCCGTCGCGCTCGACGATCAGCGAATGGTAGCGGGTGGCGTCGAACGGATTGTCGAGCCCCGCGAAGATGCCGCGCCCGCGGTGGAGGATCGGGCTGGTCTTGCCGTGCATGAGCCGCGCGGCGCGCACGATCCGGCCCCCATAGGCTTCGCCCAGCGCCTGGTGCCCGAGGCACACGCCGAGCACCGG
>JACOSU010000189.1 GCA_016178685.1 Candidatus Eiseniibacteriota bacterium | reverse complement strand
GACGCCATCACCGTCGGAATCCATCGGGCAGCCGTGCGCGTCCACGGTCGCGCCGGACGGCGTGCCGGAACACTGATCGAGCCCGTCGTACACACCGTCACCGTCGGAATCCATCGGGCAGCCGTGTGCGTCCACGGTCGCGCCCTTCGGCGTGTCCGCGCACTGGTCGATGCCGTCCAGCACGCCGTCGCCGTCGCTGTCCTTCGGGCAGCCGTTCGGATCGACCGTCGCGCCGGTCGGAGTGCCGGGGCACTTGTCGATGCCATCGCACACGCCGTCACGGTCCGCGTCGCCCGGGCAACCGGTCGCATCCACCCTGCAGCCGGTCATGGTGTTCGGACACTTGTCCTTCTTGTCCGGCACGCCGTCCAGATCCGCGTCCTTGACCTTGACGCCGAAATGGAAATCGAGCCCGACCCCGTACACCTGATAGTTGAGCTTCGAGCTCTCGGGGTGCTTGTACGGCACCCACAGCAGATTGCGGGCTTCGAGGCGCAGCCCGAAGCGCGGCCCCATCGAGAGGAGCCAGCCGGCCGCGATGTTCGCGGCGCCCTGATCGAGCTGGTCGGCTTTGTCCGACGGAGGACTGAACGAGAATGAGCCGGTCGGCGCCACGTTCGTGATGCTGGTTCGCACCGCGCCGAAGCCGCCGCTCACGAACGGTCCGCCGTAGCGGCACATGGTCGGCGAGTAGATCAGATCGGCCGAGCCGTGGATGAACGTCATGTCCGCCGAGCTGCTCGACGAAGCGTCGTTCAGCTTGGTGCTGCTCCACGCGCCGGTCAGCTCCAGCCCCAGGCCGCTCGACCACAGGCGCCCGATCCGCGCGCCGGCGTTGAACGCGTTGTCGGCGATCGCGTCATCCTCGTGCAGCGCGTACTTGCCGAAGTTCTGGCCGAAGACGGTGTACCCGCCGAACGGATCAATGTACCAGCGGGGCTCGGTGGTATCGCCTGCGATCGCAGCGAGCGGCACGAACAGGGCGAGCAGGACGGAGGCGATGATGGAACCGGCGCGGGCGTGCATGCGGGCACTCCTTTGCAAAGGGCAAGTCTCGACCATGAGGATGTCCGGGCGCGGTGCAGGGCCGGATGGCCCACGGGTGCGGACGATAACCACTCGCGGGGCATCCGGCAAGAGGTGTAACGACGCAGGCCGGGCCCTGATGGGACCCGGCCTGCGTTCGTTTTCGGTCCTCGCCGCGCGCCCGCGTGGCGGCCCATCGCTACGGTTTCTTCGTCGTGTCGGCCGGGGCGCTCACCGGGGCCGGCAGCGTCTCGTTCTGCTGCAGCAGCCGGCGACGCTCGATCTCGCGCTTCAGCACATCCTTGTTCTGCACCACGAACTCGACGCGGCGGTTCTTCGCCATGTTGAGCTCGCTGGTGTTCGGTGCCAGCGGCACGCTCTTGCCATAGCCCTTCACCGAGAACTGCTCGGGCTTGAGCTTCGTGAACTTCTGCTCGAGGTACGTGAGCACCGCCGAAGCCCGCGCCTCGCTCAGCTTCTGGTTGTGCTTCGCCGATCCGCGGTTGTCGGTGTGGCCGCCGATCTCGATCCGCAGGGCCGGCCACTTTTCGAGCACTTCGCCGACCACGTCGAGCGTGGCGAAGTCCTCGGGCAACAGGTCCGACTTGTCGGTCTCGAAGTTCACGTTCTGGAGGCGGATCATGCCGGTATCCAGCATCTCGGTCTCCTTCTCCATGATCTCGATCGGGCAGCCGTTGACGTCGATCTTGGCGCCGGCCGGCGTTTCGGGGCACTTGTCGAGGCCATCGCACACGCCGTCGCCGTCAGAGTCCTTCGGGCAACCGCTCGCATCCACGGTGCAGCCGTGGATCGTGTTCGGGCACTTGTCGAGGCCGTCGTAGACCCCGTCGCCGTCGGTGTCGATCGGGCAGCCGTTCTTGTCCACGACCGCGCCCTTCGGCGTATCCGCGCACTTGTCGAGACCGTCGCAGACCCCGTCACCGTCCGAATCGATCGGACAGCCGCGCGCATCCACCACGCAGCCGCGGGGGGTACCGGGGCACTGATCGAGGCCGTCGAAAATCCTGTCGGCGTCGGTGTCGAGCGGGCACCCGTTCTCATCCACCCTGGCGCCCTTCGGCGTGTTCGGACACTTGTCCTTCTTGTCGGGCACGCCGTCGCCGTCGGTGTCGCGCGGCGTGGCCCCGAGCGCGAGCTCGATGCCGGCGCCGAGCACCAGATTGTTGAAGAGGAAATCGACCGTGGGGTCCTTCTGCATCAACGACACGTTGCGCGCCTCGAGGCGCACGCCCACGGCATCGGTCATCCAGAACCGCACGCCGCCACCCACCTCGACCGTTCCGTAGTGAACGTCGCTTCCGCCGCCCGTGGGCTTGAGACTGCCGTAGCCGTAGCCGCCGAACACGAACGCGTCACCGGCGCGCGACTTGTACGGGATCAGCAGCAGGTTGCCCGAGGCGTGCCAGAAGTTCGCATCTGCGCCGCCCGGTACGTCTTCGCGCGTGGGCGTGAAGCCGGCCGCGGCTTCGATGCCCCACCAGCGCTTCGACCACCAGCCGAATCGCCCGCCCGCATAGACGTCGTCCTTGAGCGGGTTCGAGCCGGGAAAGCGCAGGTTGCCGTCGAATGTGGTGTATCCCGCGAACGGCGTGAGCGTGAAGTACGAGCCGAGTGGCTCCGCCGCGGCCACGCCCGCCACCAGCAGCGCGGCGACGGCCAACACGGCGATACGGAGACGGACGCGCATGGCGTACTCCTCAGAGGTCCGAAGAAATGCGCCGGGTTGGGGCGCGCTGGGTAGCCCGATCAGGATCCAAGAGCGGGCACGATAACTTCGCGGCGGGGCTGTGGCAAGCGGCGCGCCTAGAACGTGCTTTGAAGCTTGAGGAATCCCTTGTCGTGGTGCCAGACCACTTCGTAGGGCTCGTGATCCAGCTCGATCCCCTCCGTGCCCTCGACGCTCACTCGGCCGAAGCGGCCCTGCAATGTGACGTACGCGCGCGACTCCTTCTCTCTCGCCTCGCTGGTCCACGGGGTCACGCCTTGACGGGCGAACGCGACGCGATCGTAGAGCAGCCCACCGCGAAGCCGCCAATGTTCGTCGAACGCGCGGCCGAGCTCGATCTGCACGATGCGATCGAGCGCATCAAATCGTCCGGGGCCGTCCGGGGCGCCGTAGAGTTGCGTGCGCGATTGATAGAGGTAGCGCGCGAGCGCGCTCCAGCGCGGGCCCAGCGGCCGCGACACCGTGCCTTCGACCAACCACTGGCGGCGGAAGTCGTGATGGTCGGCGCTCGAAAAATCGGTCGGCTGATCGGTGCTGGTGGCCTGCTGGTTCACGGTGCGCGCCTCGGTCTGAAATCCGAGCACCTGCGTCTCGAACGCGCCCCAGCCGAACACGCCCCAAAGAGTCTGCTCCCTGGGCGGCGTGTAGGCCGTGTAGCCCACCACCTGTTTCGTGGACGGCGTCAGGTAGCGCCCGCCCGCTTCCAGGCGCCAGCGATCGTGGCGGCTGATCAGGAGGAGTTCGGGCAGGTAGGGGTGGCGCAGATAGGGCTCGGACTTGCCGCCCACGCGGGTCTGCCGCCACGCCCACAGATTGTTCAGCATGTCCTCGATCATGAAGCGCGCCGACAGGTAGAACGCCGCGGTATCGGAGCCGGTGTCCCACGCCAGCGCGAAATCCTGGCGCGCCTTGTCGTAGGAGGGATGAAAGTCGAACGTCACGCGCCCGGCGCGAATCGGAAAGCGGAAGCGGAGCGCGAGGTCGTCCCACGACTGCGTGTTGTCGTGACGCTGCTGGAACGCGAGGCCGAAGCGGGCCTGAGCCCCAAGCGCGGTCTCGAGCTTGAGATCGTTGAGCTCGAACCACTCGCCCGACGTGAGACAGCCCTGCGACGTGCGGAACGCCAGCGGCGCGCGCTCCCACTCGTGGCGCCATTCGCGTGGCTGGCGCGTGAGCAGATGATCGAGCGCGGACTCGTCGTCCTCTTCCTGATGCTCGACGTCGAAGGTCGAGAACTCTTCGGCGTTCGCGTGAGCCCGCAGAGGAGAGAGCGCGGATGCGCACAACAGGGCGAAGAGCCCGGCGAAGAAGATGGATGCGGCGCGCTTCACCGCGCCGAAGCCCGTGCCCCGGCGGCCGGCGCGGTGGCGGCCTTCGCGAGGAATGCGCGCGCGCGCGATTCGATGGTCGCGAAGTCGCCCGCCTGAGCGAGGCCCGGGTCGGCGAGCGCGGCGCCGAGCCCCACGCCCACGCAACCGGCCTCGAGAAACGGCACCAGATTTCCGAGGTGGGTTCCACCCGCCGCCAGCAGCGGCACGTTCGGCAATGGATCCCGAATCACGCGAATGTAATCGGGCCCCCCCGCGACCCCCACCGGATAGACCTTGATAACGTGCGCGCCCGCATCGCGCGCCGCCAGGATCTCGCCGGTCGTATATGCGCCCGGGCAGTACAGGACTCCGGCATCGAGGGCCACCTTCGCGACCGCGAGCGACAGGTTGGGCGCGACGATGAACGTGGCGCCGCAATCGATCGCGGCTCGCGCGTGGTCGGCCGTGAGCACGGTGCCCGCGCCCATTTCGATTCCCGGCCGGCCCGCAATCGCCCGCATCACGCGGGACGCGTCCGGCACGGTGTACGTGACCTCGAGCAGCCGGATGCCGCCGCGCGCGACCGCGAGAGCCGACTCGATCGCGGCCGCGGGATTCGCGGCCCGGATCACGGCGATCAAGCGTTGTTCGCAAAGCGTGGTGAGGGCGGTCGGGGTCATGGGGAATCTCCGCGCGCGACTCTAGGGTCGGGCAGCCCGCGGAGCAAGTGGCGCGCATGTGGCAGAATGTGGCGCATGGATTCTTCGAAAGCTGAAGTCGAAGCCGCCTGCGGCCCGATCGGGGGAGCATGACCTCGCGAACCGCGAAAGCGCGGTCGCGCCGCCTGGCGTGGGCGGCGTGCGGCGTTCTGGCGCTGGTGTTGAGCGGATGGGCGGCGCTCGTGATCCTGCTTCCGCCCGCGCGCGTGCTCGCGATCGCGCGCGCGCAACTTTCTGCGGCGCTGCGGCGAGAGGTGCGGCTCGATCGCGCGAGCGTCTCGCCGTGGCCGCCGGTGCGCATCGAGCTCAAGGGGCTCGCGATCTCGGAGCCCGAGGGGTTCTCGCGCGGCTCGTCGTTCGAGGCCCGCTCGCTCGACCTCAACCTCAACCTGTTCGCGTTGCTGCTGCGCCGCGCGGTGGTGCGCGACTTCACGCTCGAGCAGCCCGTGCTCCATCTGGTGCTGCGCGGTGACGGGACGACGAACTTCGACGGGCTGCTGTCCGCGCCGCCCCCCGGCGGAGCGGCGTCCGGCGCCGCGGCGTCCGTGCCGTTCGATCTCGCCGTCCACACCTGTTCGGTGCGAGGCGGGCGGGTGATGGTGGATGACGTGCGCGCCGCTCGACGCACGGTGTTCACGATCGATTCGCGCATCGCTCTGTCGATCGCGGGCGCGACGCGGATCGCGACCGAGGGTCGCACCAAGTTCTCGAACCTGGCGCGCGGCCCGCTCGGCGCGGCGCGCGGTTCGGATCTCGACCGCTCACTCTCGGACCTCGCGCTCACGCTGTTTCATCGCGGCGTTTACGACGCGGCGAAGAAGCGTCTCGCGCTCGAGATGCTCTCGCTCCGGCTCGGCCGGGCCGAGATCTCGTTCCGGGGCGTGGTGGACGATCCGGGACCCCGCGCGCGCGTTCGCTTGAGCGCGAACGGCGAGGGCGTGGATTTTTCCGAAGTGCTGCGCGCGCTCGCGGCCGCCGAGTTGCCGGCGCTCCACGGCGTGTCGGGCTCGGGCCGCATGGGTTTCGCGCTCGATGTGAACGGCGCGCTCACGAGCGGCCGACTGCCGGTCGTGACCGGGAGGGTCGCGGTGCGGGATGCCGCGTTTCGCTATCCAGAGGCGAGCGCCTCGGTGAACGCGCTCTCGTTCACGGCCCGGCTCGCGCCCGACTCGCTCGCGATCGGCGATCTCTCGGCGCGCGTGTCCGGCCAGCCGGTGCGCGCGTCGTTGTTCGTCACCCGCTTCGCGAATCCCGAGCTGCGCTTTCATGTGTCGGGCGCGCTCGATCTGGCCGCGGTGGCGCCGATGTTCGCGCCGCGCGAGGCGCGGCTTTCGGGCCGCGTTTCGCTCGATGTCTCAGGCGTGGGCCGCGCGCGCGCCCCGGACGCGATCGCGCTCTCGGGTCGTGCGGACCTGTCGAACGTGCGGATCGAGTCGCCTCAGCTGCCCCGGCCCATGGAGCGCGTCTCGGGCGCGGTCGAGTTCGCGAGCGCGCGGGCCGCGGTCAGAAATCTCACCGGAGCGGCGGGCCAGTCGTCGTTCACGCTCGACGCGACCCTCGAGCGCCCGCTCGCGCTGATGGCGAAGCCCGATTCGGCGCCGCCCGCCGACGTGGATTTCACGCTGCGCTCGCCCTACCTCGACCTTGCCGAGCTGTTGCCGCCGACGCCGGGGCCCGCCCTGCTCCCCAACGCGCGAGGGACGGGCCGGATCGAGATTGGGCGGCTGCGGCAGGAGCGGCTCGACGTGCGGAACGTGAGCGCGCGCGTCCGCTTCGATCCCGTGACGTTCGAGGTGCCGCAGTTTTCGCTCGACGGATACGGCGGCGCGGTCGCCGGGGAGGCGAAATTCGATCTTCGAAATCCCGCGAATCCCGGGTTTGCCAT
>JACOSU010000036.1 GCA_016178685.1 Candidatus Eiseniibacteriota bacterium | reverse complement strand
CCGACTGACCCGAGAGCATCGCGGTCTCGAGCGCGGCGCGCGCATCGAGGCCGCCGATCACGGCGCCGTCGGATGCGCCGAGCCGAAGCCCGGTGGGAAGCGCTACCGGGCTGCCATCGGTGCCGTCGATCGTGAATTTCGTGGACGGACCCAGATCGTGAACGTCGGCGCTCAATCTCAGCCCGTGCCCGCGGGACCGCTCCCAGGTGGCGCCTGCGCCGGCCGTCCACGTGGAGGCCGAAGCATCCGCGATGCGCTCGCGCACCACCTTCAGACTTCCGCCCAGGCGCACACCGGGCGCGATCGCGCGGCCATATCCGATGCCGAATTCGAGATCGTGCGAGCCGAAGGTTCCAATCAGGTTGCCGAGCGCATCGCGTTCGGGAATCGGCTCGGAGTAAAGCGCGCGAAGCGAAGCGCTGATGCCGCCGGCGAACATGCGTCCGGCCACCGTGAATTGTTCGTGACGAAGATTCGCGAAGTACTCGTAGTGGCTCGCCAGAATCTGCACGCCTTTCACGCCCTCGAGCGCCGCGGGATTCCACAGCGCGCCGTCCACTCCGTCGGCGACCGAGGCATAGGCGCCTCCCATCGCCGAAGCCCGCGCACTCGCGGGAACCTTGAGGAACGCAAATCCGGCCGGATCGGCCGCGGCCGGGCGGGGGATCTCGAGCGAGAACCGAGCGGCCACGAACACCAGAGCCGCAGCGAGTCGACCCACGACGCGCGCGGGGTGCGTAGAGGTCATCGGGAAACTCCGGGACGGACGAAGTTCGCGGAGCCGCGCATTCGCGGGCCCCGCGAGAGAAGAAAGCTTAGCACGTGGCGCGCCTCGCGCGCCCGCGAGTGGCTAGGGCCCGCCGCGTGGCGATCGGTCGTCGTGCGCCAGCGCGGGCGCCGGGCGTGATCCCGAATTGTGCTGCTGCGGGGCCTCGCGCGGCGGAGCCGTCTCGTGTGGGCGCTCGCTGCGAGGCTCGGCGCGATGTTCGTAATGGACCGGCTCGGCGCGATGTTCGTAATGCGCCGGCGCTGGCGCTTCGTGGCGCGAGGCCTCGGAGACCACTTCGCGCACCGGGCGCCAGGGCATGCGCCCCACCTCGGGACGCCGCGATTCGCCGTAGCCGCGATCCACGCGCACACCACCGCGGGCATCGCTCGCACCGTCGGCGGGTTCGCGCGCGGAAGGGTCGCGCACCACCGGCAAGCGCGTCACAGGATCGCGCGTCACGGGCATCCGCGCCGCGGGCCCTCCCCCCGGAGTCACGGCTTCGCGCGACTCGCGGTCCCCCGATCCCGGTCGATTGTGTCCGATCGGCAGCGAGCCCGCGCCGCGCGGCACGCCTGCCACCACGAAACCGGGCGGAGGCGGCGCGTTACCCCCGCGCCAGTCCCGGTAGCGAGCGGGCGGAACGTAGCCGGGGGGCGGGGGCGACTTGTAGCGCACCAGCGGGCCGCCCCAGGTCCGGCACCAACGGTTCCAGCCGCTCCAGGACGAATACCAGCCGGTTCCGCTCCAGCCCCAGCCCGGCGGGCAGGTCGGGCTGCAGACGTAGACGTAATAGGGAACGTATCCGCACCAGTAGGCGGGGCCCCAGCCCCACGACCAGTTGATGCGGAAGTCGATCGCGCTGCAATGCGCGTAATACGGATCGAATCCGTCCCACCACGCCCAGTACCCCGGACGATGGCAGTCGTTGCACAGGTAGCGCGGGTAACGAACTTTCTCGTGCACGTAGTAAGACGTGTAGGCGGTGCCGAAGGTGGAGGGATCGGCGGCGTGGGCACACACGCGCCGGCGAATGCGCTCCATTGCAACGAACGGATCGCCGACGATTTTCCCTTCGGTCGTGACGCCCTCTTCCGCCTCGGCCGGGCGGTTCACGTAGCCCACTTCGCCGCCCTGAACGTCGTAGGGACGCAGGTACCACGGCAGATCCTCGAACGGCTCACGCGACGCGATCGCCACGATGAAATCCTCGCCGGTCGGATCGTTCACGACCAGTTGCTGGTCGGACTGATCCGCCGGAACGTGGTAGGTCGTGTGTCCCGAAACGAATCCGTTCTGGCCGCGGGCCGGATGGAGCACGTGCACGTACCCTTCGGAATCGATTTCGTAGACGAGCAGGTACGAATCCTCGCTGGCGCGCGCGCGCACCTGGAGCACATCGCCCGGCTGATAGACCGCATCGCTCCCGCGATCGGTCCACACTTCGACACCCAGTCCATGTGCCGCGGCGGGCGAAGCGCACATCGAGAGGCCGGCCGCAAGCAGCGCGCCGAGGAACAGGCCGGCGGGTTTCATCGAGCTTTTCATGGCCGATTCCTTTCCTTTTCGAAGTGCGGCAGTTCGCCGCGGCTTCGATGGGGTTTCGACTGCGGCCCGGGCGCTCATCCACACTATTCTACGCCCACCGGCCGCCCAAATTCCCTCTAGATCCTGTTTCCCCTCTCCCCACCCTTGACGTGCGCCACGGTCCGGCGCTCCCTCTGGGCCTCGTCCGAGGGCCGTGATTTCAACTGGCGGTTGCCGGGATCGGTCTGGTAGGCCCAGTCGAAGACGACCTGCCCGGCCGTGACGCCGGTCACTCGAAACTTGGCGTAGTTCGCCACCACGCCCCCGATCCTCACCACGTAGCAATGCCACGGAATCAGCTCGACGGTTCCGGTCGCGGACCACCCCAGGCTGGGGGCGAAGTCCACCGCGTCGAGCGTCGTGGCGTAGCCGGCGTCCTGGATGTCGGTGTCGGTGAACGGGCACACCATCCGGGCCACGCCGCTCGAGATCTGGAAGTACATGTCGGTGCTGGGATCGTTCCAGGGCCGCACGACGTAGGCCGAGAAATCGTACCCGCTGGTCGAGGGCGTGGTGTCGACGTCGGTCAGCACCCGCCCGGCGCCGGCTGGCCGGGGCGTGTCGGACACGGTGTCGTAGGAGAGATCGCTCTCGTTGCCCGCCCGATCCACCGCCGACACCGCGAAGTAGCGGGTCTGTCCGTTGACGAGGCCACCCAGCGTGATTGAGGTGGCGGTGGTCGAGCCCACGCGCGTGTAAGGGCATGCGCTTCCGCTGGCGCAATCCCCCATATAGACGCGGTAGCCCGAGAGATCCGCCTCGGTGTTCCCGAGCCACCGCAGCGTGACGCTCTGATCACCCGTGACGCTGTAAAACCCCCGCGGGGCCGCGGGCGGCGTTAGATCGCGCGGGGCGGTCTGATCGTGGCACCCGGCGATCAGCACGGCCGATGCGATCAGCGTCATCGATAGCGCGCGCACGGGGGTCCTCCTTGAACCGGGACGAAGCTCAGGATGCCAGGTTACTACCTGGGCAACCCTCGTGCCATCGAGCGAGGGCTCCGGATCGGGGAAAACGGCGGGGGCAAGTGGCTGCCCCGCAACGGGACAAAAGGTTGACCGCCTCCGGGGCATGGAGCCCGAAGGCGGTCGAAGTGTGCGTGCGAGTCGCACGTGTGCGCGACCGCCACAACTCCCCCTGAAAACGAGAACACCGGCCGGGCAGCTCGAGACAACAAACGAGACATCCCCCAATGCTCGCCCGTGCCGCGATCTGGCCGGTGTCCTTCTTCCCCCTGGCGGCAAGTCGGCGCGGCCGAACCGAAGACGCAAAAACCGGGTCAACTGGGCTCACGGTCGACCGCGGACCGACTACCATCAGGGCTGCTGCACTATGGGCTGGCTTATTCTTCAGTGAAATCCTGGCTGACACTTTCCAAGCTAGCCGGTCGTAGAGGGCGGTGCGTTGTCTAGTGACTTGGGCTCGTACCCTCGACCGGATCCTCTACTGCACCGGCTAGCCCAGATTGTGGCTCGGTAACTTGCGTTGCCGAACGATTGGAGGTCCCCCCCCTCCGCTCATGCGCACCAGCAGCCATCGTGCCAAGTGTAATGGTCACGTGAATACATTTCTCAATACGCTGCAAGACAACGCGTTGTGGACGCGGCTGAATTCGTCCCGCGGGCCTCACGAAAGCCCGCTCGAGGCGTAACTACTAACAAAAACATCAAAAGGCCCATGCGATCGGCTAAGTGCCGATGCCACATGGGCCTAGATATAAAATCGCTTTACAGCCGATATCTCAATTTCGATCGATCAGACGAGTCGGCGGCGCTCGATGCCGAGGCTGCGGATCTTCGCGAGCAGCGTCGGGTAGCTGAGCCCCAGTTCACGCGCCACCCGGGCCTTGTTCCAGCGATTGCGGTCGAGCGCCTCGGCGATCATACGCTTCTCGAGCTGAGACACGTTGGAGCGCAGCGATCGCGTGCCGCCATTTGATTCGGGCTCGCTCTGGACGCGGCCGACCAGGTCGGGGGGCAGCAATTCGAGGCCGAGCGTGTCGCCGTCCTCGGCCAGCACCACCATGCGTTTGACGGTCTTCTCGAGCTCGCGCACGTTCCCGCGCCATTCCTGCTCGAGGAACGTGCGCAGCACTTCGGGCGCGAACCCCTTGATTTCCCGTTCCATCTGGCGCGCGTAGGTGGCGAGGAAGTGCTGGGCCAGCACCGGAATGTCCTCGCGCCGCTCCCGCAGTGCCGGCACCCGGATGGTGATGTCGTTCAGCCGGTAATAGAGATCCTCGAGGAATCTGCCGTCCTTGATGCGGTCGCGCAGATCACAGCCGGTCGCGCAGATCACCCGCGCGTTCACCTTCTTGCTGCGCGTCGCGCCCACCGGGCGAATCTCGCTCTGGTCGAGGACGTGGAGCAGCTTGGCCTGCACCATCTCCGGCACCTTCTCGATTTCGTCCAGGAAAATCGTGCCGCCCTCGGCCTCTTCGAACAGACCGCTCTTGTCGCGCAGCGCGCCGGTGAACGCCCCGTGGACGTAACCGAACAATTCGCTCTCGAGGAGCTGCTCGGGAAGCGCCGCACAATTCACCTGCACGAACGCGTGATCGCGGCGGTTCGACATCTCGTGCACCACCTGCGCGAGCAGGCCCTTGCCGGTCCCGGTCTCGCCCATGAAGAGCACGGTCGCGTTGCTGTCGCCCACCTTGCGCAGCAGCGTCAGGATCCCGGCCATCTCGCGAGATTGAGTGACCACGCGTTCGGCGCCCGGGCTGGGCCGCAGTTTGTCGCGCAGCTCGCGATTCTCGGCCAGCAGCAGCGAACGCTGTGCTTCGACGATCGCGACCGCCGCGCTGTTCGCCAGCACCGCGAGCAGGTTGAGCTCGCGCTGGCGAAACGCGCCCAGCAGGTTGTCGTTCAAACGATCCACGTACACCAGCCCCACGGCCTGCGACGGGAAATTCAGCGGCACGCACACCAGCGATCCCACGCTTTCGAGCGCATCGGTCAGGGCGACCGAGAACCGCGGATCGGCCGACACGCGACTCGAGAACAGCGGTCCGTTCTCGGCGAGGCGCGGCCCCGCCAGACCCTCGATCACCCGCAGGATGCGGCGCGCCCGATCGCGACCCAGACCGTGCTGGGCCACGACGTCCAGACGCGATCCGCCGCTGCTGAACGCCACGAAGCCGCGATCGCCGCCCGAGTTCTCGACCGCCAGCTTGACCGCCTGCGCCAGCAGGCCGTCCATGTCGGAGGTGTCGCGGAACAGCCGGTTCGCGTCTTCCAGCGCGCGGAACTCGTTGCAGGTCGAGATCGACACCGCCACGTACTGATCCTCAAGCTCGCGGCGCAGCGCGCCCGCCCGGTCTTCAGTGGCATGATCGCCGCTCTCGGTCAGCCACTGCTCGGCGAGCTCGAGGAGCGTGAGCGATTGATCGAAGCGCTCGCGCTCGGCCTCGAGGCGCGCGAGCGTGAGCATGCATTCGGCGGCCGGAGCGACCAGCCCCAGCTGGCGATAGAGCGTACTCGCGCGGCGGGCCGCTTCGGTCACCGGCTCCAGCGGCACGCGAAGCCGCTGGCTGGTGGGCAGCAACAGCAGGAACTCGGCCCATGACCCGAGCGTCAGTGCCAGTTCGCAAACTTCGCCCAGCTGCTCGAAGCAGCTCGCGGCGGAGCGCAATTTGCTCTCCATCGGGGCGGCCTGGCCACGAACCGCGTCGAGCCGTGCGAGCGCACGTTCGGTGATGGCCTGCTCGATTCGATCGCCCAGTTCCTCGGCCAGCATCGAGCCCTGAAGGAGATGGGCCTGCGCATCGTCGGCGCGGCCCGCGTGCAGCAGGGCGAGGCCCAGGCGCGTCTCAAGTTCCGCGGTGAGATCGCCGCGCGGCGCGATCGAACTGACGCCGGCGGCGGCACAGCAGCCCCAGCGCGAGCAGGGCCAGCGCCTCGCCGTTCTGGTGCCCGACTTCGCGTGCGATGCGCAACGACTGCCGGAAATTCTCCTCGGCCAGATCCCACTGCCCCAGGCGGTAGCGGATCAGTCCGAGATTCTGATTGTGACCGCGCATGCGGGAGTAGAGGCCGGCGCGCTCATCGAGTTTGAGCGCCTGCTCCAGGAACCGGGTGGCCTCTCGCCACTCCCGCAGGTTCTTGTAGACGATTCCGAGGTTGTTGAAGGCGCTGACCAGCCCTTCGACGTCGTCGATGCGGCGGAATGTGGCGGCCGCGTTCTGCAGCCACTCGATCGCCTCGCTCGAGCGGCCCAGACGGCTCGCGCACATCCCGAGCGTCACGCCGAGCTGTCCCACCGTCTGATGGTCGTCGCTGTCGCGCAGAACGGCGTACGCGTAGAGCCCGTAACGGCGACTCGCGCGATAGCGGCCCATTTCCATGAGCACGGCGGAGAAGCGCGAGGCGATGCGCGCCGACACGCGCGGATCTTCGAGCACGCGCGCCGCGCTCCTCGCCTGGCGCAACGACGCGAGCGCCGCATCGTAATCGCCGCGCAGGGTCTGCGCCTGGGCGATGCGTTGCAGCAGTCGCGCCTGCTCCTGCGGCGCGCCCGGACCGGCCTCCTTCAGCGCCGCGAGGAACGATTCGACGGCACCGGGGAAGTTGTCCGCGGCAAAATGCAGATCTCCGATCGCTTCATGCTGTCTCGCGCTCTCCGAGACCACTCCCAGAGCATGAGCCAGATCGGGGGGGATCGCTCGCTGCACGGTTCGAACCCTCGATTATTTCGAACACCCGGTTAGCGCCCCGGCGGTTCGTTCCGGAGCGCCGTGTTCATCTGATCGACGGAATTCTGGCTAGAACCCCGCCCTCAGATACATCGCCGCCCAGATCCTGACGACCCAGTCGAACCCCAGCGATCCCGGGATGGCCGGACTGCGCTCATCCATAGGCGCCCCCTGCGTCAAGTGTTTCGTTGACGTAGCAGGTGCCTTGTAACCAGGAACGTCGGGTTCGCCCGTATATGGGCTGATCACCGGAGTGGATGAACCATCATCCATGGTCCATGCACTGGTGGCGAGAGCCTCGCCGCGCGCGACGAACAGCCCCACGGACAAAAGGGCCAGCAGAATCAGGAGCCTGTTGCGAACGTTCTGCATGCGCTGCCCGCTCCCTCCCAGACTGGCGGTTAGAAAACAAACATCACAACCAGCCGGGTGGAGGAAACCGACTGGCTCAACAAATTTGAGGGGACCTGCTGGCTGCCGGAGGAAGTATCCGCCCGCCTATCCGATCCCGTCAAAGGAAATCATTAACCGGTCAGGACCGGCCTTCGGGCGAGCCGGGGCTCTCGCCCGGATCCGGTTGGGAGGCAGCCTCATCGGCGGCCAGCCGGACGAGACCGTAGCGCAAGCCCTGGGTCGAGCACATCAGCCCCCCCGCCGGGAAACGCCGAATCAGTTCGCTGACGGCCAGCGCCCCGGCCGCGACGATGTCGGCCCGGCCCTCTCCCATGACCGGCCAGGCGCCCCGTTCATTCCTGGGAGTCGAGACCAGGCCCGCGATCAGCTGCTCGAGCCTCGTGGCGGCGATGCTCCAGCCCTCGAGCAATTGCGGATCGTAGCTCTGGAGTCCGCGGTCCATCGCGGCCAGCACGGTGACCGTTCCGCCCACGCCGGCCAGCAGCGGAGCGCGCTGAGGCATATATGCACAGTTATGCATAAGTATCTCACGCACCGCTTCGCGCAGCGCGTCAATCTCGGGGGCGACCGGCGGGTCGGAATGCAGGAATCGATCGGTCAGGCTCACCGCGCCGAATGGCAGGCTGGTCCAGCGGCCCGGCGCGAGCCCCACGCCACTCACCACTTCCGTGCTTCCACCCCCGAGATCGAACACCACGCAGGCCTGGCCGCGTGCCGCGAAGCCGAGCCCATGGACCACCGAGCGGTAAACCAGGCGGGCTTCATCATCCCCGCTCAGAATGCGCACCGGAAGGCCGGTGCGCTCGGCGATCGCGGCCGCCACCTGCTCGCCGTTGACGGCATCTCTCAGGGCGGCGGTCGCAGCGATCAGCACGCGCCCCGCGCCCAGCCCGCTCGCGCGCCGGGCGAAAACCTGCGCGAGATCCACTGCGCGCGCCGCGATCTGATCGTCGATGCTGCCGCGTTCCGCCAATCCCCGCGCCAGGCGGCAGGGTTCGCCGGCCCGGACCACGACGCGCAAGTCCTCGCCGCCCGCCGCCGTGCGCATGACATCGGCCACCAGCAGCCGAATCGAATTGGAGCCGATATCAATTGCACCAACACGCATAGATCTAGCGGCGCTCAAAGCAGGTAATCCTCCAATTCCTGAAAGCGAGGACGGCCGCGAACGGGCTCCGCCTCAGGGGAACTCCGGGCCGGATCCGCGGCGGCCCCGTGCCGCTCGGACTCGACATTCAGGGTTTCCTCGGGCATTCGACCGGGGAAATCGGGGGACATTTCGGCCGTGACGCCGGATGGCTCGTGGGCTGGCGGGTGCGCCGGCCGACGGGCCGGCGATGGCCGCTTCGACGATGGCCCGAGCTTCGGCTTTGGCTCCGCCTCGCGCTCCATCGGGCCCCCCCCACTCGACGCGCGGCGCGCCACCGAACCGCGCGCGGCCGCTCGGCTGGCCTTGGACCGGCGAACCAGCGACGCGGTCAACCCCGATGCGGGCGCCGTCACCCATCGCAGCAGGTCGCCCACCGCGGGGCGCTCGAGGCACAGCTTGAAGAGAACGCGCTTTCCCTGGCGAGTGCCGTGCACCAGGCCATTCCTGGAAAGCGTTTGGAGGTGGCGCGTGGTGCATGACTGCGAGAGCCCGACCGCCCGCGCCAGATCGCTCACGCACCGTTCGCCATCGAGCAGCCGCAGCACCAGCTCATAACGCGATGCGTCGCCGAGGCAGGCCAGCAGGTCGAGCGGACGGACGGTGCGGGCATTCATTGCATGGCCATGCATATCATCCTGACGCGTTGACCGCAATGAAATCCCTCTGTTAGCCTGCCCGGATCGCACCGAGAGGAGTCATGACCCGCCTGCCCATTCTGACCCCGGACTCCAGCCCTCCCAGCTTCTATGGCCTCAGCCGCTCGACGCTGGGCGAGAGACTGGGCGGCCTGGGCGTCCCGCCCTACCGTGCCGATCAGATCTACACTTGGGTCTATCGGAAGCATCATCGGGATGCCGCGGGCATGACCAATCTGCCTTCCGGACTGCGCGAGCGCCTTACCGAAGTGTGCGGCCTCTCCTTGCCGCGCGTCGCCTCGGTGAACAGCACGAGCGATGACCTCACGCACAAGTTCGTGCTGGAGCTTCACGATGGCGCGCGCGTGGAAAGCGTTTCGATGCGCACCGCGCGACGTCTCACGTTCTGCATCTCGAGCCAGGTGGGCTGTGCGCTCAAGTGTCCGTTCTGCGCCACCGGGCTCATGGGTCTTCAGCGCAACTTGCAGGCTGATGAGATCGTGGCCCAGGTGATCGCGATGGGCGACTTCCATGCCTGGCGGGACGATCGATTCAATCTGGTGTTCATGGGCATGGGTGAGCCGCTCGCGAATTATCGCGCGGTGGTGGACGCGATCCGCATCCTCCACGACCCGCGCGGACTCAATCTCGGCGCGCGTCGCATCACGGTCTCGACCAGCGGGCTGGTTCCGCAGATCCACGCGTTCGCGGACGAGCATCTCGCGGTCGGACTCGCGGTTTCACTGCATGCGACCACCGACCAGCTGCGCGACCAGCTGGTTCCGGTCAACCGGCGCTGGCCGCTCGCCGAGCTGCTGGCCGCGGCCCGCGAGTACGGGAGGCGGAGCGGCCGTCGCGTCACGCTCGAATACACGCTGCTGGGCGGAGTGAACGACGGGCCCGAGGACGCGGACCGCCTGGGCCGGATCGCGCGCGATCTGCCCTCGAAGATCAATCTGATTCCGTACAACCCGGTGCCCGGGCTGAGCTGGAAGCGGCCGTCGGCCGCCGATGTCGATGCGTTCGCTCAACGGCTCTACCCGCACGCGCCCGCCGTGACGGTGCGCAAGACGCTCGGCGGCGAGATCTGGGCCGCGTGCGGCCAGCTCGGAGGGCTGGGCCCCGGGGCCTGATCGCCCGGGCCCCGCCGTGTCGCTGCGCAATCGCCTGGTGATCACGCTGCTCGCGATGGCGCTGCTGCCGACCCTCGCGTTCACGCTCTACACCCGCTATCAGATCGGCGTCGCGTCGCAATGGTGGATGCTGCCCGGCATCGAGAGCGCTCTCGAAGCCTCGCTCGATGTGAGCCGCAGCGCGATGGTGCGCATGGATGCGACGGCGCTCGCGCAGGCCGACCGCTGGGCCCTCGCGTGCCCCGACCCGGCGAGCGCGCCCGATTCGTTGCGCGCCGTGCGCGCCGAACTGCGGGAGGCGGGCCTCGATCTGTTGCAGGTCTACCGGCACGATGCGGGCGGCTGGCGATTGGAGTCGCAGTTCACACCCGAGCGCGTGCTGGTGCCGCAGCGTCCCGATCTCTCCTCATCCCTCGACTCCGCGCTGTCGACCGGCGGCCTGCTGCACGCGGGGGGCCCGCGGATGAGCGGACCGGCGGCGCTGCTCGCGGGCGTGGCGCGGACCGCGGACGGTCGTGCGGTGCTGGCCGGCTATCGCGTCGAGCCCGACTTCTTCGACAACGTCGATCGGATCGGCCGCGGCGCATCCTACTACCGCGGCCATGGCCTGGTGGCCGACATCCAACGGCAATATGCGTGGATGCTCGCAATCGCGCTGGTGCTCGCGCTGACCGCCGTGGCGCTGTTCCTGTCGGCGCGCGTCGCGCGCGGGATGTCGCGCCCGCTCAGCGACCTGTCGGACGCGCTCGGCCGCATCGCGGCCGGTGAGTGGAGCGCTCGCGTGCGGCCGGGTGGAGCGCGCGAGATGCGGCGGCTCGGCGACTCGTTCAACGCCATGGCCGGCCGGCTCGAGCAGGCGCGGGACGCGCTCCAGCGTGCCGAGCGCGAAGCCGCGTGGCGCGAAGTGGCCCAGCGCCTGGCGCACGAGTTCAAGAACATTCTGACGCCGATGTCCCTTTCGATTTACGTCCTGTCGCGCCACGCCGAGAGCGCGGCCGAATCCGAACCCGGGGACGTGAGCGAGTGCGTGGGCGCCCTCGAGCGCGGGGTGTCGCAGATGAGCCGGCTGGCCGAGCAGTTCTCGCAGTACGCGCGGCTGCCGGAGCCGCGGTTCGAGCCGCTCGATCTGGCGGATCTCGCGCGCACGGCGGACGCGCGGTCGGGAGGCGCGACGCGCATCGAGCATCGCTCCGCCGGACGCGTCGCCGTGGTCGGCGACCATCTGCTACTCTCGCGCGCCATTCACAATCTGATCCTCAACGCCTGCGAGGCCAGTCCGCCGGGAGCGACGGTCGAAGTGGTGGCCGGGACGGACGGAGAGCGGGCGTGGATCGAGGTGCTGGATCGCGGATCCGGCGTGCCCGACGCGTTGCGCACGCGGCTGTTCGAGCCCTACGTCAGCACCAAGCACCGCGGCAGCGGTCTGGGGCTCGCGCTGGTGCGGGACATCGCGGCGCAGCATGGCGGATCGGTCACGCTCGAGAACCGTGCGGGCGGCGGCGCGTGCGCGCGGCTCGAATTGCCGCTCGAGATCCGTCCGGGAAAGCCCGCGCCCGAAGCCGGAGGTTGATCGACATGGACGTGCTGGTGGTGGATGACGAAGAGGATGTCCGGCGCATGCTGTGCGTGGCGCTCCGCCGTGAGCAGCACCAGGTGAGCGAGGCGGCGAGCGCGGAACAGGCGCTCGAGGCGCTCGAACAGCGTCGGTTCGACGTCGTGCTGCTCGACATCCGGATGCAGGGCATGAGCGGGCTCGACGCGCTGATCCAGATCCGCGAGCGCGCCCCCGAGCCCGCCGTCATCATGGTCACGGGCGAGAGCAGCACGGCGAACGCGCTGAACGCCGGGCGCGGTGGAGCGTACGACTTCGTCACCAAGCCGCTCGACGGCGATCAGATCGAATATCTGCTCGACGCGGTCAACCGGGCGGGACGTATCACGCGCGGCCGTCGCAGCGAGGCGGCCTCGGGCACCGCCGGCGTGGCGACCCCGGGAGCGGCCGGCGCGGCAACTTCGGTGACGCCCGGCGCGGCGGCCCCCGGCACGATGGGCCCGCAGACCGGGACCGAGCCGGGCGCGGCAACCGGCGACAACAGGTTCGGACTCCTGGGAGACAGCCCTGCGCTTCGCGCACTGCTCGATCAGGTGCGCCGGATCGGGACCTCGCAGGGGCGCGTCCTCATCAGCGGCGAGAACGGATCGGGCAAGGAGCTGGTCGCGGCCGCGCTTCACCGGCTGTCCAGGCGTTCCGCGGGCCCGTTCGTCAAGCTCAACTGCGCCGCGCTGCCGCGCGAGCTGGTCGAGAGCGAACTGTTCGGTCACGAACGCGGCGCATTCACGCATGCGGTGCAGAGTCGCAAGGGCAGGATCGAGCAGGCCGACCACGGCACGCTGTTCCTCGACGAGGTCGGCGATCTCGCGCTCGAGGCGCAGGCCAAGCTGTTGCGCGCGATCGAGACCGGAGAACTGGAGCGCGTGGGCGGCACGCGCACGGTCTCGTTCGACGTTCGCTTCATCGCGGCCACGAACAAGGATCTGGCGGCCGCGATGGAATCGGGCCGGTTCCGCGAGGATCTCTTCTACCGGCTGAACGTGCTCCCGGTGCACGTGCCGCCACTGCGCGAGCGCCGGACGGACGTCGTGCCGCTCGCGCGTCATTTTCTCGCCGCGTTCTGCGCATCCGAGGGCCGCGCGACCCTCGCGCTGTCGGACGAGGCGGGCGCGCTGCTCAAGGAGTATCCCTGGCCCGGCAACGTGCGCGAGCTGCGCAACCTGATGGAGCGCGCCGCCGTCCTGATCGCCGGCGAGACGGTGCGCGCCGAGGACCTGGCGGTGTGGCTCGAGACCCCGGGCGCGCGCGACGAGGCGGTCGGGTTGCGCGGCGAGATCGAGCGCCGCGAGTCCGAAGCCGTGCGACGTGCGCTCGAAGCGGCGGACGGGAACGTCACGCAGGCCGCGGCCGCGCTCGGCATCGATCGCACCAATCTTCACCGCAAGATCCGCAAGTACGGGATCGAGCGCCGCTGAGCGCGCTCGTGCGCCGCGAGCGCTCCCGCCACAACCGCCGTGGCGCGATCGCCACGGCGCGGGCGGGAGCGGCCACGCCGGACGCCGGGTTCGGGCTCGTCCGACGGCGCAATCGCGCGCCGTCCGCTGCAGGTGCGCCGTTGGAGCACCGGAATCGGGCGTCGCGAAACGGTCAGGCGTGGTATGGAGCTTGCGATTCGCGCGTGAGAAGCTCCCCCTCTCATGCCACCGGAGGAATCGTAATGGCACCCCGCTCGCGCGCGATGGCGCTGGCGCTCGTCCTGCTGGTCGCCGCGCCACGCTTCGCGCACTCCGGCGCGGCCGCGCCGGACCTCGCGAGTCCCGGCACCGCTGTGTCCGCCGCTCCGGAATCCGGCAACGCGGCGGGCGATGCGTCCAGGCCCGCCCCCGCCGCTCCCGACACGCTTGGATCCGCGTCGCCCGACTGGTCGGAATTCCTTCAATTCGCGCCGACGCCGGATGATTCGGCCGCTCGCGCGTCGAAGATCCGTCCCGAGGACGAGGAGGGGAGCTGGCTACGCGCCCCGTTCGGCGACGGCCTGCTCACGGGTATCGAGCCGTGGCACTCGATGGAGCACCGCCACCAGGACTTCGACTTTCTGGCCGATTACAATCGGGTCGATCCGATGCGCGCGGGTTTCGGCTGGCGGCTGCACAGTGCCGAGCCATACATGCCGAGACTCGGCGCCCGGATCGAGCGGGCGTTCGGCCGCAACCGCACGCTTTACGGCGCGCAGTTCGAGCAGCCGGTGGTCGCACACGGCCGCATCGCGCTCGGCGCCGTGATCACGCGGCGCACCGACCACAACGATCTGCAGCAACTGAGCGACATCGAGAACAGCCTGTCGATGCTGCTCAGCCGCTATGATTTCCGGGACTACTTCGAGCGCGAGGGCGTCTCGGCGTACGTGGCATGGCGCGTGCCCGACTTTTCGACGGTCAGCGTGCACGTGCGAACCGACCAGTACCGATCGCTTGCGGTGAGCGACCGGGCGCAATCGCTGTTCCACGACAATCGCCCGCTGCGCGACAACCCGGCGATCGACGAGGGGGAAGCGCACGCCCTGATGCTGAGGCTCGAGCGACCCACGCGCCTGACGAGCCGGGTGCGCGCCGGGCTCTACCACTGGATCGAGATCGAGCGCGCCGGACACGGGCTGGGCGGTGATTTCGAATACACGCGCGCGCTCGCCGATCTGCGAAGCGTCGTGCGGCTCTCGCCCGCCGTCACGCTGTCGCTGCGCTTCGCGGGGGGCCACACGTTCGACGGCGTGCTGACGAAGCAGAAGGAGTTCACGCTCGGCGGCCCCGACGCGTTGCGCGCGCACGCGGTGGACACCTATCGCGGCAATCGCGTGGCGCTCGCGCAGGCGGAGTACGACGTCGGATTGTGGCGCTTCCGCTCCCACTCGATGGCCGGCGGCCTGCACGCGCTCGCGTTCGTGGACGTGGGCCGCGCGGTTTCAGAGACCCTTCTAGAACCCGCCCTTGATCTCCTTGCTCCCCACTCTCGCGATTCATCTTCGACGCGCCGCGCGGCGGCAGACTCCGGCATGGGCGTTCGCGGCTCTCGCGATCGCGACGCTGGGGATCGTGACGCAGGCTCGCGCACTTGAACTCGAGGTCGATGCGCCGCGGGTGCGCGCGGGCCACGTGTGGGTCGGCGCACGGCTCAGTGATCTGCTCGACGAGCCGGTCGTGCGCAGCCTTTCGCGCGGCATGCCCGCCACGCTGCAACTGCATGTCGAACTGTGGCGCCGGCGCGGCGCGTGGTTCGACCGGCTCGAAAATTCGTACGACGCGTCGGTGCGGATCCGCTACGAGGTGTGGAACGAGACCTACCGCGTCGAACGATCCGGAGCGACGCCGCATTCGTTCGGCACGCTGGATTCCGTTCGCGCGCTGCTCGAGCGCCCGATCGCGCTGCCGGCCGGCCGCCTGGACCGCCTGCAGCCCGGAGCGAGCTACTTCGTGGCGGTGACCGCGACACTGTCGCCGCTCAGCGTCGAGGACGTGCAGGAGGTGGAGGGCTGGCTCTCGGGCGAGGTCGAGACCCATCGCCACTCGGGGTTCGGCGTGTTCACCGAGCTGCCCCATTCGCTCTACGACGCGGTGCGGAATTTCGCGGGGTTCGGCGACCGCCACGCTCGCGCCCAGACGCCGCCGTTCGAGGCCGACGAGCTGCTCACTCCGCGCTGAGGGGTGCGGGGAGCCCCAGTTTCACGGCGCGATCACGAACCTCGTCGCCGTCCGCTCGCCGTGAACGCGCGCGAACAGGACGCCGGGCCCCACTCGCCGGCCGGCGGCGTCGCGGCCGTTCCAGTGCCATGCGGTCCCCGCGGCGAAGGATGTGGGCGCAACCACCGCGACGCGACGGCCCGAGAGATCGAACAGCTCGAGCGGTTCGCGGGTGGCTCCGGTCCGCGAAAACTGCGTGGCGCCTCGGGTGGGATTGGGCGCGGCGGCGAGCGTGATCGCGCTCCCGGCGAGGCCGCGCATGAAATCGGCCAGACCGGAGACTTCAGCGGGCGGCGCGAGCGCGGAGTTCTCGATCGATCCCGAGTAGTTCGCGAGCGGGTCCCCGAACGTGGCGCGGAAGTCCTCGGCGAAGATCTCGTGAGGGCGGTCGGCGTGCGGGGCGCTCGAGAAATACACGGTTTCATCCGCGATGCCCCGCAGGCCGCGATAGCTCCGCCATGCGCTCTCGTCGCTGTCCGGCATCAGCGCGTACTGAACTACGTGCCCCAGTTCGTGGATGAACTCGGCGTGCTGATGTTCGCCGGAGAGCGGCACCATGCCCGGTGAGAGCAGGATGATCCCGGCTCCGGCCGCGGACTCGAGGCCCGCGCGCCGTGGATAGGGCAGCAGGAAGATTTCGGCGCCCACGCGCGCGAGCGGATAGTTGACTTCCGCCAGGGCGGCGCGCACCTCGGATCCGTCGAACGGATGAAACGCGCCGTCGCCGGGGTTCGCGATCGCGGGATCGGCCGGCGATGTGACGAGTTCCCATCGCATGCCGCCCGGGATCTGAAACCACGTGACACCGTCGCCGTCCACGAAGCAGAAGTCACGCAATGTCTCGGCAGCGTCGTGAATCACGAACCCGCTGGAGACCGCCGATGCGGGAAGCTCGTTGGCGCGAGCCGTGGCGGGCAGCACGCCGAGCGCGAGCAGCGCTCTGCCGAGTCCGATCGGCGCGCGGCGCAGAAATGAGAGCGGTCCCATACCCGGCTATGGAACGCCACAAACATGCCACCGGCGGACGCGATGACGGGTTCAGGACCATTCCGATTCGCACCCGCGCCACACTGCGCCGCAACGTTTTATGGGGTGGGTTCTGCCCCGGAACGCGCCCGGCAGGCGCTCACATGGGCCGGGGCCCGAAGCATTGAGGGAATGTCCCCACCGAGCGCCGCCCTGCTGGGCGCGTGCACCCAGCCGCTCCGTGATCGTCTTCGCCGGCTGCGCAGATCCGCTAGGTGATCGGAGGCGTCGCTGCTCCGGCCGGGGCCGCAGCGTCGGTCCCGCCCACGCGCGGATGCGCGAACACGTCGGCCGGCCGAGCGCCGAAGTGCGATACCAGGAACGCGCCAGTCCCGATCACAGCCAGGCCGGTGGACAGCAGTGAGCCCAGCGCGAGGAAGAACAGCGTTCCGGTCCGGAACACACCCGACCCGCTCGCGAAGGCGGCAGCCGTGGCGAAGAAGCCGGCGATAAACAGCAGTCCCACCGCGAGAGGCGCAAACGATCCGCCCTCGCCTGGAACCCGACGCAGGATCTTGCAACCCAGCAGGTAGGTGGCGGCCAGCTGCCCGGCCCACGTCAGGAGTCCGTATGCGATCGGCAGCAGCAGCGCGACCGGAATGCCGATCACGGTGATGAGCAGCAGCACGCACGCGATCACCATCAGCGGCGCCGAAGCCACGCCCAGCAGGAACGAAATCCCGGTGCGGCGCGAGCACGTGACTGCGGCGCGCAGCATGCGATCGGCGAACAGCAGCTGGAGCATCCAGCCCATGAAGAGCGAGATCAACCAGCCCACCAGCACGAGGCCGAGGAGAATCGGCAGCGCGGGAAGTCCCCATGTGAGGGGAAGAAAGCCGAGCGAGACGCGCTCGCCGGACACAGTCGAGCCCGGCGCCGCATCGAGCGCTCCGCCGATCGAGACCGCGTCGCCATCGATTTTCGCGGTCGAATCCAGCGTCACACTTCCGAATACCGCGACCGTGCTGCCGTTCACCTGACCGGCCACATGCACGGAGCCGAACACCGCGACCACGTCGCCATCGATGTGCTCGCCCGCCGGGACGTCGGCATCGGCGAACACGCGCACCACGCTGTTGTCGCGGGCGCCCACGGTCATCACCGGCCCGTTCACTCGCACACCGCCCTGATCCCCGTCCACTTCGACCTGGCCGTGGCCGACCCGCACGTGATGCCGGTGACCATCGACGTCGAACGAGATGTCTCCGTTCTTGCCGGCGTCGCTGCCCTCGACGATCGTCGAATCGCCCGATCCGCCCTCGATCCTCACCCCATCGTTGCTGATCACCACGCGATGCACCATCCGACCGCTGTCGCCATGGCTCGCGTGAGCGGCAAGGGCCGGCATCGCGACCAGCGCGATCGTGGCGGCCGC
>JACOSU010000198.1 GCA_016178685.1 Candidatus Eiseniibacteriota bacterium | reverse complement strand
CGTACGCGGTCTCGAACGGCCTGCCGGTGATGTACGTCACCGAGGACACGGTGCGCGCGCAGCCCGCGCAGCTGCGGCAGCTGTTCCTGGCCGCGATCCGCTGCGGGGCAAGCAGGCTGTGCCTGTGCAACACGGTGGGACACGCCACCCCGACCGGCGCGGCAAACCTGGTGCGCTTCGCGCTCGCCGTGGTGCGAGAGAGCGGGGCCGAGGTCGGGCTCGACTGGCACGGGCACAGCGATCGCGGGCTCGCGGTGATCAATACGCTGGCCGCGATCCGCGCCGGCGCGACGCGCGTGCACGGCTGCGCGATCGGGATCGGCGAGCGGGTGGGCAACACGGCGATGGATCAGCTGCTGGTGAACCTGCGCCTGCTGGGCTGGATCGAGAACGATCTGACGGCGTTGCCCGAGTACTGCGAGCGTGTGAGCGTCTCGACCGGCGTGCCGGTGCCGCCGAATTATCCGGTGGTGGGCCGGGACGCGTTCCGCACCGGCACCGGCGTGCATGCGGCCGCGGTAATCAAGGCCTACCAGAAGGGCGAGGACTGGCTCGCCGATCGCGTCTATTCCGGCGTCCCCGCCTCGCTGGTGGGAAGGCGGCAGGAGATCGAAGTGGGTCCGATGAGCGGCGAGAGCAACGTGATCTTCTGGCTCGAGCGGCGCGGCATCTCGCCGAGCCCTGAGCGCGTGACGGCGGTGTTCCAGCGGGCGAAGAGCGTGGATCGCGTGCTGACCGACGCGGAGATTCACGCGGTGCTCGAGTCCCTGGACGAAACCCGCGTCCCGTGAGAGCCGGAGTGGCTGCCCACCCGGAATCCGGGCCGCGCCCGGCATCGCGCGCCGGTGTGCTCGCGCTCGCCGCGGCGCTGGTGTTCACCGGCATGGCGGTCGCCGCGGCGGCACCCGCCCACTCCGGCGCTGCCCCGAAGCCGGCCGCGACTGCTGCCAGGCCGCATGCCGCCGCTCCCGCGCTGGCGCTCAGTCCCGCGCAGGTCCGGGAACTCGCGAAAACCGCGCGCGGTCTCGAGGAGCTGGGCGGCTACGCCAACGCGGCCGACGCGCTTCGCCGGCTGCGGGCGAACACGGCGCCCGATGCCGATCTGGATCTCGCGCTCGCGCTCGATGAGGCGCGCGCGGGAGACCTCGATTCGGCGGCCGCCAGGCTCTGGACGCCGCTCATGGATCGCGCCGCAGTGGACTCGATGCCGCCCGAGCGGCGTCACGAGTATCCGTGGGAGCGCGAGCCGTTGTGGCTCGATGGCCGCTTCGACGGGTGGCACTGGTACGTAGCGCGCGCGCGTGCCGAAGTGGCCGCGGCGCTCGGCCGCTGGTCGGACGCGCATCGGGCGGCCGCCGAGTGCGTCGCCGCGCGCCCGCTCGCCGGCAAGGAATGGCTGGTGCTGGCGGTGTGCGCCGGCCGCGACGGTCAGCCGGGCGAGGCGCGCCTCGCCGCGCGCGTCGCAGCGTCGCTCGACCCGACGCTGCCCGAGGCCCCGTACCTTGCGGGCCTCTACGAGTGGCGCGCCGGCCACCGCTCGCTCGCCGAGGAGTGGTTCCGCGCGGCGGTGGCTCTCGATTCGACGTGGCGCGCGCCGGCGCTGGCGTCGGTGCGCGCGCGCATCCCGGCGGCCGCGGCCGATTCGCTGCCGGTCGAAATCCTGACCGGCGTGCGCGCGATCGGCCGGCTGACTTCGCCGCTCGGGCCCAAGCTCGAGGAGTTCGTTCAGATGGACATGCCGTCTGCCATTCTCCACCGGGGCGCGCCGCGCATGCTGGATTCCCTGATGTCGAATCACAAGCAAGTGACGCTCAACCTGACGGTGCTGGTGGACGAGCGAGGACGCGTCGTGCTGAACGAGCTGCCGTGGTTCCCGCCCGCGGACCTGCCGGCCACGGTGGTCGCGGCGGTGGTGGGCTCGCTCAACGACTGGCGGTTCCGCCCCGCGATGAAGAACAACGCTCCGCACCGGGTGTGGGCCGCGGTCGAATACTCGTTCGGAACTCAACCGCCGCCCGGCAGCGCGGGCGCGGGCTCCCACTAGGAGCCGAAATGTCGAAGACGCATCACGTGGCCGTGATCCCGGGCGATGGAATCGGTCCCGAAGTCGTGCGCGAAGGAGTACGCGTTCTGGAACGCGTCGCGTCGCTTCACGGGTTCCAGGCTCGCCTCACGCGCTACCCGTTCGGGGCCGAGCATTACTTGAAGACCGGGGAAATCTTCCCCGAGTCCGCGTTCTCCGAGGTGCGGCAGCACCACGCGATTCTGCTGGGCGCGATCGGGGATCCACGGCTCGAGGTCGGGCTGCTCGAATTCGGAATCATCGCAAAGATGCGCTTCGAGCTCGACCTTTACGTGAACCTGCGCCCGGTGCGGCTCTACGCCGAGCACCTGTGCCCGCTCAAGGACACCCGGCCGGCCGACGTCGACTTCATCGTGGTGCGGGAAAACACCGAGGACGCCTACGCGGGCATGCGGGGGTTCTTCAAGAAGGGAACGCCCGACGAAGTCGCCACGCAGGAGATCATCTTCACGCGCAAGGGCGTCGAACGCGCGATTCGTTACGCGTTCGATCTCGCGCGAAAGCGCGCCCGCGGCCGGAAGCTGACGCTGATCGACAAGGCGAACGCGGTTCGCGCGATGGATCTCTGGACCCGCACGTTCGCGGAGGTGGGCGCGGAATATCCCGACATCGCGCGCGAGCACAATTACATCGACGCCGCGTGCATGTACGTGGTGCGCGATCCCGGCCAGTACGACACCGTGGTCACGAGCAACATGTTCGGCGACATTTTCACCGACCTCGCCGCGATGATCCAGGGCGGCCTCGGGATCGCTGCGAGCGGGAACATTCATCCCGGGCAGGTCAGCCTGTTCGAGCCGATCCATGGTTCGGCGCCCCGGCACGCGGGCCGGGGCGTCGCGAATCCGATCGCCACCATCATGGCCGTGAACATGATGCTCGATGATCTCGGCGAGAGTGCCGCAGCGACGCACATCGAGGATGCGGTGGCGGGACTGCTGCGCTCGAAGAAGCTGCCCTCGCTGGGCACCGACTCGGGGTTCTCGACCTCGCAGATTGGCGACCTGGTGCTGGAAGCGATCGATCAGGTGCGCGCGCCGGCCTGAGCACGCGCGACCCGCCGTGCGGCCCGACGCCCCGCCGCGGCATCACGACGCACGTCGCCCGATTTTCCCACTTGCCGCAGAGTCTTCGGGATGCCACATTCGAACGTGCGATCGGCCGCGTGCGATTCCACGTCCCGGCTGACGTGGCGCGGCTCGCTGCTCCGTACGTCGGCGCACCACAAGGAGGTGTCCCGTGACGGCGATTCGCTTTCGTTTTCTTCCGATCCTCACGCTCGCGCTGTTCGTGCTGCTGTGGCCTCGGCCCTCCCACGCCGTGTGGCCGCACGATCCCGCGGTCAATCTGCCGCTCTGCACCCAGCCGAACGATCAGGGCTACCCGTCCATCGCGTCGGACGGATCGGGGGGCGCGATCATCGCGTGGATGGACGCCCGCGCCAGCAGCGTGGACATCTACGCGCTGCGTGTGCTCGCCTCGGGCGCCATCGCCCCGGGATGGACCGCGGGTGGGGTCGTGGTATGCAACGACGCTTCGAACCAGTTCTACCCCGTGGTCTGCCCGGATGGCGCGGGCGGAGCGTTCATCGCCTGGGAGGATCTGCGCGGATCGGCGAGCGACGTGTACGCGAGCCGCATGACGGCCGCGGGCACCCTCGCGCCCGGCTGGCCGGCCAGCGGACAGCCCGTCTCGAACTCGTCCAACGCCAAGATGCCCCCCGTGATCCGGTCCGACATGAAGGGCGGCGCGATCGTGGAGTGGCAGGAGACCGGAGCCGGCCTCGACCTGTACGCGCAGCGCCTGGACGGCTTCGGTATGGTCGAATGGGGTCCCTCGGGCAAGGCGGTGTGCACGGCGGCCGGCAATCAGGAAATCCCGGCGCTCACCGCCGATGATCTCGGCGGGGCGCTGTTCGCCTGGGTGGACGGGCGCGGAGCGAACCGGGACATCTACGCTCTTCACCTGCTCTCGAACGGGTCGCGCGCGGGCGGCTGGCCCGTGGACGGCCTGGTGGTCTGCAACGCCGCCACCGATCAGAACGACGTCACGATCGCCCCGGATGGCGCGGCAGGCGCCATCCTCGCGTGGGACGACCTGCGCGCAGGCAACGCCGACATCTACGGCCAGCATCTCGACGGCTCGGCCTCGGTGCTCTGGACCGCGAACGGTCTGGCCCTGTGCTCGGCGAGCGGCCAGCAGACTACGCCGGTCGCGGCTCCCGATGGCTTCGGCGGAGCCCTGATCGCCTGGATCGACCAGCGCAATCCGCCCGGGAGCGATGTCTACGGAATCCGGGTGCTCGGCTCGGGGACGGTGCCGAACTACTGGCCGGTGAACGGGCAGGTGATCGCTCTCGGGCCCGCGTACCAGTTCTCTCCCATCGTGATTCCAGACGGCACCGGCGGCGCGATCGTGGCGTGGACCGACAACCGGAGCGGGGACGACGTGTACGCGCAACACGTCTCGGCCGGCGGCAACATCGATTTTCAGCTGCCGCAGGACGGAGTCCCGGTCGCGGACGCTCCGGATGACCAGCAGCTTGCGGTCGCGACCGGCGACGGCGGGGGCGGCGCGATCTTCGCGTGGCACGACAACCGAAAGCACGTCGAGCTCGACATCTACGCCCAGCACGTCGATCGCTGGATCCAGATGGGCGCCGAGCCGAGCATGGCGAGCGTGCGCGACGTACCGAACGATCAGGGCGGCAGGGTCAAGGTGTCGTGGAATGCGAGTGCGCTCGACCTCGATCCGATTTCGTACCTCTCCGACTACGTGGTGTTGCGCTCCGTGCCAGCCGCCGCGGCCGCCGCGGCAATCGCGGGCGGCACGGCGGTCGTGACCGACGCCGCGGACCTGGTGGACGGCGCCACCATGCTGCTCGAGATCTCGTACCAGAATCAGTCCTACTACTGGGAACAGATCGCAGACGTCTACGCCGTCCATACTGCGGGCTACAGTCTGACGGCCTCCACCACCAGCGATTCGCTCGGCGGTTCCAATCCGCGCACGGCGTTCATGGTCGAGGCGCGCCAGGGCTACTACCCGGGCTACTGGTTCTCGAAGAAGGTGTGCGATTCTTAGTTGGGAATTGAAGCGGCTCCAACCGCTGTGGTGTGATGGCGTTGCGAGACGACCAACACACACAGACGAAAGGAGCCGTCGATGGGCAGTGTCATTCGTCGGG
>JACOSU010000185.1 GCA_016178685.1 Candidatus Eiseniibacteriota bacterium | reverse complement strand
GCCCGGCGCGCTCGAGCGCGGCGGCGACGCGCAGCGGCGCGTCCATCACCGGCTCGATCACCTCGCCGCGTTCGTCGTCCACCATCGGGTAGCCGGCCGCGATGCCTCCCCACGCCTCGAGCGCTTCGCTCGCTCGACCGGCGCGCTCCAGCACCAGCGCGCGCGCGATCGCGGCCTCGAGCGCGACCGAGGGGACGGCGCGCCATTCCTGTTCCGCGCGCGCATAGCCGGCCAGCGCGCTCTCCACGCGGCCGCGCATCTCGTCGAGCTTGGCGATCGCGATCGCCGAGCGGCCTGCGGCGATCGCCACGTCCCGCGCCGCGCCGGGAAGCGCGGGATGTCCCCAGGCCGACGGCGGGAAGCGGCGCCCGATCGAAGAGAACGCCTCGGCCGCGCGTTCGTAGTCGGAATCTTTTGCGAATCGCGGATTGACGCGGATGCGATCCACCAGTCTGCGCGCGTGCCAGAAATCGCGTTCGGCGACCCAGCGGGGCCACAGGGCCGGATCCGCGCAGCCGACGATCACGATCAGTCCGAGCGCGAATGCCGCGGTCCGCAATCCCGCGTTCGCGAACCGCCCGCGACGAACCCCCTTCTTCATCGTTCCGCTCCCGCGCGCTCTTCGATCAGCGTCAGGTAGATCAGCGTGGCACCGCCGGCGAGCAGGAACCAGATCACGAGCTCGATCACGATCTGAGCCACCAGCATCCAGCCGACCAACTCGGGGCTACCGCGATCGATCAGCATCGAGCTGCGTCCCGACAGCATCTGGATCGGCAGCAGCGGCAGCACCAGCAGCACGCCGAGGAACATCGCGGCCCAGAATCCGCGCGCCGCGGCGCGCGGAACGGCGGCCAGCGCGCCCAGCACCCCGTGCCCCGCCAGCACGACTTCGCACGTCACGAAGAAGAAAACGCTCTGCAGCACGATCGATCCCGACAGCACCACCAGCCCCGAGAACTTGCGCACCGCGCCGCCGCTGCCGCGGGATGCCAGCCACCAGTCGAGCCCGAACGACAGCGCGAACACCAGCACATTGAACGGCAGATTCGCGAGCACCAGCGGCAACGCGCGGCGCGCGGCGAGGCCGAGCGCGGAGCCCGCCCCGATCGGGGTTCCCCTCGCGCCGGCCGCGAACCGAATCGTGAGGGCGCCGACCGAGATCGCTCCCACCGTCGCGCCGAGCGCGAGATCCGCCTGCCCGAACAACGCCGGCATCACGCGAAACACGTTGGGATAGCGCAGGAGCCCGTCTCCGCCGATCCGGTGGAGCAGCGGCACCATGAACCACGACACCAGCGGGTGGGCGAAGCTCCACAGCGACGCGAGGACCAGGAATTGCGTGGCGCCGAACACCAGCAGCGGAATCCACATTCCGGCGCGGCGAAGCTTCGCCGCGCTGCGCAGCAGCGCCTGCCACGCGACCGCCACCTGCTCGAACGCGTTCAAGGCCGGACGCTCGCTGCGCCCACCGACGCAAACAGCGGAGGCAGGGCCCGCGCGACTCGGGAGCCGAAATCATCCAGGGCTCGCGCCGCGCCCGCTTCGTCACCCCCCCGCACCAGAGCTTCCACCCGCACGAAAGCCCCCCACGATCGGTTGTCCAGCACTCCCGACACCATCATCCGATTTCGGAACGCGTCGCGGTCCGAAGTCGAAAGGCCGCGTGTCGTCCACCAGTAGTAGACCAGCCTGCGATCGTGCGATCGCTCCGCCACGAACCGGTTCACGTCGAGCCCGGAACGCGTTCCGTCGTCGAGCAGGTGGCGAACCGGCCGCCGGACGACGTAGCCCTGCGATTCATAGCACAGCTGCGGGTCGTGCGCTCCGTAGCGCCGGTTCTGGTGATAGACCACGCACAGCCAGACCCTGTCGTCGGCACGCTCGTAGCGGCGGATCAGCAGGTCGTCGGCCTTGAGCTCTTCGACCACCGCATCCTCGAACGAGAGCTCGGTGCCGTTCCAGTCGCCGAACCGCTGCGGGCACGCGCGCAGCACGCCGTGCCCGGCGGCGAGATTGACCGGCGGATGGAGTCCCACGTAGAGCGCCGTCGCGGCGAGCAGAACGAACACCGTCGCCACTCGCTTCATGCCCGCTCCCGCGCCCCGCGCGGCAGGAGCGCGGCGCGAACGCCCATCAGCCCGGCGAGCGCGATCAGGTAAATCACGTAGCCGCTCCAATCGTGGAACGCGCCGGTCGCCTCCTTCACGCCCACGTAATGTCCGATCAGGATCAGCAGCGTGATGCGACACGCGTTCCCGAACATCGCGATCGGGACCGCGGCCGCGAGCACCAGCGCGCGGCGCACCCAGCCGCCGGGCTGCAGGTGCGCGAACACCGCGCCAGTCGCGAGCAGGGCGAGCAGCGAGCGCAGTCCGCTGCACGGGTTTTCCATGCGCAGCACGCCGCTCTCGAGGTAGAGCGTCATCCCGCTTCGCTGCAGCGTCACGCCCATCATTTCGGCGGCCTGAGTGGACAGGCGGACGGTGATCTCCTTGAGCGCGTAGCTGAGCGTGTTCATCAGGAACGGCGGGAACGTGAGCATGAACACGAGATATCCGATCGGGAACGCCAGCACGCGCGTGACGGAGCCACCGAAGAACGCGAGCGACATGCCCCACAGCATGGGCAGGATGGAGTAACCCTCCAGCGCGAACAGGTCGGCGCGCATGCCGAACACGATCATCAGGCAGGCCAGAGCGATGAGCGCCACGCCGCGCGGATCGGGCCGGAGTGGCGCCGCGGCCAGATCGCGGCGCCGCAGCCACACCAGAACCAGGGCCGTCACGGGCACCAGCGGCCCGTGCGAGTAATTGTCGTTCGTCAGCCACACCGTCCACAGCTCGGCGGCCGCACGGAAATAGACCCCGGCGAGCAACGCGGCCCCGATCGCGGCCTGCAGCCACGACCCGGCAACGGATCCGGGTCGCAAGGCCGGAATCGCGGAGCGGAACGAAGGCGAAGGGGCGTTCAATAGACGCCTCGCGAGGAGAACAGCGTGAGAAGCGTGCGCGCCGCGATCATGAAGTCAAGCCTGAGCGACCCGTGCTCCAGATAATATCGGTCGAGCGCCACCTTATCTTGGAGCGCGATCTCGTCGCGGCCGTGGATCTGGGCCCAGCCGGTAACCCCGGGCTTGAGCGCGTCCACGCCGGCCTGCTGGCGCAGCGTGATCAGGTCGAACTGGTTGAATAGCGCCGGCCGCGGCCCCACCAGCGTCATCTCGCCCTTGAGGACGTTCCACAGCTGCGGCAATTCGTCGAGGCTGGCCCGGCGCAGGAATCGTCCGAGACGCGTGACGCGGCTCGACCCCGGCCCCATCAGGTGCGAGGCGAGATCCGGCGTGCCCACGTGCATGCTGCGGAATTTGAGCATGGTGAACTCGCGCGAGCCGCGCGCGATGCGGCGCTGGCGGAACAACGCGCTTCCCGGCGAATCGAACCGAATGGCGAGCGCGGTGACCGCGAGGACCGGGGACAACAGGATCAGCAGCGTGAGCGCCACCCCAACATCCGTGAGTCGCTTGAGCGCACCCGGAACGCCGCGCGGCCGGGGCGCGATCGCGCGCCCGTGAGCGGAGCGATGCACGTCCTCCAGCAGGCTCGTCATGCGCTCTCCGATCCGCCGGCGGGAATATTCCCGCTCGACGAACGGCGGGCCGGCCGCGGCGAGAGCGGCGCGCCGCTCCGGATCGGCGGCCAGGCGCATGAGCGCGTCCGCGAGCGCGACGCCATCGCCGGGCGGCACCACCTCCCCCGCGCCCGAAGATCGGATCACGTCGGCCGCGTCTCCGGCCACCGCCGCGACCACCGGCCGGCCGCACGCCAGGTAGTCGAACATCTTGACCGGGATGGTCTCGCCCGAGAACGCGTGATCGCGCGTGGTCGCGACGCACACGTCGGCGTCGTGGATCACGTCCACCAGTTGCGCCGGCGACAGGCTCGCGCGGAACTCGACGTTCGTGAGGCGGCGCGAGGCGGCATGGCGCTCGAGGGCGGGTTTCGCGGCCCCGTCGCCGACCAGCACGAAGCGCATCTCGACGCGGTCGCGCACGCGCTCGGCCGCATCGAGCAGCGCTTCCATGCCGTGCACCAGTCCGTGCGTCCCGGCGTAGAGCACGGTAAACGGCCGCCCCTCTCCGTTCGGAAGCGGGGCGGGCCGGAACAGCTCGGTGTCGGCGCCGTTCGTGAGCAGTTCGATGCGCCCGGCATCGAAACCCCGCCGTTCGAGCTGGCGCTTCATGCCCGGAGTCACCGCCACCACACGCGCGGCGCGGCGCTGGAGGAATCGCGCCAGCGCACCGAGCGCCGAGGCCGCCGCTCCTTCGCGCATCTCGCCGAGCGCGATCGCGGCCCGCGGCCAGTCGTCGCGGCAGTCGAGCATCAGAGGGGCGCCATGGCGGTGCGCCGCGATCCACGCCGTGACTCCGAGGAACAGCGGCGGCACGGTCGCGAGCACGACGTCGGGTCGCGGGCCCGTGAGCGCGACCGGCGTGGCCGAGACCGCGAACGTGAGATGGTTCCACACGCGCGTGAGCGCGGTTCGGCGCGTCGTCGCGTGCAGCCACACGCGCTCGAGGGTCAGGTTTCCGTCGCATTCGGTGGCGCGGCGCACGCGCGCGAACTCGGGATGGATCCGGCCCGAAGGATGGTTCGGCAGGCCGGTCACGACGCGCACCTGGTGTCCGGCGCGCGTGAGGGCGAGCGCGAAATGAAGCGCCCGGGCCGGCGCGGCTCCGGTCTCGGGCGGCCAGTACTGGGTCACGAACAATACGCGCAATGGGTTCTCCCGCTCAGCGCCCGGCGCCATCGCGCGCCGCCACCACCAGCTGGCGCCGCGCGCGCGAGGCGAACGGCATCCATGGCCGCTGGAGCGGCCGCACCAGGCCTTCGTAGATCGGAGAGGGCAGCGCGCCCAGACCGCCCCAGTACAGCTCGTGGTGCTCGATCCGAAGTCCGTTTTCCTCCATCACTTCGCGTATCTCGCGCTGCGAAAACGCGCGCTCCACCGCGTAGGCGTGGCGCTGGCCGTCGGGCGCGACGTATTCCTGGTGCACCTGAGAGCGCAGCTTCGCGAGCCGGCGCTGATGCGCGGGATGCGCGCCGTTGATGTCACCCACCACCAGCACGCCGCCCGGATTCAGGTGATCGCGCACCGCGCCGAGGAATCCGTCGAGCGGATCGATGTGAGAGAGCGCGTTGTACACCCACACTAGGTCCACCCTGGCCTCCCACTCCCGCGTGAGATCGGCGCGCACGTAGCGCACCGGCCAGCGGCTGCCGGTGCTTTCCGCGTGGTGGCGCAGCCGCCGCTCGGCCGCATCGAGGCGATCGGGACGAAGATCGGCCCCCACCACTTCAGCCCCGACCGCGGCATAGAGCATCGAGTAGGTGCCGAAACCCGAACCCGCATCCATCACCCGCGGCCGCTCGCGCGCCGCCAGCCAGCGCGCGGCCCAGCCCGCCTCGCTGCGCCAGAATCCGCGCAGGTAGCGGCGAATGCGAGCCTCGTCGCCGGCGGCCGGCAGGTCGCGGTAGTAACCCAGGAACGCCTCGCGTTCGCCCTCGGGAAGGAACGTCGCGCCCTCCGGACGCTCCACCTCGATGGTCCATCGGATGAACGTCTCGAAGGCCTTCCGTGTTTCGGCCGCGGTGGGCACAGCTGGATCCTCCCCGTTCCGGTCAGTCGAGCTTCGTGGAATCGGATGCCGCCGCGCCCGCGCGTGGCCGCGTCGCGGATCGGCCGCGCGTGAGCGCTCCCCACAGTATCGGCAGATGGCGGAGCCTGAACGACAATAACAGCCGCAGCGCACGATCCATCCGCCCCGCCCGCAGGTAGGAGCCCAGGCTCTCGAGCTCGTAGCGCAGCAGCGTGGCGGCCGACTCGCGGCGGAAGCGTTCGCTCGCGTCGCCCAAACCCTGGGTGATGCGGCGCAGCCGTTCGAGGATCGCCGCTCCCCGCTCCGCGGAGGCCGGCATCGGCACACCGTCGTCATCGAGCGTGAGCGGCTCGAACGCCAGGCCCGGCGAGTCCGCGAGCGTGACCGTCCAGACACCCGAATCGCGGCGGATCTCGCGGGCCACGCGCGCCTCGAAATCCCCGGCGGCCGGATCGAGCACGGCGTCGCCGAGGCTGAACAGCGTCAGCGTGTGGCCTCGAGAGCGGAATCCCTGGAGCACGTGCGGATGATGCCCGATCACGAGGTCGACGCCCAGCGATTCGAGCAGGTCCGCCATCTCGAGCGCCCGGGGCGGCGGATAGTCCACGTACATCGAACCTCCGTGCACGCTCACGATCGTGAGATCGGCCAGGGAGCGCGCGCGTTCGACGTCCGCGCGCACGCGGGATGCCTCGAGCGGCGCGAAACCCGCGCGGTCGCCGCGCGCCGCGTTCGCGGACGGCGTGGCGTACGCGAGCACCGCGACCCGCCGGCCCGCGACTTGGAGCCGCGCCGGACGGCACGCGTGCTCGAGCGTCGGGCCCGCGCCCGCGGTCGCGATCCCGGCCGCGGCGCAGGTTTCGAGCGTGCGCTTGAGACCGCGCTCGCCGCAGTCCATGATGTGATTGTTCGCGAGCGACACCACACGCACTCCGGCGCGCGCGAGCGCTGCCGGCACGTCGGCCGCGTGCCAGAATTCCGACGCGCTTCCGGCATTCACCCACGCGGGATCGGCCACCGGGAATTCCAGATTCGCGAATCCGAGGTCCGCCGCCCGCAGCACCGCTGCCGGCGCGGCCAGCACCGCATCGCATCCGTCACGCGCGGCGCGCGAGCGCGCGCGGCCCAGCACTCCCACGTCGCCGATCGCGGCGATCCGCAGCCGGGCCTCGCCCCGCGCCTCGAGCAGGATCACGTTCGGCCTCCGGCTGCGCGGGCGGCTCCGGCCCTCGCGCCGGGTTCGAGCGCACGGCGGTAGAGCGCTTCGGTTTCGGCCACCATACGAGTGGCGGTGAACCGCGCGGCCCAGCGCGCCGTGGCCTCGCGCCCCATCGCGGTGCGGCGCTCCGGATCGGACAGCAGTCCCCCGATCGCGCGCGCGAGCGCGCCGGCGTCGCCGGGGGCGACCAGCAGGCCGCTCTCGCCGTCCGCGACCGCCTCGCCGTTTCCGCCCACGCGCGTCGCGACCGCGGGGAGCCCGGCCCGCATCGCTTCGAGCAGCGTGACCGAAAGCCCTTCGCGCTCCGACGTCAGCGCGAACAGGTCGGCCGCCTGCATCAGATCCCCGACGTCGGCACGCGGTCCGAGCAGTGTGACCGCGCCGCTGAGAGCGGCGGCCCGGATGCGCTGCTCGAGCGCCCCGCGCAGCACGCCATCGCCCGCGATCGCGACCCGCACGGCCGGCTGCTCACGCTCCACCTCCGCGATCGCGTCGATCAGCAGATGCTGGGCCTTCTGCGGGGTGAGACTTCCGACCGCGAGCACCAGCAACCCGGACTCGGAAACTCCCAGTTCTCGCCGCACGTCGGCGCGCGAGCGAGAGGGCGCCGCCGGACCGATTCCGTTCATGACCGTGACGAAGCGGTCCTCGATCCCGGGGAAGCGCCGCGCATGGCTGTCGCGCACCGCCTCGCAAACGCACACCACGGCGGCCGAGCGGCGCGTGGTCCAGCGCTCGAGGCCGGCGTAGAACGCCGAGTGCCGTCCGGCGTAGTGAATGCTGTGCTCGGTGCGCACCACGACCGGAACGCGCGCGATCGCGGCAGCGATCGTTCCGTAGAGCGAGCCGGTCGGATTGTGGCCGTTGACGACCTCGATCCGCGCCTCGCTGAGGCGGCTCGCGAGGCGTGCGATGCCGGCCGCGCGCTCGAGTGCGCCGGAGCGCCGGCGCAGCACTTCGACCCGCGCCCCGAGAGCGGCGGCCTGATCGAGCGCGGCTCCGCCGCGATTGAGCGCACACACCCGGCTCTCGACGTCCGGACCGGCGTGGCGAACGTGCTCGATCACCAGCGACTCGGCGCCTCCCTGGTGCATGGCCTCGATGACGTGCATCACGCGCACCGCTTCACGCTCCTTTCGCGGCGCGCGCCGCTCCCGGCCCGGCGTCGCCCGCGGCTTCGAACAGCGAGAACAGCCGCTCAAAGTTGCGATCGGCGTCGAATCGGTCCATCACCGCCGCTCGCGCCTGCGCCCCCCAGCGATCGAGAGTGGCGGGATCTTCGATCAGCGGCGCGATCGCGTCCGCCAGCGCCTGCGCGTCCTCGGGCTCGCACAGCGTTCCGGTCACGCCCGGAACGATCGCCTCGTTCAAGCCGGCGGCGCGCGTGCCCGCGCACGGTACGCCCATCGCCATCGCTTCGACCACGACGTTGGGGATTCCATCGCGCCTTCCGTTCGCGAGCACCCGGCACGGCGCGACCAGCATCCATGCCGTTCGGTAGAGCGGCAACAGCTGATCGTGCGTGAGCGCACCGCGGAACTCGACGTGGTCCGCGACGCCCTCAGCGCGCGCGAGCGCCTCGAGTGCGGCGCGTTCGGGCCCCTCCCCGACCACGATCAACCGCGGATCCAGACCGCGCGCGCGCAGCAGCCCCACCGCGCGCACCGCGAGGTCGAAGCCCTTGGGTTTCGAAAGGCGGCCCACCGCGAGCAGCATCGGCCGCGGATCGCGAGAGCGGCCACGGCCATCGAAGCGCGATGCGTCGACGCCGTGGTAGAGCCATTCAACGCTCGCGCCTTCGCCCGCCAGCAGCTTCAACATCTCCGCGTTGCCGCGCACGCAGGCGGTCGTGAAGCGCGCGGCGCGCGCCTTTTCGGCGAGGAACGCGCGCGTGCGATAGAGATCGGCGCCGGCATGCGCCGCCATCGTGAACGGCCGGCCGGTCAGCCGCGCCGCCAGGTAGGCCACCGTGGCCGGGAAGTGCGCCCACGCGCCGTGCACCAGGCCGAGGTCTTCCCGCTCGACTTCGGATGCGACCCGCGCCGCGGCCGGCAGGTAACCCAGGTGACCGGCGAGCGCGTAGAGGCTGCCGCGCGACGCCCACAGCACCCGCGCCCTTTCGGGCAGCAGCACGTGTGGGCGTCGCACCAGCCAGGCCAGCAGCGCTCCCAGCGCGGCCGGCGCGAACGGCGAGCCGACCGACCGCGTGATCGGAATCAGCGCGGCGTGCTCGGGCTGGTGCACGGTCGAGACGCCGCGCAGCGTGAACACCTTCACGCGAACTCCGCGTTTCACGAGTCGATGGACCTCGTTCTCGATGAACGCGGCCAGCGTCGGGAACGTGGTCGTGACGTAGGCGACCGATCTCACGGGCCGTCCCCGCTGGATGCGAGCGCATAGAATCGCTCGTGAGCGCGCACCATGGCGGCGATGCCGAGGTGTTGTTCGGCCCAGCGCCGCGCGTTGTCCCCGCGCCGGCGCGCTTCGTCGGGACGCATCAACGCGTCTTCCAGCGCGTCGGCGAGTCGTCCCGGCGATCCGGCCGGAACCAGCCATCCGGTCTCGCCGTCGCGCAGCACCTCCGGCGTCCCGCCCACCGCGGTCGCGACCGTCGGCCGCCCGGCGGCCATCGCCTCGAGCAGGGCGTTCGGAATTCCCTCCTCGCGCGACGAAAGGACGAACAGATCCATCATGGGAAGCAGCCGCTCGACATCGGAACGCTCGCCCAGGAACTTCACTCGATCCGCGAGCCCGCGCTCCCGGACCCGGGCCTCGAGCGCCGGGCGCTCCGGTCCGTCCCCGATCAGCACGGCTGCGAACGAGCGTCCGCGCATCTTCAGCTGCTCGAGCGCCTCGATCAGCGTGCCATAGTCCTTGCGCGCCGCGAGGGATCCCACGCTGCCCACCAGCGGCCGGGCGTTTCCGACGCCGAGCGCATCGCGGTCGCCGGAGGCAATGCCAAACCGCGCGGTGTCGACGCCGTTCGGGATCACCGTGATGCGCGAGCGCGGAACGCCCATCGCCTCGACGGTCGCCGCGACCGCCTCGCTCACCGCGGTCACGTGCGTGGCGCCGCGATGGACGAAGCGCTGCACGGCCGCCTGCCGCGGGGTCTCGAACGAGTCGAGGTTGCGTTTGGCGACCGCGACCACCCGCGTCCCGGTCGCGCGTCCCGCGAGCACGGCGAGCAGATTGGGGCCGAACAGATAGCCGTGGATCACGTGCGGGCGAAAGCGCCGCGCGATCGCGATCAGCCGCAGCAGCGCCGCTCCCGCCGCCGGTCCGTAGATCCGGCGTCCGGCACGCAGATCGTGCAGCGGCCAGCCGAGCGCCTCGACCGCGGCGAGGAACTGTCCCTCGCGGCGCAGGCACGCGATCTCGATCGAGAAGCGCTCGCGATCCATTCGGCTCCACAGCTCGAGCAGGTGGCGCTCGGCTCCACCCGCCACGAAATTTCCCACCACGAACAGCACGCGCAGGCGGCCCGGGTCGCGCCCCCCGGCCGCCGCCCGCGACCCCGCTGCGCGTTCGCCGGGCCGCCCCTCCCCGGCGCTCATGAGGCCACCTCCGCGGCGCGGCGCAGATGATCGAACGCGCCCGCGATCTCGGCGCGCGTCATTCGTTCCGAGAAGCGTCCAAACGGATCGAGACACGCGCCGTCCGAGAGAGCGCGGCGCGGAAGTTCGAACGGTGCCGAGCCGGGATGGACGTCGCCGCGCCGGGTCGTGACCGCGTAGCGCAGGCCGTGATTCGCGCACGCGGCGACGCTCGCGGCGTCGTAGTCGCCGCCCGGATACGCCATGCCGCGCGGCCGTGTCCCGAGCCGGTTCTCGATCCGATCGATCGAGCCCGCGATCTCGGCCTCCTGCCGCTCGGGCGAGAGACGGCTCAGATGGGGATGCGAGAGCGTGTGCGCGCCCACTTCCATCGCGCTCGCGACCAGCGCCCGCGCCTCGTCCCAGGTCGCGAGCTCGCACGGTGGCTCGCCCTGCGAACGCAGGCGCTCGGCCAGTTCATGCAGCCGCCGCTGCTGAACTTCGGGCACGGCCCGGAACGCCGGCAGCAGCGCGACCATGGCCGCGCGCCTCGAGCGCTCATCTCCGAGCGGTGCGTGCAGGTGGCGGCCCTCGAGCATCCAGTCCAGCGTCGTCACGCCGGCCCGCTCGACGCGGTGGGCGAGCCGGTCCCACCACGGCGCGACGCGCTCTTCCATCAGTCCCGCGGTCAGGTAGAACGTGGCTCGCGCGCGATGGCGTTCGAGCAGCGGCAATCCCACGCGCACGTTGTCGGCGTATCCGTCGTCGAACGACATCGCGACCCGCAGCCCGCCACGCGCCCCGCGCAGCCACGCCAGTCCGTCCTCCACCGTCAGCGGAGCGAGACCGACCCGCACCAGCAAGTCGAGCTGGGCGCCGAACACCGACTCGCTCACGCCCACGCGATAGAGCGGCCGCGCGCCATCCGGATAGATCCGATGATGCCGCACCACGACCAGCCGCGGGCCCGCGGCCTCGCGCCGCGGCACCAGGCTCAGCATCCAGCGCAGCCAGCGCGTCACGCGGTCCCCTGCGGCCGATCGAGCAGCGAGTCGTTGACGAGCGCGGCCAGCATCCAGAAGTTGCCGGTGATGAGGATCGAGAAGAAGCGGTCGCCGAACACGCACGAGATCGCCATCGCCAGGGTTGCGGCTCCGAATCCCACCGCGAGCTGGCGGTCGAACCGGGTGCGAGCGAGGCGCGTGGCGTCCGCCGACAGGCGGGCGCAGCCCCACAGCAGCATCAGGAACAGCGAGAGGCCGATCACGCCCATCTCGCCCACGAATCTCAGGTACGTGTTATGGGCCGAATCCTTGACCTCGATCCCGAGTTCCGCGCCGGTCTCGGGCAGGACGTATCCCAGGCCCGCGAATCCCACGCCTTCCAGCGGATGATTCGACACCAGGGTCGCGATCGCATGCCACGTGTCGATCCGGATCTGGGCGGAGCCTTCGAGCCGACCCTCCTCGTCCTCGGTCTCGATGCGGGATCCGGTGATGCGATGGATCACGTAGTCGGGCACCCACAGCGGCGAAGAAACCAGCGCGACCAGCAGCAACGCGGTCAGTACGCGCGAGCTGCGCAGCCCGACGAAGAGCAGTGAAGCGGCGAGCGCCAGGATCGCGCCGCGGGAAACCGACAGCAGCACGCCGAACGATCCGAGCAGCAGCGCACCGAGCAGCGTCGCGCGACCGAGCAGGTTGCGCGTGCCCGGGATCATGGCGGCCGAGAACGCGGTGAACATCGCGAGGTATGCCCCCAGTTCGTTCGACTGTCCGAAGGATCCGACCGCGCGCTGCCCGCGCCCGCTGCGACCGTAGGCCGCGGTGACCGCCGCCTCCGCCATCAGTCCGATCACGATCGCCCACGAGAGCCGCCGGCGCGCCTTCTCGCCGCGCGCCATGGCCAGCCCGATGAAGTAGACGGCGAACGTCGCGCTCGAGCGGACCAGCGCGTAGACCGCCTCGCCGACGTGGTAGGTGTATCCGGTCGGGAACGCGCCGCCGCGAACGATCGAGAGCGCCGCGATCAGCAGCAACCAACCGATCGTGGTGCCCAGACGACTGGGCCGAAACACATCGAGCTTCCGGGTCACGCGCCCGAGCGCCCAGCTTCCGAACACCACGAACAGCAGGACGTTGAGCGCGTTCATGCCGGGGATCGGCAACTTCGGCATCCAGGGCAGAAACGGCGTCGCGATCGGCATCAGCGTGAAGCCGATCATCGGCATCGCGACGATCGCGCCGACCAGGCTCAGCCCCAGCATCAGCTTGACGATCCGATGCGGGTCCTGATGGAAGCGGTAGTCGAGCACCGCGAACACCGCGATCGAGAGCGCGGCGAGGCCGGTCGAAGCCAGCAGCGTGAGACCCATCGGAAAGCCACGGGCCTGCCGCCGCGCCGCCGCGCGCAGCTCGTGGACCGATGAGGCCGGGTGCGGGCTCTGCGAACTCACGATCTCCCCCGCGGTGTCGCCTGGCGCGGCGCGTCTTCCAGCACCACGCGCCGGACGCTCTTCATGGAAGAGGCGCTTCGCATCGCCCAGTCCTCGCGGCGAACGCGCGCCAGCCACAAGGCGGGAAGCAGGCTGGCCGCGAGCGCGGAGCACACCGGCAGCGCGCGCTCCGGAAAGACCCAGCCCGCGGCGAAGCGGCGGCGCGCCTCGCCGCGCCGGCCCTCGCGCAGCGCCGCCACCCCCAGCTTGAACTGCGACAGCGCCGCGCGGCGACGCGCGAGGCGACGAAGCGGGCGTTCGAGCGTGCGATCGGACGCCAGACGCGTGAACAGCTCGACGTCACCGGCGAGCCGCGCTTCGATCTGCCGGGTCAGTCCGCCCGCGCGGTGCTGGTAACGCACCAGAGCACGGCGCGACGCGGCGGCCGGCCATCTTCGCGCAAGCCGGATCCACAGGTCGATGTCTTCGGCGTGACTCAGCGAGGCGTCGAATCCGCCCAGCGTCTCAAGCGCCTCGCGGTGGACCACGACCGAGGACGTGAGAACGAAATTCACCTCGATCAACTCGCGCACCGGCTGGCCCACGTACGCTTCCGGCAGGTCGGCGTAGCTCTCGAGCCACGACCTTCGCGTCTCCCCTTCCAGCGTGCGGAACGCGCCGTCGCTGAAGAACCATCGCGCCCGCGGGGCGGCGGCGAGCGCGGAGGCCGCCGCGGCGAGCTTGCTGTCGAACCACACGTCGTCGGCGTCGAGCAACGCGATCCACGGCGCCTGCGCCGCGCGCCAGCCGGCGTTGCGGGCCGCCGCCGCGCTGCCGAAGTGCCCGGAGAGGACGCGCACCGGGGCGCGGCCGCAGCGCGGCCCACCGGGCCCGAACGCGCGCTCGACCGCATCGCCGGTGCCGTCCGTGGACGCGTCGTCCACCACCACGATTTCACGGGGCAGGTTCGACTGGGCGAGCGCCGATTCCACGGCTTCCAGCACATCGGGCAGGCCGTTGCGCGCCGGGATCACCGCGGCCACGTCGAACGCCCCGCTCACGCCGCGCCTCCCTGCCCGGGCCGCACGACGGGCGCGCGGCGGCGCTGGCTCTGCACGAATCGCTTGACCCACGCGGACCGCATGAGCGCCGGGATCGCGCCTGCCGGCAGCGACGCGGCGGCGAGCGCGAGCAGGCGGCGGCTCCACGGTCCGCTGGCCGCCGTCCTCCGCAATCGCACGCGGCCCTCGGCGAGCCGGTTCGCCCGCAGCGCGTGGATCGCGAGATCGAATTCGAGAGCCGCAGCGCGGCGCGCCGCGACGCGCTGCAATTCGGGACGGTGACCCAGATCGCCGCGTTCGATCCGCCGCATGAGGTCGAGGTCGTCGCATGCGCGCTCCGCGATCCTGCGCGACAGGGAACCGGCGTGCGAGAAATACTCGATCAGCGGTTCGGCCATGAGCGCGCCCGGATATCGCGCCGCGAGCCGCACCCACAGGTCGTAATCGTGCGAATAGATGATCTCGGAGTTGATCCCTCCGACCCGGGCGTACGCCTCGCGCTCCACCATCATCGAGCTCATCAGCGGGAAGCAGCGTTCGACGAGCGGCGGCAGCAGATCGCCGACCCGCTCCCGCACGGGCTCGAAGTAATCGGACAGCCAGGACTCGCGGATCACCCCGTCGGCCGAAACGAACGCGCCGTCGCAGCTGATCCATCGCACCTCAGGATGGCGTTCGAGAAACGCCAGCTGGAGCTCCTGTTTTTTCGGCCGCCACGTGTCGTCGGCATCCATGAACGCCAGCCAGTTCCCGCTCGCGCGCTCGAGCCCCACACGCCGGCTGGCGGCCGCGTTCCGATGCGGCAGCCGGAGCACGGTCACGTGCTCGCCGAAGCGACGCTCGATCAGATCCGGAGTTCCGTCGCTCGAGCCGTCGTCGCACACCAGAATTTCATCGGGCAGCCGGGTCTGCGCGCACACGCTCTCGAGAGCGCGCTCCACGCACCACGCCGCGTTATAGGCCGTCATCACGACGCTGACGCGGGGGCTCATCGTCCCGCCTCCGCGAACACCGCTGGCGACGGACGCAGCAGAGCGGGCAGCACGCGGCTCCGTCGGTTCCGCTCCTCACCCGTCAGCCCCAGCCGCCACGCGAACGGCACGAACGCCAGCCAGCATGCCGCGCACGCCGCGCCGAGCGCCCACCATCCGATGGGATGCGCGATCGCCCGCACCCCGAGCGCGGCGATCAGAAACACGCCGCAGCACAGCGCGGGGCGCGCCATGCCCTCCCAGAGGTAATGCGGCAGCGGCAGCTCGAGCGCGCGGCAGGTGTAGAGGAGGGTCGCGACGCCGCCCACCAGCGCGAGCGGCACCGCGGTCCCGAGCGCCACACCCGCGATGCCGAGCGGCCGCGCCCACAGGATGGAGAGCCCCAGATTCAGCAGCGCGTTCAGGATCGAGAGCGTCACCACTCCCCGGTGCCGGCTGACGCCGTAGAGCACGGAGGACGCGGTGGACTGCGGCAGCGCGATCAGGGTCGGGAGCGCGAGCAGCGTCAGGATCTGCGCCGCGGAAGCCTGCGGGCCGTGCGGCGAGAGCACGCTCGCCAGGGGCGCCGTGGTCGCGAAACGCGCGCCCACCCAGGTGCGGATCAGATCGTCGCCGAACACCACGAGTCCCAGCAGAGGCGGCCAGCTGATCAGCACCGAAACCTTGCTGCCGGTCACCAGCAGGGAGTGAAGCTTGCCCTTCTCCCCCAGCGTCTCGAGTTCGCTCGCGGTCGGGGACAACACCCAGGTCGCCGAGTGGACCAGCGACCTGGCGTTGTCCACCAGACCGGCGGCGAGCGCGAACGGCGTCACCAGAGCCGTGGTCAGAAGCGTGGTGATGACCAGCGCGTCGGTCTGGAACGCGAGGCTCGAGGCCAGCGCTCCCACGAACGCGAATCCGCTGTACGAACCGATCAGCGCCAGGTGTTTGCGATCCACCCACGACCGCCCGATCGGCAGTCCGGGCATCAGCCGGGCGAGCGCGATCCAGGACAGCGCGTGCCCCAGCAGGTTCATCGCGAGCGACGCCCAGGCGAGCCCGACCAGCCCGCCGTGCAGCCGCAACACCGCGACGAACGCGAGGGCCCTCAGGACGCCGATACCGATCCCGATTCCGTTCGCCACGTCATAGCGCTGCAGTCCGGACAGCGCGGCGCCGAACACGCCGAACGGGAATCCGATCGCGAGCGAGGCGCCGGCCAGCAGCACGACCGCCCGTGCCGCCGGCGCCTGCGCGGGCGCCAGGTGAAACCAGCGCGGACACAGGAACGCGGCTCCCGCCGCCGCGGCCATCGTGAGGGCCCCGACCGCGGTGTACAGCACGACCGCGCTGCTCAACGTGCGGGAAAGTCCCGCGCGGTCGCCGAGCGCGTGATCTCGCGAGACGTAGCGCACCAGCGAAGGCCGGATTCCCTGATCGAACAGGCCGAAGTAGCCGGTCAGCGAGAAGATCGTGACCCACAGACCGTAGTCGCCGACTCCGAGCAGGTGGACCATGACCGGCGTCAGCAGAAATCCGATCACCCCCGCGGAGAAGAAGCGCAGGTAGTTGGTCAGCACGTTTCGAAGAACGCGAATGCTTCGCATGGTGGAGCCCCGCCGCCTTGGAATCGGGCGCCCGGCCGCCGCCCCATGCGTGCAGGCGGCCGGCCTAGGAGTCGCCGCCCGCCACTTCGCTGGTGTAGCCGTAGGCGTTGTAGCGGTAGCCGTAGTACTGGGGGAGCACTTCGCCCAGATCGTTCAGGAGCACGCCCAGCACGTTGTCGCGTGCCTCGCGCTGCACCTTGACTCCGTACTCGGCCGCTTTGCGCACGGTGCTGCCGGCCTTGATCACGTAGAGCACGCCCTCGACCACGCGCCCCAGAATCAGCGGGTCGGGTACGGCGAGATTCGGCGGCGCGTCGATCACGACCATCTGGTAGCGGTTCAGCGCCTCCTGCAGGAACCATTCCGAAGAGGACATGTCCACCAGCTCGGCGGCCGGCCGCTCGCTGCGCCCGGCGGCCAGGAAATCCAGGTTGGGGAGCACGGTGGCGCGGATGAAGCGCTCGTCGAAGTTGCGTTGGTGGAGCATCTGAGCCAGGCCCCAGCTGCTGCTCGGCAGCCCGAGCGCGCGGTGGAGCGCGGGGCTGCGCAGATCGAAGTCCACCAGCAGCACCTTCTCCTTGAGCTCGCGGGCGAGCGTGATGCCGAGTGACGCGCTGGTGGTGGTCTTGCCCTCGCCGCGCGTCGCGCTCGTCACCAGAAGCGTGCGCGGAAGCGCGCGGCCGCGGGTCTTCCCGAGCTTGAGGAAGATGCGCCGGAACTCGAGCCCCAGCGGACTCTCGACCTGCAGCCGGTGCAGCAGCCCCTGCTCGCGCGGCCCGGGAACGCCGGGTGCGGTTGCGCCGGTGCCGCCCGCGGATCGCGAGCGGCGGCGCGAGCGGTCGAGCTCCTCGACCCGCGGCACCGCGCCCAGCACCGGCAGCCCGAGCAGATTCTCGACTTCCTCGGCGTTCTTCATCGACTGGTCGTGCTGCTCGACCACCAGCACCGTTCCCACCCCGATGATGCCGCCCATCACGAACGAGAGCAGGATCAGCATCACGCGGTTCGGTTTCCCGGGTGCGAGTGGACGATTCGCGGGCTCGATCACGATGAATCGTCCGCTCACCTTGGCGTTCTCGAACGCCTCGGCGATCTGCGCGGATGCCGACTGCTGCAGGAACGAGTTGTAGAGAGCGCGATTGTTCTCGACCTCCTGGCTCAGATGCTGGAGCTCGAGATCCTGATTCGGACTCGAAACCACTTGGTGCTCGAACCCCGCGATCTCACCCCTCAGGTAGGCGCCCCGCGCCTCGGCCGCGCGCAGGTTCACCTGCGCGATCAGGGTGCGCACCAGCGCATCGCGCACCTCGACCGGCAGCGAGGGCAGCGAGCGCGCCGCGTTCGCACCCAGATCGCTCTCGAGTTCGGCGGTCTTTCGAACCAGCAGCATGCGCACCGAGGTGCCGCCGTCGCCTCCGACGTCGGTCAGCATCGCGGACGCCAGCTCGCGCTCGAGCGAGATGATCTGCGCCGAGAGACGCGTGACCTCGGGGCTCGCGAGAGCCGCGGGATCGTTTTCGCGCGCTTTGCCGGTCCACTGGGCACGCAGCGACTCGACGCGCTGGCGCCCGTCCTCAATCTCGGCCTCGCACTGGTCGAGCAGCGCTCGCGCGTGCGGCAGGCTGCCGGCGGTGAGTCCCGATCCGGTCATCGCCCGGCTCAACGATCCGCGTCGAGCCGCGTCGAGCCGCGACTCGCTCTCGTCGAGCTTGTGTTTGTAGATCTGCTGCTGTTCGATGCTGAACTCCTGCGTGGCGCGCACGGCCTCGAGCTGGGCCGCCTTCGACGACACGACGAACTGGCTCGCCACTCCCTCGGCGAACCGTTTCGCGCGATCCGGCCTGGGGTCTTCGACCGTGATCTGAAGGAAATCGCCGCGCGAGGTCTTGATGGTGATGGCTTCGCGCAGATCGTCGATCAGGAACGCTTCGAGCGCGTCATCCTGCGAAAGTCCCGGATAGCGTCGCGCGTCGCGCAGTCCCGAGGCGCGGGTCGCGGGATCGTTCTTGACGCCGCTCGAGATGATGATGTTGCGCAGGAACAGACTGCTCTGCACCTGTCCGCGCATCAGGGCCGCCTGCTGGTCGAGGCTCTGAGCACCCCCGCTGATGCCGCCGAGCGATCCACTCAGCGCCTGCGGACGCTGGAACTGCAGCGTCACCGAGCTGAAGTAGACCGGCGGCAGCAGCAGCGCGGTCGCCGTTCCTCCGACCAGCGCCACCGCCCACGGCAGGATCAGGAGCCACCTGCGCCGGAGCAGGACGTGCAGGAATTCGCGAACATCGAGCGGTGCCGAACGGGGAACGGCGTTGTCCATCAGGGGTGCGTCCCGTGCTTCAGCACGTCGACCAGCACCGCGACGTTCAGGATCTGGAGCGCCACCTGCAGCGTGCTGGTGAAGGCGGCCGAGGCCTGGCTGAACGAGTTCGAAACATTCGAGGAAACGTAGACGACGTCGCCGGCCTGCACCACGAACGGCGCGCGCGGTCCGTGATCGAGCGCGTTCTCGAGGTTCACCTGAATGACCGCCTGCGAGCTTCCCGCGCGCGTGATCACGCGAATGTCCTTGAGGTCGCCCCGCGGCGTGAGTCCACCGGCGCCCGCCAGCAGCGTCCAGAGATCGAGACCTCCGCTGGCCGGATAAACTCCCGGTCTCACCACCTCACCCAGGACCGCGGCGCCATCGCCCATCGGAGCTCCCGCGAGGCCGCCCGCCGCCTGGAGGATCACGGTGTCCCCCGCCTTCATGGCCGGCAGGCTCGTGATCGAACCGTCGCGCAGCACGCTCGCCACGTCGGCGATCAGCGTGTGGCGCTGGTCTCCCTCCTGCCTCACGACCTGTACGCGAGAGAGTTCCGCGCCCGGCAACGCGCCTCCCGCCGCGCTGATCACTTCCACGAGGCTCGGGATGTGTTCGAATCCGTAGCGGCCCGGCCTCGCCACCGCACCCGAGACGTAGATGCTGTGGCTCAGGAACTCGCGCACCGTCACCGTCACGGTCGCGGTCTGGCGCAGGTATGCGGAGAGCCGGTCGCTGAGCTTGTCGGAGAGCTGCCGCGGCGTCAGCCCCAAGACCGACATCTCGCCGACCGGTGGAAACACGATGTTGCCGTTCGCATCGACCGACAGCACGCGCTCGAGCTCGGGATGGAGCCACACCGAGACCGCGATCACGTCGTCCGCACCCAGCACGTACTCTTCCGCGCGAGCCGCGGCCGGCGTGAGAGTCACGCCCATCCCCACGCCCACCGCGAGCATCCACAGGACTCCGAGCCGTTTCGTCATCGTGTCACTCCTTTGACCACCGCAGGACCCGGGTTGGAAACCGCTCCACCCGTGTCTGGCGCGGACCGGGGATGCCGCAGAACCACCGCCGCCGTGCGCAGCAGCGTGCGGAAGTCGAGCAGCAGGGAACGATGCTCCACGTAATGCAGATCGTACTGCACGCGCCGCGCGATCGAGGCGGCATCCGCGCCCAGATCGGGCGCGATCTGGGCGAGGCCCGTCACGCCGGGCAGGACCCGGTACCGGCGCTCGTATTCGGGAACGCAATCGGCCCATCGCAGAACCGTCTCCTCGAGCTCGGGAGACGGTCCCACCAGCGCCATCTCTCCCCGCAGCACGTTGAGCAGGAACGGCAGCGTGTCGAGCCGCCGGCGGGCGGCCCATCGGCTCACCGGGCCCAGGTCGGACCGAAAGCGATCGCACGCGATGGGCTCGCCGAGCAGATCCTGCGTGCGCCGCCCGATGCTGCGGCGGTCGATCGGCATCGCATGGCGCTGGCCGCGCCGCTGATCACGCCGGCGCGTGCGGCCCACCCGGGTCTCGCGGATCAGGATCTCGCTCTGCCCCAGCTGGCGCGCCTCGAGTCGCAGGAGCAGCCACAGTGGAACCGACAACGTGAGCGCCGCGACCGCCACCGCCGCGCTGGCCAGTCCCATCGCGGTCTCGCCCCAGTCGCGCGCCGGGGCACGCGACGGCTGCGGGGCGGCGGCCGGCAGCTCCACGATCGGCGACACCGGTAGTGGTTCGACCGACTCGTGGCGCGGCTCGATGTACTCGGGCACCAGACGGTGCAGCCCGGCCTTGACCGACTCGGCATCGCCCTCGATCGCCACGCGCTCGAGTTCCCGCACGTCGGCGAGCAGGGCCGCTTCGTCGCGCGCATCGAGATCCCACACCAGAATGCGCTCGTGCCGTGTGATGCGCGTGCGTTCGGCGTCGGAGTGCAGCTCCTCGTAGAGCTTCTCACCCGGCCGCAGCCCGGTGTACAGGATTTCGATGTCCTCACCCTCGCGCAGCCCCGCCATGCGGATCAGCTGGCGCGCGAGATCGAGAATTCTCACCTGCTCGCCCATGTCGAGCAGAAACACCTCGCCGCCCTTGCCCATCGCGCCGGCCTGCAGCACCAGGCGGACGGACTCGGGAATCGTCATGAAATAACGGCGCGCCTCCGGATGCGTCACGGTGAGCGGGCCGCCGCGCTGCAGCTGCCTCTGGAACAGCGGGATCACCGACCCGTCGCTGCCCAGAACGTTGCCGAACCGCACCGCGACGAATCGCGTGAGACTGCTCTGCGAGCGGCTCTGGAGCAGCATCTCGCACACGCGCTTCGAGGCGCCCATCACGCTGGTCGGATTCACGGCCTTGTCGGTCGAGATCAGGACGAACTTGCGCACTCCGTGATGGTCGGCCGACTGCACCAGCTGACGCGTGCCGACGATGTTGTTCAGAACCGCTTCGCGCGGATTCGATTCGAGCAACGGCACGTGCTTGTGCGCCGCGGCATGGAACACGACCGAGGGGCGGAATCGCGTGAACGCGCGCTCGATGCCCTCGCCATCCTTGATGTCCGCCACGACGGCATGCAGCGCGAGCGACGGATGCTGGGCCGTCAGTTCGTTGTGCACGTAATAGAGACCGTTCTCGGCGTGATCGAGCAACACGAGTTCGGCCGGCCCGAACCCGGCCACCTGGCGCGCGAGCTCGGAGCCGATCGAGCCGCCGGCGCCCGTCACCAGCACGCGCTGGCCACGGAGGAACTCCGCCACTTCCTCGGGGTCGAGTTGCACCGGCTGGCGTCCGAGCAGATCCTCGATTTGCATGTCGCGCATCTGGGACAGCGCGCTGCGACCCTCCCGCAGGTGGGAAAGCCCCGGCAGCGTCTTGATGTCGACCCGGGCTTCCGCGCAGAAGCGGGCGATCTCGCGAACCACCTTGGCCGGCATGTCGGGATCGGACACGATGACCATTTCGACCCGCTTTTCGAGCAGCACGCGCGGGAGGTCCGCGATGGTGCCGAGCACCTTGACGCCCTCCACCAGGTGATCGGTCAGGCGCGCGTCGTCATCGATGAACCCGACCGGGGCGAGCATCTCGGGGCCGTCGGGCGCGCGGCGCATTTCCTGGATCAGATGGACGCCGGTGTGATCCGCGCCCACCACCACCGTTCGCAGCGCGCGGCTCGGGGTCGGTCCCAGAACGCGCTCACGGGACAATCGCCACGCGAATCGCACGCCCCCGATCAGAACCAGTTCGAAGATCCACGCCATGACGATCAGGCTGCGCGGAAACAGAACCTCGGGGCTGAAGAACATGATCACGACCAGCGAGGCCGCCGAGAGCGTCGCGCCCTTGAAGATCTGGAACAGGGTCACGGTGCTGGCATAGCGCCACAGCCCGTGATAGAGGCCCGCCAGCAGGAACCCCGCGAGCGACAGGACGGTGAACCACGGCGCCAGCTCGAGGTAGCCGTGCCAGTATCGCGCCGGGACGTCGCCCTCGAATCGGAGCAGCAAGGGCGCGACAAAGCTGAGCTGGAGCAGCGCGGCATAGCCGGCCGTCAGCACGAGAAATCGAGGAATCTTTCTCAAGCCCATCGGATCGATCCTAGGCGGATGCTTCACCGCCCGTACGGTTCGGAGCCGAACCGCCACCCGCTTGAGGGTGGACCGTTCGGGCAGACAGCCACACGGCGAGATGGCCCCGCAGCCACAGACTTCCGGTGCGGCGGAAATGAGTATAGAAGGCGCGCGTTCTACCTCTAATGCAAGGCCCGCGCCCGAATTCCTATTGCTCGCCTCTGACGTTCGCCCACGCGGGCCCGCCGGCCGGCCTCTGCCCTGCGGCGCCTCTCCGGGGTTGCCCGAGCACTACAACTCCGCTGTCAGGGCCACTCTAGGAAGCGCGCTCTGAAGTGTCAAGTAGCTCAAGTCAAAGGCCTTAGCCCGTCAGTTCCGGGCAGATTGCAAGGGTGCCCGAGCAGGCGGAGAAGCGTGGTTTAGCCCACCGCGTGGGCCCGCGGACCACGGTCATGATCGGCACCCGTGCCGGACGATCGCAGGGGAATCGGCCGGGGTGAAAATCTGGCTTCAATGCGAACGCCCGCTCGCGCAATTCGGGCGGGCGGAACACAAGAATGGTAGCGCTACGGGGATTCGAACCCCGGTCTGATGGCTGAGAACCACCTGTCCTGGACCCCTAGACGATAGCGCCACAGGCCGCGCCGCCGTCTCGCGGCGGAAGGCGGGCGGCATTCTAGCATCGAACTCCGACCCGTCAAGCGGCGCCGGGGGTGCAGCAGGCCGGGTCTGAAGCGTGTCGCGCGCTCTCGCGATCCGTGGCCCACGCGCGGTCCCTCCGGTGCGTCCGGGGACGTGCCCCGCGCGCTCGCATTCGTTCGCGCGAGAGGTGTGGCGCGTTCGATCGCGCGGCGCACGTGGTGCGTTCTATCGCGCGATGCAGTCGAAGCGAGTGGCTGCCCGGCAAGGATTCGAACCTCGACTAACTGGTCCAGAGCCAGTCGTGCTACCGTTACACCACCGGGCAATCTGAAGGGGCGCCAATCTAGCAGAGCGCTCGCGTGCGAATCAAGCGCCGGAGCGCATCGCGGAGAGCTCGGCATCCGGGGCCGTGACGCGCGACGGGCGGTTGCCTCGATGGCGCGTCAGACGCGGCTGGTCTGGACCTGCTGCCAGCGCGAGGCCGCGTCCCGCAGCCGCTCGAGCGTTCGATCCTTCCCGAGCAGCCACATCACTTCGAACAGTCCGGGCGCCACCCTGCGGCCGGTCAGCGCGACGCGAGCCGCCGACATCAACTCCCCCGCCTTGATGCCGAACTCAGCAGCGAGGCCGCGAGTCTCCCGCTCCAGGCTCTCGAGCGTGAAATCCGGATCGGACGCGAGACGCCCGGCCAACGCGGCGAGACGCGGCCCCACCCCGGGGCGCTCGCACAGTTCGGCCCACGCCTGCGGATCGGTTTCGAGCGATTCTCGAAGCGCGAACGCGCCGTAGAACTCCACGTCCTTGAGCGTCTTCAGGCGATCGCCGATCGCGCGCACCAGTCCCGCGCGCCATTCGGGGCTGCGGCCCGACAGGTCGTGACCCCGCGCGGCCATGAAGTCTTCGACACGGCGCACGCGGTCATCCTCGGACAGACGCTTCAGGTGCCGGGCGTTCATCCATTCGAGCTTCTCCAGGTTGAACACGGCCGGGCTCGATCCGCAGCGGTCGAGGCCGAACAGAGTCTCGAGTTCGGAGAGCGCGAACAACTCCCGGTTGTCTCCGGGCGACCAGCCGAGCAGCGCGAGAAAATTCACCATCGCCTCGGGCAGGTAGCCGAGTTCGGCGTAGCTCGCCACCGAGGTGGCACCGTGACGTTTGGAGAGTCGCGAGCCGTCGCCACCCAGAATCATGGGAACGTGGGCGAAATGAGGCGCGGCCCAGCCGAACGCCCGGTAGAGCAGCAGCTGCCTCGGAGTGTTCGAAATGTGATCGTCGCCCCGGATGACGTGCGAGATCTCCATCTCGTGATCGTCCACCACGCACGCGAAGTTGTAGGTCGGCAGGCCGTCGGAGCGGAGCAGCACGAAGTCGTCGAGCACGTCGTTCTGGAACGACACCGCGCCGCGCACGCCGTCCTCCCACGCCAGGCCACCGTCCTCGTTCTTGGCGAAGCGGAGCGCCGCCTTCCTGCCTTCGGCTTCGAGGCGGGCGCGGCCCGCGTCATCGAGCGCGCGGCAGCGACCGTCGTAGCGCGGCGCCTCGCTCCGCGCGAGCTGGGCGGCGCGGCGCTGTTCAAGCTCGTCGGGCGTGCAATAACAGGGGTACGCGCGCCCGCGCGCGCGCAGCTCGGCGGCGTGCCGCGAGTAATATTCGCCGCGCTGGCCCTGGAAATACGGGCCGTGGGGCCCCTCCACGCCCGGACCTTCGTCCCACGTGAGCCCCAGCCATCGCAGGCTCTCCAGGATCGCCGCCACCGATTCATCGTTCGAGCGCGCGAGATCGGTGTCCTCGATGCGCAAGACGAACGCGCCGCCGTGACGCCGGGCGAACAGGTAGTTGAAGAGCGCGGTGCGGGCTCCCCCGACGTGCAGGTAACCGCTCGGACTCGGGGCGAATCGAACGCGGACGCTCAACGCAGCACGATCAGTTTCCGGGCGCGAGCCTCGGAGCCCACGACGAAGCGCACGAAGTAGACGCCCTCGGCGCTTCGAGCGCCATCCTCACCGCGCAGGTCCCACGCCACGCTGAAGCGCCCGCTCAGGGCCGGGCCGCTCGCGAGCGTGCGCACGCGGCGCCCGGCGAGATCGAACACCGCGATGTCGAGCGGAGTTCCGGCGCTGGCGGCGGGAATCGCGTAGCCGATGCGGGTGGTGACGGCGGACGGATTCGGTTGCGGCGCCGTGAACTCGATGCGCTCGGGCGCGGCCGGACCGCCGCCCGGCGGGACATCGACGTTGACCGGAGCGCTGGCGTACCCGGTGTGGAGCGCGTCGTGATGAAACTGCGGCCACGGGGGAACCGCGTTGGGCGAGAACTGCAGATCGTAATCCCACATGTAGAAGGTCCCGTCCCAGTCCGCGAGGACAATCTCAGTCTTGCCGTCACCGTCGCAATCGCACAGCGCCGGAGTGCCACGCACTTCGCCGCCGAGCGGGATCGGGAATCCGGGCAGCACCTGCGCGTTCGCGCCCGAGAGTCCGGTCAGCGTCGCGTCCTCGCCTCCGACCACGACGTCGGGCCAGCCGTCCCCGTTGATATCGGCGACCACCGGACTGCTCTCGGACGCGCTCGAATACAGACCGCTGTAGCGCGCACCGTTCCAGAACGGCAGCGTGGCGCCGTTGCGGTCGTACACGTAGACGCCTCCATTGGTGCCGGCCTGCACGATGTCGAGATACCCATCCTTGTTGATGTCGGCGAGCGCCGGCGAGGGCGGCCGGGTGACGCCGCCGGTGCTGACGCGGACCGGGAAGCCGGTCCGGCGAGCGCCATTGGCCTCGAACACATACAGCGAATCGTTCGCGCCGGGGATCGCGATTTCGAGTTGCGTATCGCCTGAGCCGTCCAGGTAACCGACCGCGGGCGACGCGCGGAACCCCGAATTCACGTGAATCGGGAAACCCGTCACGTTCGTGCCGTCCGGGCGCCACGCGTACAGGTAACCGGAGTCATCACCGAAGATGACGTCGGTTACGCCGCCACCCTCGAGCGGGGCGACCGCCGCGGTTCCCGCATTGAAGCCGCCGGACACGGTGTGGAACACACCGGAGGTCGCGGGATTGGAGTCACCGTCCATCCACTCGCTGCCGTCGGTGCGGTAGGCGAGGAACTGCCCATTGAACAGATTCGCGAACAGAATCTCCTTGTGCCCGTCGTTGTTGAGATCCGCGATGGTCGGCGCGGCCCACACCTGCCCGGTCACCTGCGGCCATCCGATCTTGACGTGGCCGGCCTGATCGAACACATAGGCGCGAGACGAATCCCACGTGCACGCCACGATCGACTTGATCCCGGTTCCGTCGAGGTCCGCGATCGATGCGGCGCCCCGATAATCCATGCCGCGGGTGGTGAAGTCACCATAGGTCGTGCCCTGTCCGTCCGCGTCGATCGGCGCGCTGCCATCCGGGTGCCAGACGTACAGAGCGCCGAACTCCCCACCGCCCGCGACGATGTCCTGCGGATAGCCACTGTAGAGATGATCCACCGCAACCGATGACGGAGTCAGGTGGCCCAACGAGACCGGGAACACCGCGTGATTCGGCGGGTTCGTGATCACCGACACCACGGACGACTGCGACGACTCATTGCCCGAGGAATCCACCGCGGAGACCTTGAAGTAGTAGGTGGTGAGCGGCAGCGCGTTTTCCACCTCGTAGTAGGACGTGCGATCGGTCGGCGCCGTATTGATGCGCGTGTACGGACCCCCGGAAGCGGTCGCCTGATAGACGTTGTAGCCGTTCAGATCGGGCTCGGTATTGTGCGCCCAGGTGAGCTGCACCTGGGTTCCGGCGCCGGTCGCCAGCAGCGTGAGCGGCGTGGCCGGATACGTGAGATCGAGGGTTTGCGTGGCGATCAACCCATAGGAGTCCGAAATTCGAAGCTGGAATTTCGCGCTTGCGCTCGACGGCACGTACGCCACCGCGTCGCCCTGCTTTTCCTGCCCGGGTGCGATGTCCCCGAACGCGGCTGTGCTGTCCGAAATCGTGGCCAGTCCATCCAGGCTTCGCAATACCAACGTGATCGACGGCGCGTTTCCGGTTCCGAGGTTGCGCAGCTTGATGAACTCGCTCACGGCCTCGCCGGGATCGGGGCGGCCGTTCGAATTGCCGCCGACGTCGACCACGCTGTGCGCGAACGAGCGCGGCTCCGGCGCGCGCGCCACGATCTGGAGTTTCTGGACGGTGTGTCCGCCGAACCCATCCAGCACCGTCAGCGTGAACGGGATTTCGCGCTGATCGGGCAGCGTGTAGGGAACGGAGATCCGGAACGAGGTCGCGGGATTGGAGGAAGCGCCCGCGGCGATCGAGCCGTAGGAGACCGACCCGTTCACGATCGTCACCATGCCGTCGGGGGTGGCGAGCGTCGCGCTCGCGGCCGGAGCGCTCACGGTGCCGTTGTTGCGCAACGGGACGTGCAGGTCCACGACCTCTCCGGCGTCCAGCTGCGCGTTGAGATTGCCCGATGTGCCGGACGCGCCTCCGTCGTCGATCACCGGGGTCTGCTCGGCGAGCGCGGGCCGGGCCGCGCTCGTGATGGATACCGTGCTCTGCACCGGACGGCAGTCGTAACCGGTCACGGTCAGCGTCAGCGAACCGGCGCTGTCCGGACGAAACGGAAGCGTCACGTCGCCGTACGCATTGGTGAGCGCGCTCGCGAAATCGTCGTTCGCCTTGAAGACCGTGACGCGGGCGTTCGCGAACGGCGAGGCGCCGAGCGCCACGTGCACCGTCACCTGGCTGTCGCTCACCGCGATCGAGGACGGAGCGGTGACGGTCAGGGTACGCGGCCGGCCGGTCCAGATGCGGAGCTCGGGATCCCCGAGCAGCAGCAGCGTCATGGTGGTCCAGCGCGAGACGTTGTCGGTGCTGGAGGCGGTGATACTCGCGTACTTCTCGCGGGCGAACGCCTCTCCGATCGTGGTGACGCTGTCCTCGAACAGCAACCGGAAATACTCGCTCTGGAAGTATCTCCCGGTGGTCGGGAAGTCGACGCGCGTCGAGCCGATGTTCGTGACCGCTCCGCCATTCGGGGCGTGCAGGAACGCCTCTCCCAGGCATGCAAAATCGATCGCGTTCGAAGTGCAGTCGATCGCGTAGAGATTGAATACGCGGTTGCCGTTCGTGAGGCCGAGCGCGTCGTTGTTGGTCAGATTGTCGTCCCCGCACGACATCACGTTGCGATAGCCGTGTCCGACATGGACCGCCAGATTGTAGCCGCGGCTCAGCGAATCCACCACGGTCTGCTTGAGTTCCTGCAGCGCGCCCGGCTTCCAGCGTGCATCGGTGTAGTTTTCGTACAGTCGTCCGTAGTGCAGCGCGGGATTGGCGTCGAGATCGGGCAGCACCTCCTCGACCAGCTGGGCGCCATCGAGCTGCGTGAGCTGACCGGACGACCAGTTCTGCGGGAACAGCACCTCGGCGAAGAACAGGATGCTGTTCTCGTAGTCGTCCATCGGAGTCTTCTCGTACTGGAGCGTCTTGTTCACGAACAACTGGGCGTCGGAAGACGTCGAGGCCGGCGCGCGTCCCACCCACAGCTCGGGCATCAGGTCGGCCTGATCCCCGGTGTCGGTGCTGTCCTGCCAGCCTTCGCCGTAGAGGCTGTCGCCGTCGGCGTTCCAGTTCCCGTCGAGACACTGGTAATACATGTCGCTGGGAATCGTTTCGGCACCGTAGTAGTAGGTGCTGAACGCGCTGCGGCTCGGCATCACGTCGGTGTCTCCGCCGATCAGCACGTACTTCGTGCCCCACCGCTGGTAGGCATCGCGGATGAACTGCCGTACGCGATCGGCGTCGTCGTTGGCCGAGAGATAATTCTGCTGGATGAACGACAGCGTCCTCACCACCGCCGGGATGCCGCTCTGCGTCTTCCAGTCGGCGAGCTGCTGGAACTGGGCCGTGAGCGCGTCGCTCGTGATGATCACGTATTGAACCGGGCTGCCGAGCAGCGACGGCAACTGCGTGGGACGGAACGGCTGGGCGCCGCCGCCCGCCGCGAGGCGTGCCGGCTGCGGACGCCCGCCGCGGGGCGCATCCAGCCACGGCACTCCCGCGCGCTCGCGGCGGATCGGACGCCCGGGATCGGCTTCGAGCGTGAGCCGCACGCGCACCCGCGAGATGCGCTCCAGCCGGCCGGTCGCGGCGTCCCAGCGCGCGGGGCTCACGCGCAGCAGCGCGATCGAATGTCCGTCCTCATAGCCCTGTAGTCCGAGCTCGACCGGCGTCTCGGGCTGGAATCCCGCACGAGCGAAATACGCCGGGTCGGGTTCCGTGCGCTCGATCGGGCCGCCGCCGGGCTGCTGCTTCACCGCGCTCGCCAGCCGCACGTGTTCGGAGAGCCCGGAAGTTTCGAGCGCGATCACTTCGATCCGGGCGATACGCTGGCCGTCGGGCAACTCGATGCGTTCCGATACCCAGGGCAGATCCGGCCGCCCGGCGCGCAATTCGCCCAGGCCGCGTGATGCGGTCACCTCGACGTTTCCGCCGCGCGAGGCCAGCGCGAGACGCTCGGGCCCGTAATCGAATTCGCGCTCGAGGGTCGCGGCGTGCGCAAACGAAGCGCCTGCCAGCAGGGCGGCGATGAAAGCGGTCCGTGCGAGTCCGGTGGGCGTCATTCGGTGCGGTCTCCGCGATGGATGATCGTTGATGTCAGGCTCGGGCGTGCCGCCTCAAAGGAGATGGAATGCATGGGGCAGGCCGGGGAGGATGGATCGGGCAGCCGTGCCATGGTCGGTCTCGTCTTCCGGGCCCGAGTCGGAAAGCACCTTTAAAGATAAGGAATGGGAGTATATCAGGTCAACGGGTTAACGCCGGACACCCGACCGGTGTGACCCGCGCGAGGGAGCAGCGAACCGGCCCGCGAAATCCGGCCCAAAATGAGGGTGAAATGCCACCGCGGCCGCCCCGTCCTTCTGGATCCGGATCCACGGCAGGCGGGCGAG
>JACOSU010000035.1 GCA_016178685.1 Candidatus Eiseniibacteriota bacterium | reverse complement strand
GGCGGGCGGTTATCGCGCCGCGATGCGCCGGCACATCGAGCGGCATCCCGAACAATGGTGCGCGTTCGAAGCGCTGCCCGAGGCGCTGGCGTGAGCGGCCGACGCGCGCGCTTTGAACCCTTGGGCCGCCGCGCGGCGCGGGCGTGATGCGGATCGCGGTGCTGATCCCGGCCTATCAGGCGGCGCCATTTCTGAGCGACGTGCTGGCGCGGGTGCAGGCGCTGGATCCTTCACCGGCGATTCTGGTCATCGACGACGGCTCACGCGATGCGACCGCCGAGATCGCGCGCCGGATGAACGTCGACGTGCGATCCTTTGCGGGCAATCGCGGCAAGGGGTTCGCGCTGATCGCGGGATTCGAAGCACTGTCGTCTTTCGAGGCCGTCATCACGCTGGACGCCGATGGCCAGCACCCGCCCGAATGCGTGCCGGCGCTGGTGCGCGCCGCCGAGGACGGCGCCGACGTCGTGCTCGCGACGCGCGAGCGAGGAGCCGCGATGCCGCCGCTGCGACGATTCGCGAACCGGTTCTCGTCGGCGTGGGCGAGCGCGATCGCGGGGCAACGCATCAGCGACAGCCAGTGTGGCTTTCGTCTGTTCCGGCGCGAAGTGCTCGAGCGCACGCCGCTGACGCCCGGCCGCTACGAAGTCGAGACCGAGATGGCGGTGCGCGCCGCACGCCTCGGCTTTCGCATCGCCGAGGTGTCGATCCCGACCGTGTACGGCTCCGACAGCCATCTGAGCCCGGCGCGCGACGTGCCGCGGATCGTCGCGACGATGGCGCGCCTCACGTTCGAGCGCATGATCCCGCCGCCGCCGATGCGCGAGGCGCTGCGCGCGGCCGGAGCGCGGCGATGATGATCCTGGTCACGAACGACGACGGGATCCACGCGCCCGCGCTGTTGCGCCTGCGCGAGGACCTCGCGCCGCTCGGGCGCGTGGTGGTGGTGGCGCCCGACCGCGATCAAAGCGCGACGTCGCATTCGCTCACGCTGCATCGCCCGTTCCGCATCCATCGCCACGAGGAGGACGTGTACAGCATCGACGGCACGCCGACCGACTGCGTGGTGACCGCGTTCTACGGCCTGCTCGATCGGCGCCCCGAACTCGTGATCTCGGGCATCAATCACGGGCCCAACATGGGCGAGGATGTGTTCTATTCGGGCACCGTGGCGGCCGCGATCGAAGGCACGATTCAGGGCGCGGTCGCGATCGCGGTGTCGCTCTCGACCCGCGAGAGCACCGACTTCGCGGAACCTTCGCGCTTCGTCGCGCGCCTCGCGAAGACCGTGGTCGAGCGGGGGCTGATCCGGCACCCGCTGCTCAACGTGAACCTGCCGCACCGCGCGTGGAGCGAGGTGAAGGGCGTGCAGATTACACGGCTCGGCAGCCGCACCTACCGCGACACGCTGGTGCGCAAGGTGGATCCGCGCGGTCGGGACTACTACTGGATCGGAGGCGAGGACGCGGTGTGGGAGGGCCGGGCCGGCACCGACTTCCAAGCGGTCCACGACGGCTACGTCTCCATCACTCCGATGCGGCTCGACCTGACCGACGACGCCGCGCTCCAGCAGATGGCTGCGTGGAAGCTCGAACCGTGAACCGGCCGGAGCCCTCGGGCGCAAACGACGCGCTCGCGACCGCCCGCCGCCGCATGGTCGAGGAGCAGCTCGTCGGGCGCGGAATCCGCGACCCCCGCGTACTCGAGGCGATGGGCGCGGTGCCGCGTGATCAGTTCGTGGATGCGGCGTTCCTCGCGCGCGCCTACGGCGACCACGCGCTGCCGACCGCCGAGGGCCAGACCATCTCGCAGCCGTGGATCGTGGCGCGCATGCTTGAACTCGCGGAACTCGAGCCCGGGCATCGCGCGCTTGAAATCGGAACCGGGAGCGGTTACCAGACCGCGTTGCTCGCGCGCCTGGTCGAGCGCGTGCTGAGCGTCGAGCGGGTTCCCTCGCTGCTGCGCGCAGCGCGGCACCGGCTCGATGCGCTGGGGTTGAGCAACGTGGCGCTGCGGCACGGGGACGGCAGCCTCGGCTGGCAGGAATTCGCACCCTATGATAGGGTGCTCGTCGCCGCTGCGGCGCCTCGTGTTCCCGAGGCCCTCATGGCCCAACTGGGGGAGCGGGGTCAACTCGTGATCCCCTGGTCGGCCGTGACGCGTGGCGGGACGAGCGGGAGACATCCGAATAGAGCGTCGGGGCGTGGCTCAGCCTGGTAGAGCACCTGGTTCGGGACCAGGGGGTCGGAGGTTCAAATCCTCT
>JACOSU010000172.1 GCA_016178685.1 Candidatus Eiseniibacteriota bacterium | reverse complement strand
GACTTCCTTCTTCGCGAGCTTCTCAAAGGTTCCGTCGGTCGCCATGCGATCGAGTTCGTGGAGGCGCTTGATGCTGCTGCGGATGGTCTTGAAATTCGTGAGCATCCCGCCGAGCCAGCGCTCGGTCACGTAATACATGCCGGCGCGGGTCGCCTCGTCGACGATGATGGTCTTGGCCTGCTTTTTTGTCCCGACGAACAGCACGTGCCCACCGGCGCGCACCACCTTCTCGATCGTTCCGCGCGCCTCCTGGATGCACCGAAGCGTCTTCTGAAGGTCGATGATGTAGATGCCGTTCCGCTCCATGAAGATGAATCTCTTCATCTGCGGATTCCATCGTCGAGTCTGGTGCCCGAAATGGACCCCCGCCTCCAGCAGGTCCTTCATGGTGACTTCTGCCACTCCAACCTCCTTCAGGGGTTGATCCTCCGCGCCCCTTGCTGCCTGCCACCGCTCCTTGGGCCAACCGGCCCGGAGACCCCGTGGCGATCCGGCGCGTGTGTGATCGGACGCCGACGCGACTAGCGCTTGCTGAACTGGAAGCGCTTCCGAGCGCCCGGCTGTCCGTACTTCTTGCGTTCCTTCATGCGCGAATCGCGCGTCAGCAGTCCTTCGCGCCCCAGCAACCCGCGGAGCGTTTCATCGTCGCGCACCAGAGCGCGCGCCACCGCCATGCGCAGCGCACCCGACTGCCCGGTCAGCCCGCCTCCGCTGACCCGCGCCACCACGCTGAACTTGCCGACCGCGTTCGCGACCGTCAGCGGGTGGAATGCGGCCTGCACCAGCGTGTCGCGCTTCAGGTAATCGAGCGGCGTGCGATCATTGATCAGGTGCTTCCCGGCGCCGGGAACGAGGCGCACCCTCGCCACCGCCTCCTTGCGACGTCCGGTCTTCGGCTTGCTCACGATTGCGGTCGCCATCAGTTCCTCGCGCCCTTCCTGCCGGGCGTCCAGGGCACCGGCTGTTGCGCGGCGTGCGGATGCTCGGCGCCCCCGTAGACCTTGAGCTTACGGAACATCGCCCGCCCGAGCTTGGTGCGCGGCAGCATGCCCTGCACCGCCTTTGAAACGACGCGATCCGGATGCTTCGCCATCATCTCCACGATCGAGGTCCAGCTGGCCCCGCCCGGATACATCGTGTGATGAAAGTACCTCTTGTCCTGCGCCTTGCGTCCGGTGAGCGCCACCTTCGCAGCGTTGATCACCACAACGTGGTCTCCGGTGTCCATGCTCGGGGTGTACATCGGCTTGTGCTTGCCCTTGAGCACCGTCGCCACCTGGGTCGCGAGCCGGCCCAGCGTCTTGCCCTCCGCATCCACCACCAGCCACTCGCGCTGGATGTCCCCAGAGCGGGCCGAATACGTCTTCATGCTTCCTCCCCTTCCATCGGAAGGGCGACGAAAATCCGCGCCACGGGGGTTCTCGTCCCCTCGCGCGCGGCGTCGTGACGCCCTCGCTATCCATAAGAAACGATGGAAGCTAGCATGTCGCTTCCGAAGCTGTCAAGCGCCGGGACCGAGCGCGTGTGAACCGCGCCGCCTAGCGAGCCGGTGCGGCTCCGCGGAGCTCCCGCACGGCTCCCGCCCGAATCGAGTCCGGCTCCCCGCCCCGGTCATCACACGAATTCCGCGAGAACACGTCGCAGCCGCGCGAGCGGTAGCCCCACGACGTTCGTCCAGTCCCCGTCGATCCGGGTGACGAACTGGGCGGCAGCGCCCTGGATCCCGTAGCCGCCGGCCTTGTCGAGCGACTCTCCGAGCGCGACGTAGGCCGCGATCTCCGATTCCGAGAGTTTTCCGAACTGGACTCGCGTGCATTCGGCCGCGGTGCGCTGCTCTTCGTCCCGCACCACCGCGATGCCCGACCACACTTCGTGCACGCGTCCCTGCAGGCGGCGCATCATCGCCCGCGCCTCCCCGGGGTCCGACGGTTTGCCGAGCCTCGAGCCGCGAGCCACCACCACGGTGTCGGCGCCGATCACTACCGCTCCTTTGCGACGCGACGCGACGCGACGCGCCTTGTCGAGCGCCAGGGCTCGCACGCCGTGACGAGGCTCCGCCGATCCGGGCCACGCTCGATCCGGACCCGGATCCATCACCGTGAACGTCGCGCCGACCTCGCGCAGCAGCGCGACCCGGCGCGGCGACGCCGAAGCCAGCACCAGCGCACGCCTCGACGGAAACCACAGCCGGGCCCGCCCCGCGCTCACGATCCGGATTCCTCGCCGAGCGGGCTCTCGATCAGAAGCGTCACCGGGCCGTCGTTCACGAGTTCGACCTCCATGTGCGAACGGAATTCGCCGCGCTCGATTCGCACGCCGTGGCGCGCCAGCGCAGCGCAGAATTCCTCGAACAGCGGCTCCGCGTGTTCGGGCCGCGCGGCCGCGGTGAAATCCGGGCGGCGTCCGTACCGCGCATCGCCATAGAGCGTGAACTGCGGCACCACCAGCGCCGCGCCGCCGCACTCTCGCAGATCGCGATTCATGCGGCCCGCCGGGTCCGCGAAGATGCGCAGCCCGGCCACGCGCTTCGCCAGCCAGTCCACGTCGGACGCGCCGTCATCGTGCGTGGCTCCGAGCAGCACCACGAGCCCCCCGCCGATCTCGCCCGTCACGCGGCCCTCCACGGTCACCCGCCCGCGCTTCACGCGCTGCACCAGCGCCCTCACGCCTGCCCCTCATCGGGGCGAGCCGCGGATTCGTTTCGGATCAGTCGCTGACGACGCTCGACGCGCGTCACGCCCGGCAGTTTCCGGATCGCCGCCATCACTTCGTTGAGCTTGGCCAGGGTCGCGACCTCGACCACGAACACGCCGCGCACCGTGCGATCCTCGCTCGCCATGCCGGCGGTGCGGATGTTCACCGGCACCGACGCGATCGCCTTCGCGATGTCGGCCAGCAATGAAGGCCGGTCCTGACCGTAGACCAGCAGGCGGACCGGAAACGTCTCGCCGATTGCGGAATCCCATTCCACCGGGACACGCCGCTCCGGGGGAAGGCGATTCGGAAATGTGTTCGGACAGTCCTGCCGATGCACCGAAACCCCGCGTCCCACCGTCACGATTCCCACCACCGGATCCCCCGGCACCGGCTGGCAGCAGCGCGCGAAGCTCAGCATGACGTTGTCGATTCCCTGAATGCGCACACCGCCCGTGGGTTTGCGGCCCAGGCCGAGAGCGCCCGGCAGACCCTTCGCGAAACGCTCGGCCAGCCCCTCCCTGGCGGGCGACAGGCGTCGCACGACCTGCGTGACCGAGATCTGGCCTTCGGCGATGCGCGCGTGCAGCTGCTCGAGGTCGGCGCACTCGAGGGCGCCCGCGGCTTCCGCGAGCGCCGCCTCGCTCACCGTCTGGCGCAGACGCTTGAGCTCCCGCTCCAGCATTTCGCGCCCCAGCGCCACGCTGTCGTCGTGGCGGCGCAGCCGCAGCCAGGCGCGGATCTTGGCGCGCGCTCCGGCGGTGCGTGCGATCTGCAGCCAGTCGTCGTTCGGCTGCGCCTGCGCCGACGTGATGATCTCGACCGTGTCTCCGTTGCGCAGTTCGTGACGCAGCGGAACCAGCTCGCCGTTCACGCGGGCGCCGACCGTGTGCTGGCCGACCGCGGTGTGAATCTGGAACGCGAAGTCGATCGGCGTCGAGCCCTTCGGGAGTCGCCGCAGCTCGCGGCGCGGGGTGTAGACGAACACCTCCTCCTGGTAGAGCGCGGTGCGCAGGAAATCCATGTACTCGTCGTCGTCCGCGGATCGCTGCCAGTCGGCGGTCTGCGCCAGGAAGCCGCCGAGTTTCGCATCGAGCTCCTCGTCCACGTGGCCGCCCTGCTTGTACACGTAATGCGCGGCCACTCCGCTCTCGGCGGTGCGGTGCATTTCACGGGTGCGGATCTGCACCTCGACCATTTCGCAGGCCTCGGTCAGCACCGTGGTGTGGAGCGACTGGTAAAGGTTGCTCTTGGGCGTCGCGATGTAGTCCTTGAAGCGGTCGGTCACCGGCGTGAACCGGTCGTGGACCACACCGAGTGCGCGGTAGCAGTCGTTGCGGGTGTGCGTCACGATGCGCAGACCGAACAGATCGTAAATCGCCTCGAAGTCGCGCCCCGACTCCATCTTGTGGTAGATCGAGTAGAAGTGCTTGGGGCGCCCGCTCACCTCGGCCTTGAGGCCGGCCGCCTTGAGCCCCTCCTCGAGACGTTCGCGCACGCGCGCGAGGAACGCTTCGCGCTCCTCGCGCCTCGCCTGCACGCGGCCGATCAGGTCGCGATAGGCCTCGGGATCGAGCACCCTGAGGCTCAGGTCCTCGAGCTCGCGCTTGATGCCCGCGATGCCGAGCCGATGCGCGAGCGGCGCGTAGATGTCGCGCGTTTCGGCGGCGATGCGGCGCGCCTTGTCCTCGCGCAGGAATTCGATGGTGCGCATGTTGTGAAGGCGGTCGGCGAGCTTGATGAAGATGATGCGGAGATCCTGCGCCATCGACAGCAGCATGCGGCGGAAATTCTCGGCCTGCGCCGCCTCCCGGCTGTCGAAATGGAGGCCCGAGAGCTTGGTCACGCCTTCGACCAGCGACGCGACCTCGCGCCCGAAGCGTTTCTGGACGTCTTCGGCCTCGATCCCGGTATCCTCGACGACGTCGTGCAGCAGCGCGGCGCACACCAGCGTGGTGTCGAGACGCGACTCCAGCAGGTCGAGCAGGATGCGGCACACTTCGACCAGGTGGATGAGATAGGGCTGCCCTGATTCGCGCAGCTGTTCCCCATGCGCGCGCGCCGCGAATTCATAGCAGGCCGCGACGCGATCGCGGTCGACGCGCGGGGCCCGCTCGTCGAGCGCCGCGATCAGCGCGGCGCGCAGTTCCGGATGCGCTCCGCCCGACGGCGCCTCGTTCAAGGGAGCCTCACCCCCTTGACCTTGAGCTGAACTCGGGTCTCTCCCATCCATTCATTGCGGCCGGGAACGAACGCGATGTCGCAGCGTCCGGCGCGGGCCACGGCGGTGGCCATCTCCCCGAGACCGAACGCGATCGCCTCCGCGCGGCCGCTGCCGTCGCGTACCGCGAGCCGCAGGTGCCTGCCACCTCCCACGCCGGCCGCCGATTCCACGACGACGTCGCTCGCGCGGAACAACGGTTCCGGATTTTCCAGCCCGTGCGGCGACATGCGCTCGAGCCATTCCGCGAGTTCGATCGTGCAGTCCGCGAGCCGCAGGTCCCCGTCCAGCACCAGCCGCGGGATGCAGTCGTCGGCCGTGAGCCGCTCGCTCACCAGCTGCTCGAAGCGTGTGCGCAATTCCGGGAGGCGGTCGCGTCGCACCGCCTGACGCAGGCGGTCGACGGTTGTGGATGAGGGTTGCATGGGCACGATTGTACCTCCGCCAAAGTCCGGCGCAAACGTTGCAGATCGACTAATCCGCAACGTTTATCAACTTCGCCCGCAACGAAATCCTTGAACCCTGGCT
>JACOSU010000171.1 GCA_016178685.1 Candidatus Eiseniibacteriota bacterium | reverse complement strand
CTCGAGCGTGTCGCCGCGCGAAAGCGCAGTGCCGGGGAAGCGCGCAAGCGGTCCGGCCACCGCGGCGCGTGGCGCGGGGCCCAGCACGCGCTCGACCCGCACGCCCGACAGCACGGCGCGCGCGCCGCCGATGTGATCTCCGTCGTCGTGCGTGAGCACCAGATTCTCGAGCCTTCGCACGCCCGCCCATCGGAGGAACGGCAGCACGACGCTCTGCCCCGCATCGACGCGCGGGGTGCGGCCTCCAGCGTCCACCAGCCACCAACCGTCGCCGAGCGCGATCGCGATCGCATCGCCCTGCCCCACGTCGAGCACCACCACCCAGGTGTGGCCGGAGCGCGGCATGAGCGGCCGCGAGAAGAGTGCGAGCGCCAGTGCCGCCGCGCTCAGCGAGGCTCCGGTCCACGCCGCGGCCTCGCGCCACGCCGGGGTCGGGCGCATGCGATCGAGCACCGCCCGCGCGGGCGTGACGCCCACCGCCAGCAGCGCCGCCGCCCATCCGGCCAGCCACGGCGCGTTCCCATGACCGCCCGCAAGCAGCGCGCCGGGCACCCTCGACGCCGCGTTCACGATGGCGCGCAGCGCGAACGCCACCGGCTCGCACGCATGGAGAAACGGCATGCCCGCTCCCGGACACCCCTGCTCGAGCAGCGACCCGATCCACGCCGAAGCCAGCAGCAGACCCGTCACCGGCACCGCCACCAGATTCGAGAGCAGCGACGTCCACGCCAGCGCGTGAAACCGTCCCAGCAACAGTGGAAGCGACGCGAGCTGCGCGCCGGCGGTGGCGCCGAACGCGAACGTCACGACGCGGGCGCGCGTGCCGGCTCGGGTGTCGGCGAGGCGCGCGCCGATCGTGACCAGCCCGAGCGTGGCGGCGCACGACAGCTGAAAGCCCAGATCCTCTGCCCAGCCCGGAAACATCGCGAGCAGTGTGAGCGCGGCGACCGCGAGCGCCTGCACCGGGTCCAGCGCTCGCTGCGCGAGCCTGGCCGCCGCACCCAGCAGCTCGCCGGCCGCCGCACGCGCCAGCGACGGAATCGGGCCCGCGAGCAGAACGTAGAGCGCCGCGCATGCGCCGCGCGCCAGCGCCCGACCCCGCACCCCGGCGCCGAGCGCCGCGGCCAGCGCGCGCGCGAGCGAGGCCAGCCACGCGACGTGAAGACCCGAGAGCGCGAGCAGGTGCGTGAGCCCGGCGGCGCGGAATGCCGCGTTCAGATCGGAGTCGACCGCCGTGCGATCGCCGAACATGAGCGGCGCGACCAGTTCGGCGGTGGCGGGCGTGAGCGCCGAGTGCAGCGTGCGCTCCAGCGCGCGCCGCCAGCGCATCACCAGGGCACGCGGCCAGGCGGCGAGTCCCTCCGCCGGCCGGGTCACCGCGTAGCGCGCTACGCCGGTCGCGACCAGCGACGCGCTCGCGGCTGCCGCGCGCGCGTCGATCCCGCCCGGATTTCTCTCGGCTTCGGGCGGCGTCAGCTGAGCGATCGCGCTCACACGATCGCTCCATTCCGCCTCGCAGCCGTCCGGCAGCCGGATGCGGACACGGCAGCCCCGAGCGAGCGCCGGCCGCGCGGCGCTCACCGCGATCACCGCCACCGCCGAACCCGATTCGAGCGCTGGCGGCCCGACGATCGAGCCTTCGATGCGGAACATCGAATGAGCGATGAAGGGCGCTCGCTGGACCTCGAGCCGGAGCGCGTGCGCCTGTCCGCGCGCGAGGCCGCCGATCCCGATCGCGGCGACGAGCGCGAGCGCGCCCGTGCCGGCGCCGAGACGCAGGGCGAGCCACCCACACGCGATCGAGACCGCGACGATCGCGAGCGGCGCGGCGAGCGGAATTCCATGCGGCGACGGGCCCGCGGTGACGGAGTGGCCCGCCACGGTCGCGAGCAGCAGCCCGGTCCACAGCGCGAGCGCCGCGAGCACCGCGCTTCTTCCACCCATGCCCCGAAACCCATGCGAGTGGCGCGCCGCCACGCCCGGGCTGTGCGGCGCGCGCTTGCGGGCCGGGCAGGGGTCGCGCACCTCCACGGTGTGGACGGACCCGGAAACTGCGGGGTCAGCCGGGGGGGATGCCCGGCGGCGTCAGATCAGTGTCCGGCGCCGGCCGAAGCGGTGCCGCGAGAAGACGACGCGGGCTTCCCGGCGAGCCAGGCCTTCGCCATCTCGGTGAAATACTCGTCACCGGTCGTGGTCAGCGCGCTCAGGTAATAGCGCGTGCGACCCTGGGCGTCGAACACTCCGGTCGGGAATACGATCACGCCCACCACACCGGCCGGAGACTTCATCACATCCAGGGCATAGCGCCGCCAGGCGCCGTCGGCATCCTCCACGTGCAGCCACATCTCGCGTACGTCGCTCACGTGCAGGCCGTCGAGCGCCGCCGAGACGACCGCCGGGTGCTCGGGCGAGATGCGCTCGGCGATGCCGACCGGAACCAGCTTCTGGCGGTCGGAGAGCAGCCCCAGCTGCAAGTTTGCGAAGCGCTGGTTTCCGCCCGGCAGGTCGATCACCTCGACCGCAGACGACTCGCCGCGCAACACCACGCGAACGCTGTGCGGACCGCGCGGCAGCTCGAGGGTGAGCGGAGTCCGTCCGCGCGACTCGCCGTCGATCCACACCTCGCCGCCGTTGAGAGAGGTGCTCCCCTGCTCGTCGTCCACCGTCGCGCGCACCACCATCACTCCGGTCGAGGGCGAAGTCATGGGGCGCGCGACCACGCGCGCCTCCTGGCGAACGCGCACCTCGACGGTCTGAGCCCACGGCGTCATGCCCGGACCCGAGAAACGGATCTCGTGCGCTCCGGGCATCACACTGTCGAGTGAAACGGGAATGAAACCCAGCGGCTGCCCATCCACTTCGATCGATACCGGCACGCTCGGGTCGAGTTGCTCGATCACGAGCGATCCCCACAGCGGCTCGTCGAGCGCCACGTGATCCCCGCGAACGCCGCGCACCGGGAACGTGGTGGCCCCGAGATCCGTGAACGACAACGAGACCTGATGCGTGCCGGGCTTGAGTTCGAGGCTGGCCGGAGTTCGCTGCGCGAGATCCTTTCCGTCGACCGTGATCCACGCACCGGAGGGCCGGCTCCCGATCGCGACCGCGAAGCGCGAGCCGCCCAATCCGATCGCCCGCAGCACACCCGCGATGGATCGACTCGGGCTGCCGCGGCCGGTCCCGGTCTGAAGCGTGCCGGCCAGATAGCCCCCGCCGAACAGCACCACGAGTGCCAGGAACCAGGGCCAGGGCCGCCGTCTGAGCGGAGTGGGCGCCGCGAATTCGGCCGGACTTGGCCAGCGTGGCCGCAGAGGAGAGCGCGCGATCGGCGCGGAGTCGGCAGCCGCCACGTCGGGAGGTGGAGCGGGCGAGCCGGCTGCCTGTTCGATTGCGGGCGGCGGTTCATCGATCGGGAGCGCGGACTCGATCGGATCGCCATGCGCGGGCATGTGCGGAGCCGTCCGCTCGATTCGCTCCGGGCCGATCGCGGGCGGCGGAGCGAGCGACGGGCGTTCGGGCGAAGCGCCGTCGATGATCGGCCTTCGCCCCGGATCCTGCACCGGATCCATGGCGGGGCCCGGCGTCTTGAGAACTGGAGCGCGGAGGACCACGATGCGGTCCATCGGCGCCAGCGGAAGCAGATGCGGATCCAGGGGATCGGCCATGCGGGCCTCGGGTTCGGGAACGCGCAGAACCGGAGCGGGCATTTCCTTTGCGGGCGATCGCGGCGCCTGCGGGCGGTGACGCCACAGGGCGCTCAGCCGATTCCAAATGCGCGTGAGAGTTCCCGGTCCGCGAGGCGGAGAAGGTTCGCCGGTCGGATCAGGCCGGTTGCTCGAGATCACGAGCGGTCCGCGGGAATCCGCGGCGCGCGTGACGGCGATCCCCGCGCCGTGCGACGCCCCGCTCCCCGCGCCGTGCGGCGTCCCGATCGCCGCGCCGTGCGGCGTCCCGATCCCCGCGCCGTGCAGCGTCCCGATCCCGGCGCCGTGCAGCGTCCCGATCCCGGCGCCGTGCGTGGCTTCTTCCGGCGAGTGCGCCCAATCGGTCGGCGCGCTCGCGGCCGCCTCACTCCGTGCCGACACGTCGGCATGGCGTTCAGGGATCGCGGCTTCGCCCGCGGAGCCCACCGGATCCGAAGCGCCGGCCGCTCCACGCCATTCCGCGTCGAGCATCGCGCCCACCGGAGAGCCGGGATGGGGTCTCCACACCAGGGCGATGCGTACGTGCCTCGAAGCGTCGAAGCAGATGGCTCGCGCCTCGCGCGCTTCACTGTCGCGAATCGAAACCCACGCGACGTCGGTCGATCGGTCGTCGAGCCGCAATTCGACCGCGGCCTCCCCGACCCAACCGAATCCCACCTGGCCGTCGGCCGCGACCAGCGCCATCGAGCCGTGCGGCCCGCCCGCGCGCTCCCACAGCTCCGAGTGCGAGAACAGCAGGCCGGTCAGCGCCTGGTGAAGGAGGGCGTGAATGGGACTCGGCCGCGAATCGTCCGACGCGGTTTCGTGCGCCACGCCGAGCAGGTCGTTGAGCCAGCCCTCGTACTCGAGCACCGTGAAGCTGCCGGGCTCGGCGAATAGTCCCAGTTGCAGATCGTCGCCTCCCGTCCAGACGGTCAGAACCTCACCATCCATGCGGGTGGAAACCGACCACCGCGTAGCTGGAACGGCCTCGACATTCATCAGGGGCTCCCTCCCCGCTGCCGGGCGGCGCAAAGGCTGCGCTTTTCAGGGCTCAACGCAAGCTATCCAACGGGGTAACCGGTGTCAATCCAGGGCCCCGCGGTGGCACGCGGATTGCGGATCATGCCCTCCCGGTCCACGGGTGTGCGCGAATGCGACCGGCTTTCGAATCCGTCCAGCGCGAAGCGCGGTGCACGGGTTGCATTTTGCATGCCGTACCGATAGCTTGCGCAGGTTCTCCAAGCGTCCCGGGCCGGGGATGTCCCACCGACGGAGGTTCGATTTGCCGGTTCGACCCACGACCCTTGCGACCCTGCTGGTCGCCTCGATTCTTCTGGCGCACCCCACCGGCAGCCGGGCTCAGACCGTCGCTGCGGCAACCGTGGCCGATTCGGCTGCGGCGCCGGCGGATCCGGTGGCGGACGCTCGCAGCGCGTTCCAGACCGCCTGGGCGCAACGGCAGGCCGGCGATTTCGCGGGCGCGATCGCCACCGCCGAACGCGGGCTGGGTGCCGTCGCCCGTGCGCTGGTCACGGGCAGCGATTCCGAAACCCGCCTCGAACTGGTCGAACTCCAGTCGAATCTCGGCGGGCTGCGGGACGCGGCGAGCAAGGATGCCCGCTCCGCGTCCTCGGCCGCGGCGGCCGGCAACGACGCCGATGAGAAAGTCCTGAGCGCCCCGGCCGCCGAAGAAATCCAGCCACAGCTCAACGCCGACGTCTACCGCTGGATCGACTTCTTCACCGGCGCAGGCCGCTCCACGTTCGAGCGCTGGCTCAAACGCTCGGGCCGCTACATGGAGCTGTTCCGCGACGTGCTGCACCAGGAGGGCCTGCCGCCCGATCTCGTTCATCTGGTGTTCGTCGAGAGCGGATTCAACCTCAACGCGCGCTCGGTCTCGGCGGCGGTCGGCCCCTGGCAGCTGCTGGGCGGCACGGCGCGCATGTTCGGGCTCAACGTGAATCGCTGGGTGGACGAGCGCAAGGATCCGGAGAAGTCGTCGGTGGCGGCGGCGCGCTACCTCAAGCACCTCTATTCGGTTTTCGGCGACTGGCCGCTCGCGCTCGCGTCGTACAACGCGGGCGAGGGCACCGTGCTGCGCGCGATTCAGAATCAGGGCACCACGAACTACTGGGACCTCAAGCTGCCGCGCCAGACCGAGGACTACGTTCCGCAGTTCATGGCGATCCTCGCCATCACCCACGATCCGAGCAAGTACGGATTCGATTCGGTGCCGCTCGACGATCCGATGGAGTTCGATCAGATCGCGCTGCACGGGGCGGTGGATCTTCACGCCATTGCGCGACTCGCGGGGTGCAGCTACGAGGAATTGCGCGAGCTGAACCCCGCGGTGCTACGCGGGCAGGCGACCGCACCCGGCGGCGTCACGACGCTGCGGGTTCCGAGCGGCAAGGGCGCGGCGCTGATGCAGAAGCTGGGCGGCGGGGCTCCGTTGCCGGCGGCCAGCATCACGCTCGAACACCGCGTGAAGAGCGGAGAGACGCTGCTCGGCATCGCGGCCGAGTACGGCGTGAGCGCGCGCCGTCTCGCGCTCGCGAACGGCATCGGCCGCCGGCATCCGCTGCGGCACGGCATGGTGCTGACCGTGCCGTCGAGCCTCTCTTCACCGTCGCCGCGGATCGTCGACTCGAGTGATCCGCGCGCTTCGACCGCCTACGTGCCCCCGCGCGACATCCGGTCGCTGGTTTCGATCAGCGGCCGCTCGACCGCGGACGGGCGCAGCAAGTGGACGGTGCGGCACGGCCAGACGCTGGCCATGATCGCCGACTCGAACCACGTGTCGGTGGACGACCTGATGAGCTGGAATCATCTGAAGGGCACGATGCTCGGGTCCGGCGATCGTCTCAAGATTCGCAGCGAGGACACCACCTCGGTCGCGCTCTCCCCCGCCGACAGTGCGCAGGTCGCGGGGCTCCGCCTGCCCGCGCGGCGGCATCACGGTCACGGACATGCCCCGGGCGCCGCGCATCACTCGGTGACGGTTCGCGCCGGCGACACCCTGAGTTCGATCGCGAACCGCCACGGCGTCACGGTGTCGCAGCTGATGCGGGTGAACGGGCTCAAGTCCGAGCGACTGCGCGCCGGTCAGCGGCTGCGCATTCCGACCGGCTGATCACGCCGCGCGGCCCGCGCGGTCAGTGCATCGGCTCGGGGCCGTCCACGACACCCCCGGCCGGAACGTCCTCGGTGAACGCCTCGCGCGGTGCGAAAGCGCCGATCCGCGCGTTGCGCCCCACCGAGAGCCCGTCCGGCAGGTGCGCGCCCTTCCCGACCACCAGCAGCCCGCTCGAGAGATGCCCGGGGCACGCGCGATTCGGAGTCCCGGGATCCCCGACCCCGAGCCGTGCCCCCGCGCCGACCGAGACTTCCTTGTCGACGATCGCGCGATCCAGCTCGGCGTCGCGCTCGATGCGAGTGTCGTGCATCACGATGCTGTCGCGCACCACCGCGCCGGCCGCGACGCGCACGCCCGGGAACAGCACCGAGCGCTCGACCTTCCCGTCGATCCGGCAGCCGTTCGCGATCAGGCTGCGCGCCACGCGCGCGCCGGGATCGAATCGCGCCGGCGGCCGGTCGGCGCTCTGCGTGTGCACGACACCCTCGGGACCATCGAGCGCGAGCGGCGGGCGATCGGCGAGGAACGCCATGTTTGCAGCGTAATAGGAATCGAGCGTGCCGACGTCCTGCCAGTAGCTCGGGAATCGATACGCATACACGCCCTCGCCCCGCACTACCAGGCGCGGCAGCAGATCCTTGCCGAAGTCGTGGCTCGAGCCGGCCAGCGCGGCATCCTCGACCAGCCATCGGATCAGCATCTCGCGGTCGAACAGGTAGACGCCCATCGAGGCGAGTCGGGAGGTCGAGGTCCGTGGCTTCTCCTGGAACGACACGACGCGGCCGCTGCGATCGGTCTCGAGAATTCCGAACTGATTCACGGACTCCTCGCTGACCTCGGTGACCGCCACCGTCATCGAGGCGCGATTCGCGAGGTGGAACGCGTAGAGCACGCCGTAGTCCATCTGGTAAACGTGGTCGCCCGACAACACCAGCACCTCATGACTGCGGCGGCGGCGCAGGTGAATCAGGTTGCGGTAGATCGCGTCCGCGGTGCCCTGGTACCAGTCGCTCTGGAGCGTGCCGAGCGACGGCTGGAGGATCTGAACTCCGCCGTGCGTCCGGTCGAGATCCCACGGCCGGCCGGTCGCCACGTGTTGATTCAGGGACGTGGGCCGGTATTGCGTGAGCACGCCGATGTCGAAAATGCCGGAGTTGACGCAATTGGAGAGCGTGAAGTCGATGATGCGGTACTTGCCGCCGAACGGCACCGCGGGCTTCGCGCGGCGCTCGGCGAGCAGGCACAGTCGGCTGCCCGCACCGCCCGCGAGGATGAATGCGTAGCGGGAGCTCCTCACGCGTCCGCTCCGTACCACGTGCGGTTCGCAATCTCGGTCCCGGCGGGCACCACCGCCTGCGCGAAGTCGGTGGGCAACGCGGCCACCCCCACCACTACGCCCGGCTCGACGCAAAGCCCCGCGGGCAACCGCGAGTCCTTGCCGATCAGCACCAGGCCCTCGAGCCATGCCGGGCCCGGAATCGCGCGCGCGTCCGCCGGCGCCGCCCAGGCGCCGATGCGCGCGCGTTCCCCGATGCGCGCGTACTTGTCGAGGATCGAGCGGCGCACCCGGGCTTCGCGACCGACCACGACGTCCTGCAGCACGACGCTGTCTTCGATCACCGCGCCCGGCTCGACCACCACACCCGGCGACAGCACGGACCGGCGCACCGTTCCCTCGATTCGGCAACCGTTCGAGATCAGGCTGCGCTCGATCCGCGCCTGATCCCCGATCCGCACCGGCGGACGTTCCTCGTCACGCGTCAGGATCGGCCAGCGGCGATCGTCCAGCACCAGCTTAGGCTCGTCCTCCAGCAGTTCCAGATTCGCGCGGTAGTACGAAGCGATGGTGCCGACGTCCTCCCAGTAGGATTCGAACCTGTGCGCTGCGACCCGCGTTCCCGAGGCCAGCATCGGCGTTACGACGTCCACGACCAGATCCACGCTCGAGTCCTGGAGCCGATCGCGCAGCGCGCGGCACTCGAAGACGTAGACTCCCATCGAGGCCAGCGAGCCGATCCGCTCGCGCGGTTTCTCGACCAGCCGCTCCACGTCGCCCGCGGCGTCCAGCGTCACGATCCCGAAGCGGTGCGTCTGGTCGGCCGCGACCGGGGCGACCGCGAGCGTTGCCTCCGCCCCTTGCGCAAGGTGCGCGTCGATCAGCGCGCGGTAATCCATGAGATACACATGGTCGCCCGAGAGGATCAGGACGCGCGAGCAGCCGCGCTCCTCGATCACGTCCCAGTTCTGGGCGATCGCGTCCGCGGTGCCCCGGTACCAGCCGGCGCTGGTGCGCGTCTGGTAGGGCTGAAGGATGACGATCCCGCCGCCGCGGCGATCGAGGTCCCACGCGCGGCCCGAGCCGATGTGATCGTGCAGCGAGGTGGGCGCGTACTGAGTGATCACGCCGATTCGCTCGATCTCGGAGTGGCAGCAGTTGCTGAGCGCGAAGTCGATGATCCGGTACTTGCCGCCAAACGGGATCGCGCTTACCGCGCGCTCGCTCGAGAGCACGCTCAGACGTTCGCCGCCCCCGCCCGAGAGGACCAGGGCCATCACCTCGCGCACGCGACGCCTCCCCAGTGGTCTCCGCTCGATCTGCAGCGCCGCACACTAGGAATGCGTTCGCCGCGAGTCAAGCGGGCCGGCGCTTGGGGCCGGCCGCTCCAGCGTCACCAGTTGTAGGCGAGCGAGACCAGGTGCGTGACGTCGAGATTCTGGTCGGAGGGGAAACTCTTGTCGTCGGAGGCAAAGAAGCGATTGAGCGATGCCGCGTAGTCGACGCCGATCTGCCGGTAACGGAGCCCGGCGCCAAACGTGAGGTCCTTGCCGTTCGCTCCGGTGCGAAGCGCGACCGTGCTTCGGTACCAGTATTCGATCCCGGTGCGCACGTCGAGCGTGACGGAGCCGACATGAATCTGACTGTCGAGCTGGCGGTTCTCGAAGCCCCAGCCGAGGTCGAGCCCGCACGTGATCGCGTGACGCTCGGCGGGATAGAAGTTGAACGCCGCTCCGGTCGCGAGCGTGGGCGCGACCACCTCGCGCGATCCGTTGCTCCAGGCCAGATAGGTGGTCGTCAAGTCGCGCATCATGACGCCGATCGTGACGGCATCGCGCGGCATATAGATGAGGCCGGCATCGAGGCCGGCGCCGAACGACGTCACGTGCTCACCGGGAATCGTGTCGGGGAGGCTCTGACGCACGAACTTGAGCGTGCCACCGAACGTCCAGTGCGCCCCATGGTGTCGCGCGTAGGAGACGGTGCCGGCCATCTGCGAGCTGCTCGCCAGGAACAGGTTGTCCGACGTGAGCAGCAGCCGCTCCCCCGGCTCCCAGATGCCGTCGCCCTGACCGTAATCGGGAGTGGTCGGATCGTTGTCCACGCCGTAATCCAGGAAATCGATCCCGGCCCTGAGGTTTCCGGGGCGCGGCGTGACCGGAATGTCGTCGACCGCGACGCGCACCAGCGAAACGCCGAGCGCCGCCTGGCGGCCCTTGGTTCCGCCGAGCGGGAACACCGCGCTCAGGTAATCGTGGTTCTCGAGGCTCCCGAACTGCTCGGCATGCTGAAACATCACTTCGCGGTAGGGCAGGAACACCATGCCGGCCGGATTCCAGAACGTGGCCGACGCGTCGTCGCACACCGCCGTGAAGGCGCCGCCCATGCCGATCGCGCGCGGACCGACCGGGAGCTTCAGGAATTCACCGGCATACTTGGTGGCGTGGGCGGGCGTGGAGATCAGAGCGGCGGCCATGAGCAGCGGAACGACCTTGCGCGTCATGTGTGCCTCGAGAGATGCCGGATTCCGACCGAAGGCATCGAGCCTACGGGCGCGTCAGATCAAATGTCAACCGCGCGGGGAATCGGCTTCCACTCGGGCATGCTCGCTTCGCCGATCGGCTTTTCGATGCGCCACTCGCCGTGCTGACGAACCAACTCGCATCCGGTCACGAAGCTCTGATCCACCTCGAGACCCACCGGCCGGTAGCGCACGAGGTAGGTCACGAGCACGCGCCCACTCGAGACCGGCAGCGATCGAAAGTCGGAGAGCGTGAGCTCGCTGGTGGGCGGGAGGAACCACAGCATGCCCGGATAGGGCACGTCGGGATTTCCCTCCACCGTGCACTCCGCCGCCGCGTTCTCGTCGTCGCGGCGGAGCGCCTCCCAGTAGCTCGCGATGGTCCGGCTCGGAGAGATCAACCGCGGATTGACGCGGTAGCGCTCGCCCTGCCCGAGAAGACTGGCGGCGCCGAGCGCGAGCAGCAGTACCCCGCGCCACGAGAGGGACGCGACGCGACGCGATGCCGGCGCTACGACTCCCGCGATTCCTTCACGGTCATCCGGTTCTACACCGGCAGGCATGGAGGACGTTCCCGAAACTTCGGCCAAAGGCCAAAGAGGGGGAACACGATCGAGCTGCAAGGCGGCTCCCCGAAGGGATGTGGAAGCGTGATGCGGGGACCCCGCGTCCTGCATTCGATGGGACGGGCACGGGAACGGCCGGCGAGCGGATCGCAGACCGACCCAATCCACCGCACGATCCGTACCGGCGTATCAAGCGTGACACAGCGCCGGGCCGACATTCCAGCGATATCTTAAGCCTCGCCGCCAGTTGGCTTTGTTTTCAGCGCGTTCTGGGATTTGCGCGGCGTGAGTCGCGGGCTCGCTGCGCTCCTCGCGTGGGAGCTCCCGAGCGGCCACGAGCCTGGTTCGGCCTGCGTTCCGGGCGATCGCGCTGAGCGCGCTGGGCGGGTTTCCCCACTCGATCGCGAGGACCGAAGGAGGGCTGGCCGAAACGAAAGCCCGGCGAGCGCGATCGATTGCCGGACCCGGCAGCGCGTCCCACGGGTCCGCGAGCGCGGTCCATCGGGCGGGCGCTGCGACCCCGCGGTCCGCGAGCGCGGTCCATCGGGCGAGCGCTTCTGCCGATGGATGTGCGCGGGCTGCGCTCGCGGCCTCCCCCGCGCGCGATGCGATCGCGGCCCGGCGTGCCTGCGCCCGGAACGAACCGCTCCGGCCGGCTGCGGACGTGTGAGGACGGGCGGCCCGCGCGCGGTGGAACCGGTCGCCGTGACTCGCGGCGGGGAGTGTCATCGAGCGAGCGAGCGGAACGGTCTGGCTCGACGCGTGTCTCGAAAGGCCGCTTCGAGGCGGGGCGTCCGGCTCCGAAGCGGCGAGCGGCAGGGCGCGCCGATGCGCCGCGCAGCTGCGCGACCTCCGCCTCGGATAGCTCGCGCAACACACCCCGCGCCAGTTCTCCGAGCTTGAGCGGACCGTAGGCCCAGCGGTGAAGACCGATCACTCTCAGGCCCACGGCTTCGCACATGAGCCGCACCTGACGATGCCGGCCCTCATGGATCGCGATCTCGAACACGGCGCCGCGCGCCACCGGATCGCGACGTCGCACGCGCGCCGGAGCGCTGCGCAGGCCGGGCTCGAACACCACGCCTTCGGCGAGGCGCCGCAACTGCACGTCGTCCGGCTCGCTCTCGACCAGCACGCGGTAAAACTTGGTGAGCCCGTAACGCGGGTGCATCAGGTGGTGCGCCAGCTCTCCATCGTTCGTGATGATGAGCAGGCCGCTGGTGTCGGCGTCCAGCCTCCCCACCGGATACAGGCGCACGTCCCCCGGCAGCAGTTCGCGGATCGAGGCGCGGCCCTCGGGATCGCTGAGCGTGCTGATCACGCCGACCGGCTTGTGGAGCATGAAATAGCGATGGCGGATCGAATCCGGAAGCGGCCGCCCGCTCACCGTGATGCGATCGCGGCCCGGCACCACGCGCGTGCCCGGCGCGGTCACCACCTTTCCGTTCACGCTAACCGCGCCCGATTCGATCAGCGTGTCGCACTTGCGGCGCGCTCCGATGCCGCGCGTCGCGAGCAGCTTGTTGAGCCGGACGGTGTTCAACTCGCGCCGCCGGGATCCCGGGATGCGCTCGCCGACTCGTGCGAGGTGGCGGGTTCCCCGGCGTCGTCGGGTTCGTCGTCCGCCGAACCCTCGGGCATCTCGTCCAATTCGCCGTCCGCTCCGATCGGCAGGATCTCGTGACGACCGAACGGAAGCTGCCCGGCCGCCTCGCCGGCCGCGAGGTCGGAGGCGACCTGCGAAACCACGTCGATCTCCATCATGTCGAGCTGCTCGGGCTCGCGCGCCGCGACCAGCGCCTTCAATTCCTCGGGACGCGGCAGCTCGGTGAGATCGCGCAACCCGAAGTATTCGAGGAATTCCTGCGTGGTGCCGTAGAGCAGCGGCCGCCCCACCAGCTTCGAGCGGCCGCGGATGGTCACGAGGTTGCGCTCCAGCAGCGTCGCCAGCACCGCGCTCGCGTCCACGCCGCGGATTGCCTCGACCTCGGACTTCGTGACCGGCTGCTTGTACGCGATGATCGCCATGGTTTCGAGCGCCGCGCGCGACAGTCGCATGCGGCGCTTCCCGCGCAGCATCCGGCCCACCCACTCCGCCTGCGCGGAGGTGGTGACGAACTGCCAGCCGCCCGCGATCTCGCGCAGCTCGATTCCGGCGCCGCGCTCCACGGTCGCCGAGCCGAGCGCCAGCAGCGCTTCGGCCACCAGGGCCGGATCGGCGTCGAGCGACTCGGCCAGCAGGCTCAGCGGCAGCGGCTGGTCGGACGAAAACAGCAGGGCTTCAATCGCCGCGAGCAGATTCATCGGAGGCATGGGTCTCACTTCCTTCCGGCATGCGGGCGACCAGCACGATGTCGCCGAAGTTCTGGTCCTGAAGCACGGCCACCTGGCCGAGCTTGATGAGTTCGAGCAACGCGATGAACGTCACGATCATCTCGGCGCGGGCCCGGCAGCGCAGCAACAACTCGCTGAACGACAGGCTGCCCCGGTCGGCCACCGTGCTCGCGATCCACGCCATCTTGTCCTCGACGTCGTAGAGATCGCCCTCGACTTCGTAGACGGTCTCGGCCGGCACCCGCGACATCACGCGGTTCAGCGCATCGAGCAGGTCGAACAGCGTGACGGGCGCGAGCGGCAGGGGGCCCGCTTCGTCTTCGCCCGGCACCATGCCCCGTTCGAACAACAGCCGCCGCTCCCCTTCCTTGAACTTCAGCGTTCCGGCCGCCTCCTTGAACTGGCGGTATTCGATCAGCCGCTGTACCAGCTCCTCGCGCGGGTCGCCCTCTTCGTCCTCCTCGCCAATTCCCGGCAGCGGCAGCAGCATCTTGGCCTTGATTCGCATCAGCGTCGCGGCCATCACCAGGAACTCCCCCGCCACCTCGAGATCGAGCGAGCGCATGAGCTCGATGTAGGCGAGGTACTGCTGCGTGATGCGCGCGATCGGGATGTCGTAGATATCGATCTCGTCGCGCTTGATCAGGTGCAGCAGGAGATCGAGCGGTCCTTCGAAGCGCGCGAGCTTGACCGTCACGCTGGACGCCGAAAGCGGCAGCGGCGCGTTCGAAGGCGGCGGAGCCGGCGAGCTTGCGGCCGAGACCGGCGCGTTCGCGGCCGGCGCTTCGGCCTCGCCCGGGCGTCCGCGGTCCGGACTCATCAGACGCCCACTCGGTTGGCTTGGAGCCCCATGGCCGAACGCACCTCGTCCATGGTGGCGGTCGCGATCGCGCGCGCGCGGCGGTTGCCGTCCTCGATCACGTCCCGCACCGCGTCCGGATTGGCGAGCCATTTTTCACGCCGCTCGCGCAGCGGCGCCAGCGCCTCAGTCATCACCTCTGCGAGATGCTTCTTGTCCGGAACGCACGCGAGTTCGCCCGAGCGGCAGCGCGCGGCGATCGACTCCGCCTCGGCGGGATTGAACTTGCGATGGTACTCCCACACCACGCACCCGCCGTGGCCGTCGCTCGCGTCGGCCTCGGGCCGTCCGGGATCCGTGGCGCGGAGCTTCTTCGGATCGGTGTAGGCCTGGCGGATCTTCTCGGTGATCTTCTCCGGAGAATCCGTGAGCAGGATGGTGTTGCCGAACGACTTGCTCATGCGGCCGCCGTCGATGCCGCGCAGGCGCGGGAAATCGGTGAGCTGGACGTCGGGCTCGAGAAAGACTTCCGGCCGCCTCCGGCAGTAGACGAAGTTGAATCGCCGCGCGAGCTCGCGCGTCAGTTCGACGTGCGGCACCTGGTCCTCGCCCACCGGAACGTGCGTCGCCTTGTAGAGCAGGATGTCGGCGGCCTGCAGCACGGAGTAGCCGAGGTGGCCGTACGAGATGGTCTGCTCGTCGAGATTCAGATCGCGGATCTGTTCCTTGAGCGTCGGAATGCGCTCGAGGCGCGCCTTGCTCACCAGCATCGAGAGCAACAGGTGCAACTCGGCGTGCTCCTTGACCGCGGACTGGACGAAAATCACGCTGCGGGCGGGATCGAGTCCGGCCGCGAGCCAGTCCACCACCATGTCGAAGATGTCGGCCTGCAACCGGCTGGTGTCGGCGTAGCCGGTGGTGAGCATGTGCCAGTCCGCCACCATGTGCAGGTTGTCCCAGCCGTCGTTCTGGTGGCGCACCCAGTTCTCGAGCGCTCCGACGTAGTTGCCCAGATGCATTCGCCCGGTGGGCCTCATGCCCGAAAGAATGCGGCCGCGCTTCATCGCGGCGATTCCGCCGGGAATGCCACGCGGCGCGCGGTCGTGCTCATGCGGATTCCAGCATTCAAGCGGGCGGCTCCGGAACGGGTGAGATGAAGGTTCGTCGCAGACTATCGGGATTGGCGAGAGGGGTCAAGAACTCGCCCCTTCATGTACCACTTGAAGTGAGGCGCCGCTCGCCGCGCTGGTACCGGTCCGAACTCATTCCGGGCCACCGCGCCTCTGCGCTCGCCCGGTCCGGCCGCCCGCTTCCCGGATTTGCCGGTCACGGCACGATTCTCTAGGGTTCTCCCATGAGTCACGAGGCCGACTCCTCCGGCACCGTCGGACAGCCGGCTCCCGACCTCGCCCTGCCCGATTCATCGGGCGGCGTGTTCCACCTGCGAGAGCACCTCACGCGTGGACCGGTGGCGCTGTTCTTCTTCATCCACAACGGAACGCCGGGCTGAGTACGGGAGCTGCGCGAGTTTCGCGCGCACCACGCTGAGTACCAGGCCGTCGGCGTGACGGTCGCCGGAGTGTCGCTCGATTCCGTTGCGCTGAATGCCACCTGGGTGGAACGCCTGGCGCTGCCCTATCCCCTGTTGAGCGATTCCGAGCGGATCGCGGGCCGCGCCTTCCGCGTGCTCACGCGGTTCGGCGTGGGCGGCTGGAGCATCGAGCTGCTGCGCCGCTCCACCGTGCTGATCGCGCGCGACGGGCACGTGGCGGCGATGTGGAACCGGGTGAAGATCCGCGGGCACGCGAGCGAGGTGCTGGAGATCGCGAAGGCACTGGCGGCCGATCGAGAGGCCCGCGGATGAAAGAAGGCCCCGCTACTCCGGCCGCGCCTTCAGCACCACGAGCGTGAGATCGTCGTTCTGGCCGCGCTCGCCCGCGAATCCCAGCACCTCCCCCACCACGCCATCCACGATCTGCCGGGCCGGAAGACCCGAGATGCGCGCCACGCACTCCTCGAGGCGCCGACGCCCGAACTGTTCGCCGAGCGGACCTTCCGCCTCCGTCACGCCGTCGGTATAGAGCACCAGCACGTCGCCGGGACGGATCGCGATCGGGCGCTCTTCGTAGCGCGCGTCGGGGAGCACGCCGAGCGCCACGCCGCCGTCGGTCAGGTAGTCGATGCGCCCGCCCTCGCGCAGCAGGATCGGCGGGTTGTGACCCGCGTTCGAGAAGATCAGCACGCGATTGCGAAAATCCAGCACGCCGTAGAACGCGGTCACGAACTTGTCGCGATCGATACTCTCGTGGAGCAGCGAATTCACCTTGCGCATCACGGCACGAATCGCGAATTCGTTGCGGATCTCGGCGAGCAGGCACATGCGGAACCCGGCCATGATGAGCGCCGCCGGAATGCCCTTGCCCGAGACGTCCGCGACGGCGAGCCCGATGCGCGTTTCGGAGATCGGGATGAAGTCGAAGTAGTCGCCTCCCACCTCGTCGTGCGGCAGCATGGTGCCGGCCAGATCGAAGCCGGCGATCTCGGGCGACGACTTGGGCAGGAACGAAAGCTGGATCTCGCGCGCGATCGCCAGCTCCTTCTCGATCCGGCGCCGGTCCAGCTGTTCACGCGTGAGCCTCGCGCGCTCGATCGCCACCGCCGCCTGCGCGGCGAACGCGCCGACCAGTTCGAGATGGCCCTCGTGGTATGCATCCTCGAGATCGCTCTCGAGATTGAAGACGCCGAGCGTGCGGCCCTCGACCACCAGCGGCGCCGCGAGCTCCGAGCGGGTCTCAAGACGCGCCGCGACGTAACGCGGATCCTGCTTCACGTCGGGGACGATCACCGGCTCGCCGGTCTTCGCCACCCAGCCGACCAGCCCCTGACCGACCTGCAGGCGAAACGCCTCGTCGGAACCCTGCGGATAGCCCACGTCGCTCACGCGCTCGAGCGCCAGCGTCGCGCGGTTCACCAGGTAGATCGCGGCGGCGTCGTACGTCACGACCTGCCGCAGCGACTTGAAGATCGCCTCGATCACCTCATCGAGATCGAACGGCGTGGCGAGCGCGCGCGACACTTCGAGCAGCACTTCCTTCTCGAGCGCGCGGCGCTCCGTCTCCTCGTAAAGCAGAGCGTTGTCGAGAGCGAACGCCACGTTCTCCGACGCCACGTCAAGGCGATCGAAGTCCGCGTCGCTGAAACCTCCGCCTCCGCGCTTGTCCAGGCACTCGATGGCCGCGAACGCCTCGCCGCGGCGGAACATCGGGATCACCATCGCGCTGCGAAACGCGGGGACCGCGCCGCGCAGCCCGGGAAGCGGATCGCCCGGATCGAGCCGCAGCGACCGCTCGTGCTGGAGCGACCAGCCCGCCAGCCCTTCTCCGCGCAGCAGGCGCAACTCGGCGCCGCCGCGCTCACCCGCGTCCGAAAAGTCGCGCGCCACCAGACGGCGTCCTCCACGCCGCGCCACCCAGATGCGCGCGGTGTCGCAGTCCACCAGCCGACGGCAGTGCCGGCTCACCGCACGCAGCAGGTCGGAGAAGTTTTCGGCGGCGTGGAAAGCGTCGGACGCGCCGGTGCCGAGCGCCGAAAGCGTGTGGAGCGTGAGATCGTCGGGGGTGCGCGGAGCATCCGCGGAAGAGGCCGGTGGAACCATGTGAGCGCACCCTAGCATGCGCCCCTGGGGCTCACAAGCCGCGCGGGTCCTGTGCGCGAGCCCATTGCAGTTCGCACGATGGACTTCGCGGGCGTGGCAGGTTGCACGGCTTGGCCCAGCGCCACCCGACGACTCGGCAGCGCCACGCTCCCCGCAGGACACGCCACCGCCCCGGCCGGTGCAATGTTCTCGCACAAGATTTCGATCCGATTACGCCGTCGCGCCCGGCGAGCGGGATGGGCATGAAGACTGCTCCATGCGCTGCCGATATCCACCACGAACCCCGCAAAGCCCCCCCCTCACCTCGGAGTCAAGGATGGCCAAGGAGCACAAGCGCCTGGGTGATCTGCTGCTCGAGCAGAGCCTGATCACGCCGCAACATCTCGTGGAAGCGATCGAGGAGCAGCGCCGCACCGGCCACTTGCTCGGCGCCACGCTGCTCCGGATCGGTGCGCTCACCGAGGACGCGCTGATCCACTGCCTTCAGCGCCAGCTCGGGCTCCCGCTCCTCGACCTCAACGACATCGTGGTCGACGAGCAGGCGCTGTCGCTCATCAAAGAAGAGGTGGCGAGTAAGTACGGCGCCATCCCGATCGAGCTCGAGGGCCGCTCGACGCTGATCGTCGCGATGGCCGATCCGCTGAACGTCGCGGCGCTCGAAGACCTTCGCTTTCATGCCGGCATGTTCATCCAGCCGGTGCTCGCTCGCCCCTCGCAGATCGCCGAGGCGATCGAGCGCTTCTACCACATCGACTCGTCCGTGAACGAGGTGATCCAGAACATCATCCACAGCGAGGACGACCTGGTGGTCGCCGCGGTCAGCGAGGAGGAGCAGGCGCAGGCGATCGACGACCTCATCAAGGAGGCCGAGGGGCGCCCGATCGTTCGCCTCACGAACTGGCTGCTGCACCGCGCGGTCGAAGAGCGCGCCAGCGACGTGCACATCGAGCCGCAGGACCACGATCTGGTCGTGCGGTTGCGCGTGGATGGCATGCTGCAGGAGCTCCAGCGGCTGCCCAAGTGGACGCAGGGCGCGGTCGTCTCCCGCATCAAGGTGCTCTCGAACCTCGATATCGCCGAGAAGCGCCAGCCTCAGGACGGCCGCCTGATGGTCGACATTGCCGGCCGCCGGATCGACATGCGCGTCTCGACGCTCCCGATCACGAACGGCGAAAAGGTCGTCATCCGTGTCGTGGACCAGAAGAACTCGATGGTCGCGCTGACCAACCTCGGCATGCACGACGATGATCTGACGAGGCTCAAGCGATACCTGGAACGTCCGCAGGGCATCGTTCTGGTCACCGGCCCCACCGGATCTGGCAAGTCCACGCTGCTCTACTCGGCGCTGCGCCACATCCAGCACGAGACCAAGAATCTCGTGACGGTCGAGGACCCGGTCGAGTACCAGATCGCGGGCGTCAACCAGGTGCAGGTCGACGAGAAGGCGAAAAAGTCGTTTCCGACCGCGCTGCGCGCGATCCTCAGGCAGGACCCCGACGTCATCATGATCGGCGAGATCCGCGACAAGGAGACCGCCCAGATCGCGTTTCGCGCCTCGATCACGGGACACCTGGTGCTCTCGTAGGTTCACACCAACGACGCCGCGAGCGCCGTCACGCGACTCGTGGACCTGGGACTCGAGCCGTTCATGGTCGCCTCGTCGCTGCTCGGCGTGGTGAGCATGCGCCTGGTGCGAACCCCGTGCCCGCGCTGCCGCGAGTCGTATGAGGCCAACGCCGCGAACCTGAATCGCCTGATGGCGGGCGGCCACGGCGAAGGCACGCTGACGCTGCAGCGCGGCCGCGGCTGCGGTTACTGCCACAGCACCGGGTACCACGGACGCACCGGAATCTTTGAACTGCTCGAGGTCGACGAGAAGATCCGCAGTCTGATCGTGGGCGGCTCACCCGACAGCACCATCCGCCAGTCCGCGGTCGAATCGGGCATGAGCACGATCGGCGAGGACGGGCTCAAGAAGGTGATGGCGGGGGTGACCACGCTCGAAGAGGTGACGCGAGTGGTGTACCTCTCGGACCAGATGGCGAAGAGCTGCCCTTCATGTACCACGGTGCTCGCGCACGAATTCGAATACTGCACCGGCTGCGGCGAGTTCGTCGGCCAGCACTGCGAAGCGTGCCAGCGGCGGATGCAGCCCAACTGGACGTTCTGCCCCCACTGCGGAAGTGACACCACGCGGTCCGGCGAGGCGGAATCGGAAACGCGCGTGGCCGGCGTCCGCCACCAGAGCCGCGCGCGCCTCGCGCTGCCCGGAGCGCAACGCAAGGCGTCATGAGCCCGCCGCGAACGAATCCGCCGCGGATCCATCGCGGGCTGCTGGTGCTGCTCGGCATCGTGGCGGTGACCGGCGTCATCAACTTCTTCGTGGTCAACCAGCGCGCGTTCCTGAACTTCTATTACCTGCCGGTCGTGTTCGGGGCCTACCTGATGGGGCTGCGGCGCGGCGTTTATTCGGCGCTGCTGTCGTGCGCGATCGTGTTCGGGATCGCGATGCTCAACGACCACCAATTTCACGGGCAGGATCCCGCGAGCTGGATGCGCTGGCTCGATCTCGGCACCTGGGCCTGCTTCCTGGTGCTCACGTCGTACATCGTGGGCTCGCTCTACGAGCAGAAGGAATCGCAGCTGCGCGAGATCCGCCAGGCGTATCAGGGCATCATCGAGATCATGTCCAAGCTGATCGACTCGGTGGACCGCTCGACCGAAAACCATTCGCGGCGAGTCGCCGAATACGCGGTCGAAATCGCGCGCGCGATGGGAATTCGCGAGAGCGGCGTCGAAGACATCCGAATCGGAGCGTTCCTGCACGACATCGGCAAGGTGGAGGTGAGCACCGAGGTGTTGCGCAAGGCGGCGGGGCTGACCGACGAAGAAATGAACGAGATGAAACGCCACGTGGACGAGGGCGAGCGCGTGGTGCGTTCGATGGGCGGCATCCTGAAGCACGTGGTCCCGATGGTGGCCTACCACCACGAACGCTGGGATGGCAGCGGGTACAAGGGACTCGTTGCCGAAGAGATTCCGGTGGGGGCACGCATCATCGCGGTGGCCGACACCTACGATGCGATCGTGGCTGACCGCACCTATCGCAAGGGACGCACCCACGATCAGGCGCTGGAGATCATCGCGCGCGAAAGCGGAAGCCAGTTCGATCCGCGCGTGGTCGAGGTCTTCATGAGCCTCTACGCTTCCGACCTCGTGCCAGAGACCGCTGCGGCCGACACCCGCGCCGCCTAGCACGGCGCGGCGCGTCGGCGCCAGATCCGGCGTTCGGGCACGCCCTCCCATCTGCTTCGTGAGCCTGCCGCGCGCTTCGTGGGCTTGCGATCCGCTTCGTGAGCCTGCAGCGCTTGCCGGTCCGACGCCGCGCCGCTTAGACTAACGCCACTGCGTTTCACGCGTCGGCCGCGGAGGACGAGATCGTGCCCGCTCTCTACCTGGTAATCGTCTCGGCGCTGGTGGCGGCGATCGCCTATCGCACGTACGGCGCGTTCCTCGCTGCCCGCGTGCTTACGCTCGACGACCTGCGCCGCACGCCGGCGCACACGCTCGAGGACGGACGCGACTACGTTCCGACCAACCCCTTGATCCTGTTCGGACACCACTTCGCCGCGATCGCGGGCGCGGGCCCCCTGATCGGCCCGGTGCTCGCCGCCCAGTTCGGCTACCTGCCGGGATTTCTGTGGCTGCTGGTGGGCTCGGTGCTGGCCGGAGGCGTGCACGACCTAGTGATCCTGACCGCCTCGGTCAGGAGCGGCGGCCGTTCGCTCGCCTCGATCGCGCGCGAGCAGGTCAGCCCCGTGACCGGCGCCGCGACCGCGGTCGCGATCCTGTTCGTCATGACGGTGGCGCTCGCGGCCATGGCGCTGGTGGTGGTGAACTCGCTCAAGCAGAGCTCGTGGGGCGTGTTCAGCATCGCGTGCACGATTCCGATCGCGTTGCTAATGGGCATGTGGACGCGCCGCGTGCCGGGCTCGGTCAAGGTCGTGACCGCGACCGGAGCGGTGCTGCTGCTGGTGGCAGTCGGAGCCGGCGCGTGGGTGCAGCACGCGGCGCTCGGGCGCGTGCTGCTCTACCCCGAGCGCTCGATCGGCATCGGGATCATGGCCTACGGCTTCATCGCCGCCGTGCTTCCGGTGTGGCTGCTGCTGGTGCCGCGCGATTACCTGTCGTCGTTCATGAAGATCGGCGCGATCCTGCTGCTCGCGGTGGGCGTGATCCTGGTCAACCCGCGGCTCCAGATGCCGGCCGTGACGAGCTTCGCCCGCACCGGAGGGCCGGTGTTCCCGGGCCCGCTCTTCCCGTTCGTGTTCATCACCATCGCATGCGGCGCGATCTCGGGATTCCACTCGCTGATCGCCTCCGGCACCACTCCCAAGATGATCGACCGCGAGCGCGACATTCTTCCGATCTCGTACGGCGCGATGGTGCTCGAAGGATTCGTGGGCGTGGTCGCGCTGGTCGCCGCCTGCTCTCTGGCACCGGCCGACTACTTCGCGATCAACACTCGGCCCGAAATCTTCGCCGGACTCGGCATGGCGGTCCAGCACCTCCACACGCTCGAGGCCCAGGTCGGCGAGACGCTGGCCGGGCGCCCGGGCGGCGCGGTGTCGCTCGCGGTCGGCATGGCGCAGATCTTCAACGGGCTGCCGTTCCTGCGCGGGCTGATGTCGTTCTGGTACCACTTCGCGATCATGTTCGAAGCGATGTTCGTGCTGACGCTGATCGACACCGGCACGCGAGTCACGCGCTACATGCTTCAGGAGGTGGGCGGCATGGCGGTGCCCGTGCTGCGCGCGTGGCGCGGCCCGCTCCCGACGCTGACGTTCAGCGCGCTCGCGGTCGCGGGCTGGGGCTATTTCGTCTGGACCGGAACGGTCAGCAGCATCTGGCCGATGCTGGGCGTCAGCAATCAGCTGCTGGCGGCATTCGCGCTCGCGATCGGCACCTCGGTGCTGATCAATGCGGGACGCGCACGTTACGCGTGGTGCACGCTCCTCCCGCTCGCGTTCATGTGCGCGAACACGATGAGCGCCGGCTGGATGAACCTGCGCATCAATTACCTGCGCCCGCAGCTCGCGGCCGGCGCGCCAACGCTGTGGCGCGCGTTCCTCGCCGCCCCCGCTCCCGCGCGCATCCAGTGCGTGGTGACGGTGGCGTTGATGGCTCTGCTGATCGTGGTGGTGGTGGACAGCCTACTGCGCTGGAGCGGCGCGCTCGAGCGGCCGCGAACGGTCACGGAACCCGCCGCGGCGCTCGCCGTCCGCGGATGAGACCGGCGTCCCGCTCGCGGGACCCGCACTGGGCTCCGCGGCGGGAGACGCCGCCGGATCCGCCGGCCGGTGAAGCTGCGGCTGAGCGCCGCGCTGCTCCTCTGGGTGCGCTCGGGCCGGGGCCCGATCGCAGCCTGGGCCCCGGTGGAGGGACCGCGCGCGAAGCCCCGGAAGGCCGGCGATCGAGCCGAATTTGACTTTGACTTTCGCCTCTCGCGGCGCATGCTTCCGCGCGTGGAGAGACACCTCCAGGCTGCGGGCGCCCGGAAAGGCGTCCCGGTGGCCGAGGGCACGTCCCACTCCCGCGTGGCGACCGTCGCCGCGCGCACAGGACTGGCTGGAAGCAGAGGGCCGCCGATCACTCCGAGCGGCGAGGCGACCGCGACACGCCCCGCCGGTGTCGTGTTGACGCCGCTCGCGTCACGCGACATGTGCCCGCCAATCTTCGGCGCGGTGTCGGCATTCCTCCTCCCGGCCGGGCTGTAATGGGAGGAAGTCCCCATGAAGTCGCTACGCTGGCTCGCCCCCGCGCTCGCCGGCGCGGCCCTGATCTGCTTTCCGGCGATCGCCCGGGCCGCGAACACCATCAACCTCGAGATCGACTGGCTCTATGGCCCCGGGCACACGCACAAGCCCACTCAGTGCGAACTCGATTCCGTGAAGAACGCGTTCGCCGCCCACGGCTGGACGCTGAACATCGTGCTCGGCGACGCGATCCCCGAAACCGGCACCAATCGCGTGATCGATTTTCACAGCCCCGCGCTGTTCGACAGCGCGGCGGGGACCTGGCACGACATCGAGTCCACGTACCGCAATCATGCCGAGGGCTCGGGCTGGCACTACTGCGTCTTCGGGCACGACTACTCCTTCGACGGCGGGCCCACCGGGTCCTCCGGTCTCGCCGAGATCAATGGTGACGAGTTCGTCGTCACGGTCGGGTCCTTCACCCCCGACAGCATGGGCTCGGCCTGGGACCGCGCCGGTACGCTCATGCACGAGCTCGGGCACAATCTGAGCCTCAGGCACTCGGGCGATCAGGACGAAAGCGTGGTCCGCCAGTACAAGCCGGACTACGCCAGCCTGATGGCCTACCGGTATCAGCTGGTCGGCGTCAAGAACGGTCTGATCTGCCAGGGTCTCGCGACCGCGCTGGGGGCCGCGGCCTACAAGAACATGGATTATTCGTCGGGGACGCTCGGGCCGCTCGACGAGTATTCGCTGATCGAGTGCAACGGCGTCGGGCTCGGGATGGCGGTGGACTGGGACTGCAACAACGCGATCGCGCCCTGCAACACCACGGTCGCGAAGGACATCAGCAGCGCCGGCGGCGGTGCGTACGGCCTCAACTGGTGCCTGATTCCCATTCCGATCCTCTCGACGCTCACCGACTACAACGACTGGAATAACATCACCGACTCGGCGCTGAACCTGGCCCCCGCGGATGCGACGGCGAAACCGGTCGAAGTGGTCTCGTGCATCACGGTGTCCGAGCTGAACGCGCTGAGCGTGAGCGCGATCAACTGCGCGCAGCCCAATATTCCGTGCGATGCGGTCGTGGCGACGCTGGCTTCGCTCGTGAGCTCCGACGCGGAGCCCGATCGGGTGCGGCTCGTCTGGCAGCTCGAAGGGGCTTCACGCGCGACGCTCTACCGTCGCGACGATCACGTCGGTTGGAGCGCCATCGCTACGCTCGACGCCGACGGCGAGGGCATGCTCCGCTACGAGGACCGCCAGGTGGTCCCCGGCGAGCGCTATGGATATCGCCTGGGAGTCCGTGACGGCGCCGACCAGCAGATGCTGGGTGAGGTGTGGCTCGTGGTTCCGCTGCGGCCGTACCTGGCACTCGCGGACGTGGTCCCGAATCCCACGTCCCACGGGCTCAACGTGAGCTTCTGGCTCGCAAGCGGCGAGCGCGCTGCGATCGAAGTGGTCGACGTCGCCGGAAGGCGGATCACCAGCCATGAAGTCGGTTCGCTCGGGCCGGGCGCCCACTCGATTGATCTCGCCGCGGGATTGCAGCTCCCCGCCGGGATCTACACCATCCGTCTCGTGCAGGGTGGCAAGGCCCTCACCACGCGCGTGGCGGTGGTGCGTTGATGCGCGGGTCGTGATCGGCGGCGGAGCCGGATCCTCCGGATGGTGACGGCTCCGCCACGTCTCGCGCTGCTGACGATTCCGCGGCGGCTCGCGCTGCTGTTGATCACGGTGGCGGGGTTCGAGCTGTGGAGATCCCAGCTGTTCATCGTCTCCAACCTCAGCGGTCGCCCGCAGGCGCTGATACCGATCGAAGCCGCCAGCCGCGATCCGGCGAGCATTGACGTCATCCTGCCCGCGGTTCCGTTCGGGGCCGAGCAGATCGAGGGCGGGAACGGCGTCCTGATCGTCCACTACTGGGCGCCGTGGGAGCGACACGGCGCATCACAGGCAGCGGCGCTCGATTCGCTGGATCGCCTGATCGAACCGAGACCGCGGATCGCGATGGTGTGCTTCGATCCGTTCCCCTCGCTCGCGCGCTACGTGGCGAGGGAGCGATTGCGGCTCGCCGTCCTGCTCGACCACGATCACAAATTGCGCGCGGCGCTCCCCTGCCCGAGCGTTCCCTACACCTACGTGATCGACCGGCAGAGCCGCATCGCGGTCGAGCAGGCCGGCGAGATCGACTGGCTGTCGCCCGCGACGCGCGAGGCGCTCCGCGCCCTGCTGGCCGAGCCGGAGCGTGCACCCGCTCGCCCGGTTCGCGTCTGAGGTCCCAAGATTCACGCCGTGGGTGCCGGGCTCGCCGGGCGGGGTCCCGGGTCGTATTCGGTGTAGCGCTTGAGCTTCAAAAAGTG
>JACOSU010000170.1 GCA_016178685.1 Candidatus Eiseniibacteriota bacterium | reverse complement strand
CGGAGCCAGGGCAGGAGCCATGAGCAACACCGCGCATCTCGAATTGAAGAGCATCGAACAGGGCCTGCGCATGGAGGTGGTGGCCGGAAGCGGAACCGCCATGACGCTCGACAGCGGCGAGGGCATGATCGCGCCCACCCCGGTCGAAGCGCTGCTGGCGGCCTTGGGCGGCTGCCTGGGGATGGACGTGATCAGTCTTCTGCGCAAGAAACGACAACGCGTGACAGCGTACAGCGTGGACCTGGAGGGCGAGCGCCGTACCGAGCATCCGCGATCGTTCACAAAGATCGAGGTCGTGCACCGCCTGACCGGCCACGATCTGAGCGCCGCTGCGATCGAGGATTCGATCCGGCTGAGCGAGACGCACTACTGCACGGTGTACCATTCGCTGGATCCGAAGATCGGGATCACGAGTCGCTACGAGATCATCGCCGCATGAGCCAGGGAGGGGACGCCATGTCGGTCCCGAACGCCGGTCGGGATTCCGCCGCTCGCGGTGGGGAGGTCCCGGGAATGAGCGCCCGCTCGGGGCTTTCGGAGCTGATCCTGCGGGTCCGGGACGTGGCCCGATCGGTGGAGTTCTACCGCGACGTGGTGGGACTGGTGGTCGAGCGCCGGCCCTCGGATACCTGGGCCTGGCTCTGGACCGGCGCGCCCGGGAAGCTTCCGCGCCTCGGGCTCACCAGCCAGCCGCTCTCGTTTGGGGCCGCCCACTGCGGCGGTCCGGCGCACTTCGCGATCGCCGTCGCACGCGAGGCGATCGCGGCCGAAAAGGCGCGGCTGGAATCGCTCGGCATCGCGGTCGAAGGCCCGGTGACGTTCGAGGCCTGGCGGGCGGATTCCATCTATTTCAGCGATCCCGATGATCACCGCGTCGAGTTGTGCGGGTTCGAATCTCTCAATCGCCTCTGAAGGAGCCGTTGAATGGAATATCGGATCGAGAAGGACAGCATGGGCGAAATGAAGGTGCCGGCCGCGGCGCTGTGGGGAGCGCAGACCCAGCGCGCGGTCGAGAACTTTCCGATCTCGGGCGAGCCCCTGCCGCGCGAGTTCATCGCCGCGCTGGGACTCATCAAGCGCGCCGCCGCGCGCGTCAACGCCGAGCTCGGCCTGATCGAGAAGCGGGTCGCCGCGGCGATCGAGCGGGCCGCGACCGAGGTGGCCGAGGGCAAGTGGAACGCGGAATTCCCGATCGACGTGTTCCAGACCGGGAGCGGCACCAGCTCGAACATGAACGCGAACGAGGTGATCGCGCATCGCGCTTCGGCGATCCTCGCGCAGAAGGTGCACCCCAACGACCAGGTCAATTTCGGGCAGAGCAGCAACGACGTGATTCCGACCGCGCTGCACGTCTCGGCACTTATCGCGATCGAGCGCGACCTGCTCCCGGCGCTGGCGGGCCTGTGGAAGGCGCTCGATCAGAAGGCGCGCGAGTTCGACGGCGTGATCAAGAGCGGACGCACGCACCTGATGGACGCGACGCCGATCCGGCTCGGGCAGGAGTTCGGCGGCTACGCTTCGCAGATCGAGCATTCGATCGCGCGCATCAAGGCGACGCTGCCCGATTTGCGCGAACTCGCGATCGGTGGCACCGCGGTCGGCACCGGGCTCAATACCCATCCCGATTTCGGGCGGCGCATGGCGGCCGAGCTGTCGAAGCTTTCCGGCACCTCGTTCGTCGAGGCGCGCAATCACTTCGAGGCGCAGGGCGCGCAGGATGGGGCGGCGTGGGCGAGCGGCGCGCTCAACAGCGCGGCCGCCAGCCTGATCAAGATCGCGAACGACGTGCGCCTGATGGCGAGCGGGCCACGCTGCGGGCTTGGGGAACTGACGCTGCCCGCGATCCAGCCCGGCTCCAGCATCATGCCCGGCAAGGTGAACCCCGTGATCTGCGAGTCCGTGATCCAGGTCGGCGCGCAGGTGATGGGCCATCACGTGGCGATCACGGTCGGCGCGCAATGGGGGCAACTCGATCTCAACACCATGCTGCCGCTGATCGCGCGCAACCTGCTCGAGAGCATCCGTCTGCTGGCTTCGGCCTCGCGCGTGTTCGCGGACAAGGCGGTCGCGGGTCTGATCGCGAACGAAGAGACCTGCCGCGGCTACGTGGAGATTTCGCCCGGCATGGCGACCGCCTTGAATCCACTGATTGGTTACGACCAGGCGGCCGAGATCGCGAAGAAATCGTTCAAGGAGAGCCGCCCGGTGCGCGAGCTGGCGCGCGAGATGACGAAGCTCAAGCCCGAGGAGATCGACCACGCGCTCGATCCCCGGCGCCAGACCGAGCCCGGGCTGGACCCGGGCGGCGGCGCGGGCGGATGAGCTTGCCGGATCCGGCGCGAACAGCTCGTGCCGCAGCGAGCGGCGGGGCGACGAGCGCCACAACGAGCACCGGGTCGAGCGCCGACCCCGCGTTCGATCTCTCGCACGAGGCCATGGTCGCGCGGTTGATCGCGGCGCGCGAACGCGTGCGGGGCCATGCGCATCGCACGCCGGTCATGACCTCGCTCACGCTCGATGAACGCACGGGCGCGCGCACGGCATTCAAGTGCGAGAGCCTTCAGCGCATGGGCGCGTTCAAGTTTCGAGGCGCCTACAACACCATCGCCCAGATCCCCGAAGCGGTGCGCGCGCGGGGCGTGGTGGCGTTCTCATCGGGCAATCACGCGCAGGCGGTCGCGCTGGTGGCGCAGGAGTTCGGCATTCCGGCCGTGATCGTGATGCCGAGCTGGGCGCCGCAATCGAAGCTCGACGCGACACGCGGGTACGGCGCCGAGATCGTGTTCTACGATCAAGTCGGGGAAGACCGCGACGGGCTGGCCGAACGCCTCTCGCGCGAGCGCGGGTTGACGCTGGTGCCGCCATTCAACCATCCCGAGATCGTGGCGGGCGCGGCCACCGCGGCCGACGAGCTGTTTGAAGAGGTGGGAGATCTCGATCTGCTGCTGGTGCCGCTGGGCGGCGGCGGCCTCTTGTCGGGATCTGCGCTCGCCGCACGCGTGCGCTGCCCTTCGTGCCGCGTGATCGGCGTCGAGCCCGAAGCCGGAGACGATGGCGCGAGATCGTTCCGGAGCGGCCGCCTCGAGCGCATCGAAACTCCCGAAACCATCGCCGACGGCGCGCGCACACAGTCGCTGGGGCCGGTCACGTTCGAGCTGATCCGCCGCTACGTCGCCGACATCGTCACGGTGCCCGATGCCGAGCTGATCCGCGCGATGGCGTTCGCGATCGAGCGCATGAAGCTGATGGTCGAGCCGACCGGCGTGCTGGCTCTCGCCGCCCTGATGTCGGGCCGCGTGGAAGCGAACGGTCAGCGCGTGGGCGTGATGATCTCGGGCGGCAACGCCGACGTGGCGCAGATCGCGCGGTGGCTCGCGGGTCTAGCGGACGATCGCCAACTTCGTTGACGCGCGACGGCTCCCCTGCGTGAGTCTGAGCGCGTAGAGGCCCGGATGCAGCGTGCGTGCTTCAGCGCTCAGGGACAACACGTGAGTTCCTGAACCGAGCCCGCCCACCGAAACTGCCGCCACTCGTCGTCCGCTCAATTCATAGATCTCGAGCGTTGCTGGCGAATCATCCAGCAACGAGAACGTCACGGTCACATCGGCCGCACTTGGATTCGGATGAGCACCGCGCAACCCAAAGCTGACCGCCGCTGGCACAGTAACCCAGACCTCGCCCACAAGGGTTTCCTCGCCGCTCACCGTCACGCCTAACCGGTATCCGTAGCGCTCACCGGGTACGACGGAGTAATCGTCATAATGAACGAGGTTGGAACCGTCAGGCAGTACACTCGAGGCAGCCTGCCAGTTTCCTGGCGCGCTCGCGCGATAGACCGTCGCTGCGGACGAATGCGGGTCGTACCATTCCAAGCTCACGTGGTCGGCCAAGGCGTCGGCGCTCACGAGTGATCCGAGGACGGGAACGGACTGGTCTCCTCCGAGGCTGCCGTCGGCGTTTACGTTCTGAACATAGACATCGGAGCCAGAGCTTCCGTTACGCTCGTCCGTCCAGGCGACGATTGCGCCACCTGCAGCGTCCGGTGTGATCGCCGGCCCGTCTTGGTTTCGCGTGGCGGTGCAGAGCGCCACGCCGTCCGCTGGCCACTGCGGCACCCCGGCCGCGTTCACCCGCTGAGCGAAGATGTCGTTGTCGGTACCGCTTCGGCCATCCTGCCACGTGACGATCGCCCCGCCCACCCCATCTGAGGCGATTGTCGCGTAGATCTGATCGTTCGGGGACGTGCAGAGGGCCACGCCGTTTGCGGTCCACTGCGGCACTCCGGTCGCGTTCACCCGCTGTGCATAGATGTCCCAGTCCGCACCACGGAGGTCATACCACGTCACGATCGAACCGCCAGCGCCGTCCGACACGATCGCCGGGCCGTCCTGGTTGCCCGCGGCGGTGCTGAGTGGCACGCCGTCGACGGGCCACTGCGGTACCCCGGCGGCATTAACCCGCTGTGCGTAGATATCGGTGTCCGCGTTGCGGCCGTCATTCCAAGTCACGATTGCCCCCCCTGCGTCGTCCGATGCGATCGTGGGGCCCGACTGCCCATTTGCAGCGGTGCAAAGCGCGACGCCGTCGGCGGTCCACTGCGGCGCTCCGGTCGCGTTCACGCGCTGCGCGTAGATGTGAGTGGTCCCGCTGCGATCGTCCTCCCACGCGACGATGGCCCCGCCCGCGCCGTCCGATTCCATGGTCTCGTTGAACTGGTCATTTGGGGCAGTGCAGAGCGCAACGCCGCCCACTGTCCACTGGCGCACCCCGGCTGCGTTCACCCGCTGAGCATAGATGTCCGCGGTGCTGCTGTTGCGACCGTCGTACCAGCTGATTACTGCCCCGCCTGCGCCGTCGGAGATGATTCTGGGGACGTCTTGGTCACCTGGGGCACCGCAGACCAGCAGGCGGCTCGTGGCCCACAGCGGCTCGCCGGCCGCGCTCACGCGTTGGGCGTAGATGTCGTAGTCGAGGCTGCCAAGGGCGTCCTGCCAAGTGACAATCGCCCCGCCTGCACCGTCCGAAACGATGTCGCCATAGAACTGGTTGCTCGTGGCTGGGTAGACCTCCACGCCGTTCGGGGTCCACCGCGGCACGCCGGCCGCGTTCACACTCTGGATGTAGATGTGAAGTAGTGCGCCGCGAGAATCTTCCCAGGCGATGATCGCCCCACCCGCACCGTCAGGAATGGCCTTCCCCGCCCGTTGATTTCCTGCCGCAGTACAGAGTGGCACATTGATGTTGGGATTGCTCGGCCATGCGGCGCGCGATGACGCGGGAGCGACGAGAGGGAACAGGAGGATCGTCACGCGTGCGGCCAAGACGCGAAATTGAATCCAATTGGTGCCGCGGCGGTGGAGAATAACCTTCAAAGGGTGCTCCGACCCCGATCGGACGCCCGGTCCCCACGCCCGAACAAACTCTAGACGCGGCCTGCGCGTCCGTCAAGCCCCATTGCCGCGCGTTTGGATTCCAGCGTTTCGATCAGCGTGTCGTACGACTTGCTGAACGCTTCGACGCCCTCGGGCTCGAGCTTCGCGATCAACACTTCGACCGGCACGCCGAGCGCCGGAAGCCGGAGAAACAGCGCGCGGGCGCGATCGAGGTCGCGACCGATCCGCAGCTCGAGTGAGCCGTGATCGTTGTACGCGGTGAGCGTCGCGAGCGGCATGGTGTTCACGGTGTCACGTCCGGTCAGCTCGTCCACGTAAAGCGTATCGGGGTAAGCGGGATTCTTGGTGCTGGTCGAGGCCCAGAGCGGCCGCTGCCCGTGCGCGCCGCGCGCGCGCAGCGCTTCAAACCGCTGGCTCCCGAACACTTCGCGAAAGCGCGCGTAGGCGAGCCGCGCGTTCGCGATTGCGGCCCTGCCCTTGAGCGTCACCAGCTCCTCGCGCGCGGGATCACCCGCCGCCCGCTTCGCGATCTGGGCGTCGATCGCGGCGTCCACCTTGGAATCGACGCGCGAGACGAAGAACGATGCGACCGAGCGGATGTCATCGAGCGGCTGGCCCGAGGCGGCGCGGCGCTCGAGCCCGGCGAGGTAGGCGTCCATCACCTGTTCGTGGCGCGCGAGCGAGAAGATGAGGGTGACGTTGATGCTCAACCCCTCGAGCGTGAGCTGCGCGATCGCGGGCAGGCCTTCGGCCGTGGCCGGCACCTTGACCAGCACGTTGGGGCGCGCCACCTCGCGATGGAGGCGCCGAGCCTCCTCGATGGTGCCGGTGGTGTCGCGCGCGAGGCGCGGATTCACTTCGATGCTCACGCGCCCATCGAGCCCGCGCGTCCTCTCGTACACCGGCCGCAGAATGTCGCAGGCGCGCTGGATGTCCTCGACCGCCAGCGCTTCGAACAGCGCCGGGCCCGAGAGACCATCACCCGAGCGGCGCGCCAGAGCTTCGTCGTAGTCGCCGCTGCCGCCGATCGCCTGCTGAAAGATGGTGGGGTTGGAGGTCACGCCCACCACGCCCTGCTCGCGCACCAGACGCTCGAACTCGCCCGAGGCGAGATGACCGCGGCGAATGAAATCGAGCCATACGCTCTGGCCGAGCGTGTGAAGTTGTTCCGCACGGGACGACATGATCAGGTTCCTTGCGGGTGGCCGATCGCCTGCGCGAGGCAGACGTTGCGGCCTTCGGGGTCGCGCAGCACCGCGACGCGGTGGCCCCACGGCATGTCGGCCGGCTCCTGCTCGAACGTCACGCCGCGCGCCTTCAGATCCTGCCAGGCGCGGTCCACGTTCTGGACATGGATGTAGAGCGTGGGCTCGCGCGGCGGACGCCACTGTTCGGGCGGCCCCGGCATCGGCGGCATGAAGCCGAGGCTCGAGCTGGGACCGGTTTCGATCGCGAGATACTGATGTTCGGGCATGTAATGAGCGCGCGTGAATCCGAGCAGCTCGGTGTAGAAGCGTTTCACGCTCTCGATATCGTGGGTGGTGTAGTCCATGTGCTGACTGCGAAAACCGATGCCGCTCGGGTAGGTGGCGGGCGGCGCCATACGGTTCGTCGCCCGCGTTGCGCTCTTCGAGGTGGATGCGCCACGCTTCGTCGTTCGCGTCGGCTTCTTTGCGGCTCGCGTTGCGCTCTGCGCGGCGCCCGCGCCGGCTCGTTTCTTCGAAGCGCCGCGCGCCTTTCCACGCGCGCCGCGGGTAGACTTTCGGACCGCCATGTCGGGTGTTCCTCCTTCAGGATCGCCGCGCGTGGGCGCGGGAGAAAGCATCGAAGCGGCCTCGAACGTCTTCAAGATGCGCCCGCGCACGGCCCCGCGCAAGTTGCCTGCGGCCCCGGATGCCCGCTAGACTGCCCGCGACCATCCATGACCCGCACGCAGCGTCGGCCGCCGGAAGCACCGCGCGCGGCGGTCACGATCATGAAAGTGAAGGCAGTCCCCATGACCAAGCACAAGCAGCTCGAATCCTGGGCGCAGGAAGTCGCCGCCCTCTGCCAGCCCGACCGCGTGGCGTGGTGCGATGGCTCGGAGCATGAATACCAGAGCATGCTGCACCTGATGGTTCAGGCCGGGACCGCGCAGTGGCTGGATCCCGAGAAGCGTCCGAACAGCGTGTTCGTGCGCTCCGATCCGGCCGACGTCGCGCGCGTCGAGGAGTTCACGTTCATCTGCTCGAAGAGCAAGGACGACGCCGGCCCCACGAATCATTGGCGCGATCCGTCCGAAAAGAAGAAGACGCTCACCGGCTACTTCTCGGGCTGCATGAAGGGCCGCACGCTGTACGTGATTCCCTACAGCATGGGGCCGGTCGGCTCGCCGATCGCGAAGATCGGGGTCGAGCTGACCGATTCGCCTTACGTGGTCGCGAACATGCACATCATGGCGCGGGTCGGCGCGCGCGTGCTGGACGCGCTCGGAACCGACGGTGAGTTCGTGCGCGGGCTCCATTCGGTGGGCGCGCCGCTCGCGCCGAATCAGGCCGACTCGCCGTGGCCGTGCAACGCCGCGACCAAGTGCGTCTGCCATTTTCCCGAGACGCGCGAGATCTGGTCGTACGGCTCGGGCTACGGAGGCAATGCGCTGCTCGGCAAGAAGTGCCATGCGCTGCGCATCGCGTCAGTGCAGGCGCATGACGAGGGCTGGTTCGCTGAGCACATGCTGATCCTCGGCCTCACGAATCCCGAGGGCCGCAAGATCTACATTGCGGCGGCGTTCCCCTCGGCATGCGGCAAGACCAACCTCGCGATGATGACTCCCACGCTGCCCAACTGGAAGATCGAGACCGTGGGCGACGACATCGCGTGGATGAAGTTCGGCAGCGACGGCCGGCTCTACGCGATCAATCCCGAAGCCGGATTCTTCGGCGTGGCGCCCGGCACCAGCATGAAGAGCAATCCCAACGCCATGCGCACCGCCGCTTCCAACTCGATCTTCACGAACTGCGCGCTGACGCCCGAGAACGACGTGTGGTGGGAGCAGATGAGCGACGTTCCGCCCGCCGAGCTGATGGACTGGCTGCGTCGGCCGTGGACGCCCAGGGACGGGCGCAAGGCCGCGCACCCCAATGCGCGCTTCACGGTGCCCGCGCGCCAGTGCCCGGTGATCTCGCCCGACTGGGAGAATCCGAACGGCGTGCCGATCTCGGCGATCCTGTTCGGCGGGCGCCGCGCGGGCGTGGTGCCGCTGGTCAACGAGGCAATGTCGTGGCAGCACGGCACGTTCCTGGGCTCGATCATGAGCAGCGAAACCACCGCCGCCGCCGCCGGCGCGGTCGGCGCGTTGCGCTACGATCCCTTTGCGATGCTTCCGTTCTGCGGCTATCACATGGGCGATTACTTCGCGCACTGGCTGGCGATGGGAGCGAAAGCGGAGGCCGCGAAGCTGCCGCGCATCTTCTACGTCAACTGGTTCCGCAAGGGCGCCGACGGAAAATTCCTGTGGCCGGGCTACGGCGAGAACAGCCGCGTGCTGAAATGGGTGTTCGAGCGGGTGACCGGAAAGGGCGAGGCGGTCGAGACGCCGATCGGACGGCTGCCCGCGAAAGACGCGCTCGACCTCTCGGGCCTGCGTGTTCCGGATGCGGCGCTCGCCGAGCTGCTGCGCGTGGACGTCGAGGGCTGGACCGCGGAGCTGAAGGGAATGCGCGCGCACTTCGGCAAGTTCGGCTCGCATTTGCCGAAAGGCTTGAAGGACGAGCTCGACGCGCTCGAGAAGCGGCTGCAGGCCGCGGCGGTCGAAGCGGGGCGATGAGCCTCCGGGCCGGGGCCGCGCTCGCGCTCGCTCTGGTCGTGTGCGCCACCGCATCGCACGCAGCCTTCGCGAGCGTCGCGGTTGCGCACGCGGCGACCGCCGGCGAGAGCGGCACGTTCGTGGTGCTCTCCGGATCCGACACCGTCGCGGTCGAGATTTTCCATCGTGACGCCGCCTCGATCGAGGGCCAGCTCGCGTTCCGCCTTGCGGGGGTGCGCTACCGCTATGCGATGAAACTGCGCCCCGATGCGTCGTCGTCGAATCTCGAGGAATCGGTGTGGCGCGCGGCCGACTCCGCGAATGCGGCGCCTGTGGTGCACGCGACCGTCACTTTTCGCGGCGACAGCGCGATCGCGGATGTCATCCCGGGAGGGCTGCAACGGATTGCGAGCGCTCCCGGCGTCGTGCCGTTCATCAATCCGTCAGTGGTGATGATGGAGCGGATCGTTCGCCGCGCCCGTGTGCTGGGCGGCGATTCCGTGAGCGTGCCGGTGTTCTTGCCGAGCGGCGGCCGCACGCTCAGCGTGATGGTCCGGCGCATCGGCGCCGACTCGACCTCGATCGATCTCGGTAGCGTCCAAATTCGCCTGGCGACCGATGCCGCGGGATCGGTGCGCGGGGGCAGCGTGCCGTCACAGAGACTCACGATCGTGCGCGCGGGCTACGACGAGCGCGCCATCGCCGTTGCGAAGCCCGATTATTCGGTACCGCCCGATGCGCCGTATACGGGCGAAGCCGTGCGCGTGTCCACTCCGGAGCGCTTCACGCTCGCGGGAACGCTCACGCGGCCCAGGGGCGCGAAGGGCCGTGTGCCCGCGGTCGTGACCATCACCGGTTCGGGCGCCGAAGATCGCGACGAGGCGCTCCCCGGCGTGCGCGGCTATCGCCCGTTCCGACAGATCGCGGATGCGCTCGCGCGCAATGGAATCGCGGTGCTGCGATTGGACGATCGTGGTTTCGGGGAATCCGGAGGCGAGTTCAGCAATGCCACCACGCTCGATTTCGCAAACGACATTCGCGCGGCGCTCGCATGGCTGCGCGCCCGGCCTGATATCGACGGCGCTCGCCTCGCCCTGGTGGGGCACAGCGAGGGGGGATTGATCGCTCCGCTGGTCGCCGAGACGGACCCCAGGCTGCGTGCCATCGCTCTGATGGCGGGCCCCTCGCGCAACGGGCGCCGCATTCTCGAATATCAGAATGGTCAGATGATCGATGCGAGGCATCCCGCGCCCACAGTGCGCGACTCCATGCTTCGCGGCGCAATGAAGCAGGTGGACTCGCTCGCGACGCTTCAGCCGTGGCTGAAGTTTTTTCTCGGCTATGACCCCCTCGCGACCGCGAAGAGCGTGCGCACGCCGGTGCTGATCCTGCAGGGCGCGACCGACCGGCAGGTCACGGCCGATCAGGCATCGGAGTTGGAGTCCGCGTTCCGCGACGGGGGAAACAAGGACGTCACTATGAAGCTGTTCGCGAACGCCAATCACCTGTTCGCGAACGATCCGAGCGGCGATCCGGCCGGCTACGCGAGCCTTCCCGAGCGCGCGATTCGTGCCGACGTGCTCGAAGTCCTGGCAGGCTGGCTCGGGAAGAAGCTCAAGCAAGGCGCCGCGGCCCCGTGACAGCGGCGGGCTGTCCGGGTCAGTGCCCGCTCTTTGCCGCCCCGCGCATGCCGATCACGAGCCCTGCGATCACGATCGCGGACCCCGCGCAGTCGAGCACGGTCAGGCGCTCGTGCCGGACGACCGTCCCCAGCGCGAGCGCGATCAGGGGCACTACGACCGAAATGTAGGTGGCGCGCGTGATGGGCCAGTGGTGGATCAGCCACGCGAACAGCACGAACGCGCCGAGCGATCCCGCGATCGTCAGGTAGAGCAGCGGAAACAGCACCGGCATCGTGAGCGGCAGCACGTGGGCCTCGCGCACGGCGAAGCTGATGCCCAGCGCGATCACGGCGCCGATCGCGCACGCGGCGGCGTTCGCTCCGATCGGATTTTGCTGCGGGCCGCGCTTGAGCAGCGTCGCGCCGATGGCCGCGATGGTGGCGGCGCTCAGCACCGCGAGCAGCCCCAGCGGTGCGATCTCGCCGCGAAAGCTGCCCGAGAACAGCACTCCGACCCCCGCGAGCGCGATCAGCGCGCCGATCAGCTTGGCAGGGGTGAGGCGCTCCATGCCGAGCGCGCGCGTGAGCAGCGCGGTGGTGAGCGGAATGGTGGAGAACATCACCGCCGAGAGCCCGGAGGGCACCGACTTCTCACCCCAGTAGAGCAGCGGGAAATTGAGCCCGAAGTTGAAGACGCCGTACGCGGCTGCGGCCTTGAGCGCATCGCCGCGCGGAAACGGGATGCGCGCCAACTTGCACCAGATCCCGAGCAGGATCGCGGCCAGCACCAGCCGCACGGCGCTGGCCCACACGGGCGCGAGCGCGTCGTTGCCCACGCTGATGACGAGGAACGTGCTGCCCAAGATCGCGCTGCAGCCCGCAAATGCCAGCCAGGGGCCCGCGCAGGCGTCGCGATCGGCCGCGGGCGCCGCGGTTTCGTCGCCGCTCATCGCGGAGACCGGCACCGCGCGGCGCGCAGCAGGGAGGCGACGCCGAGCGCGCGACGGCGCTTGAGTCCGCTCATCGCCGGGTCCCGAGCCAGGCATCAATCCGCGCGGCGATCTTCTCGGGCGTGAAGCCGAAGTGTTCCTGAAGCTGCGCAAGCGGAGCGGATTCGCCGAAGCGATCGATCCCGATCGCGAGCCCGCGCTCGCCGACGATGCGGTGCCAGTAATCCGTCGCGCCGGCTTCGATCGAGACGCGCGCTCCGCCCGGCGGGAGCACCGCGTCGCGATACTTCGCGTCCTGCGAAAGAAATCGCTGCGGCGCTGGCATGCTCACGACGCGCGCGGGCGTCCCGCCAGCCTCGAGCCGCGCGGCCGCATCGAGCGCGAACGCGACTTCTGATCCGGTCGCGATCAGCGTGAGCGCGGCGCCTTTCGGTTCGCTCGGCACATCACTGCCCCGCGCCTCACGCAGCACGTAGCCACCGCGCGCGATCAACGACGAATCGAATGTCGGATCGCGCTCGATCGCGGGCAGGGTCTGGCGTCCCAGCACCAGCAGCGTCGGTCCGTCCCGGCGCTCGAGCGCGATCGCCCAAGCCGCCGCGGTCTCCAGGCCGTCGGCGGGGCGCACCACCAGCAGATTCGGGATCGCTCGCAGCGCGGTCAGATGTTCGATCGGCTGGTGCGTCGGGCCGTCCTCGCCCAGGAACACGCTGTCGTGCGTGAAGACCCACACCACCTGCTGCTTCATCAACGCGCTCAGGCGGATTGCGGGGCGCGCGTAATCGGTGAAGATCAGGAACGAGGCGCCGTAGGGAATGAACCCCCCAAGCGCAAGTCCGTTCAGGATCGCTCCCATGCCGTGCTCGCGCACGCCGAAATGAAAATTGCGTCCCGCGAACTGTCCGCGCGCGATCGCCTCAGAGTTCTGGATCCAGGTCTTGGTCGAAGGCTCGAGATCGGCGCTGCCTCCGACCAGCGAGGGCATCATCGCCGCCGCGCTCTGCAGCGCCTTGCCGCCGTGAGCGCGCGTCGCGGCGGCGCCGGCGGGTGCGGCCTTGACTAGTCGCGCGAACAGATCGGCCGGCCGCTCGCGCTCGATCAGTGCGCGCCAGCGGGAATCGTGCTCGCTCGATGCCGCGCGCCACGCCGCGACCGAGCGCTGCCACGCGTCGTATTCGGGGCGGATCGCCGCCGCCCGCGCGGCGAAACGCTCGCGCACTTCATCGGGAATCAGGAACGCCGGCGACTCGGGCCAGCCGCGCGCGCGCTTGGCCGCCGCCAGCTCCTCCGCACCCAGCGGCTCGCCATGCGCGGCGGCGGTGTCCTGCTTGTGCGGCGCGCCGTAGCCGATGTGGCTGCGGCACACGATCAGGCTCGGGCGCCCCACCTCGCCCAGTGCGCGATTCATGGCGCGCATGAAGCCCGCGTGATCGTAGGCGTCGGTCCTTTCGGTATGCCAGCCGTAGGCCTCGAAGCGCGCCGCCACGTCCTCGGTGAAAGCGAGCGCGGTGTCGCCTTCGATCGAAATGTGATTGTCGTCGTACAGGTAGATCAGGTTGCCCAGGCTCCAGTGCCCGGCCAGCGACGCCGCTTCGGATGAGACCCCTTCCATCAGATCGCCATCGCTCACGATGCCGTAGATGCGCTGGCGGAACGGCGTGAAGTCGCCTTCGTGAAAGCGCGCGGCCAGCATGTTCGCGGCCAGCGCGAGCCCGACGCCGTTGCCGAATCCCTGCCCGAGCGGCCCGGTCGTGGTCTCGACGCCGGCCGTCAACCCGTGTTCCGGATGGCCGGGAGTGCGGCTCCCCAGCCGGCGGAAGCGCTGCAGTTCTTCGAGCGGCAGGTCGTAGCCCGAGAGATGAAGCAGCGAGTAGAGCAGCATCGAGCCGTGTCCGGCCGACAGCACGAAGCGATCGCGCCCCGGCCACGAGGGATCATTGGGCTGCCAGCGCAGAAATCGCGTCCACAGCAGATACGCGCAGTCGGCCATCCCCATCGGCATGCCGGGATGACCGCTCTTGGCTTTCTCGACCGCATCGGCCGCGAGAAATCGAATGGTCTCGATCGCGAGCGCATCGATGGCGGCGTCGTGATCGGGCGCGGCGTTGCGTCCGGACGCGGCGTCGTGCTCGGGCGTGCCGGCGTTGGGCGCGTCGGCGCCAGGCGACGCGCCGTGCCGGCGCAGAGTCACGACGGATTTCCCTCCGGCGCGAGCGCCAGGTGCGCGGCGCCCCACAGCGAAGTGCGGGGCTCCAGGATTAGCGAGACCGGAATGATCGAGAGCAGATCCGACATTGGGGGCTTCTTGCGCATCGCGGCCATGAAGCGCGGAGTGTGGAACGCCGCGCGCACACGAGGCGCAATGCCGCCTCCGATGTAGAGCCCTTCGGTCGCGATCACGCGCAGAGCGAGATTGCCGGCTTCAGACCCATATGCACCGATGAAGATCTCGAGCGCCGCTCTCGCGCGCTCGCACGAACCATCGAGCGCGGCCGCGCTCACGAGCGCCGCAGGATCCGGCGCCGCCTCGAAGCGGGCCCCGAATCCCGCAGGCTCTTCCTCGCGATGGGTGTCGCTCAGAAAGCGATAGATATCGGCGAGGCCGTGCCCCGACAGCACGTGCTCGACGCTCGCGCGTCCGTAACGCGTGCGCAGCCACGCGCACAGCTCGTCCTCGGTCGCGTTGCGCGGCGCGAAGTCCGCGTGACCGCCCTCGGACGCCACGATCACGCGCCGATCGCCATCGCGCACCACCGCCACCATGCCGAGCCCGGTACCGGCGGCCAGCACCGCGCGCGCGCCGCGCGCCAGTACGCCCACCTGCAGCACGTCCAGGTCGGCTGGATCGAGCACGTCGATGCCGGCGGCGGTGGTGGCGAGATCGTTCATGAGCGTAACGCGCGCGCCTTCGAGCAGGTTCGAGAGAGTGACGCCGTCCACGTGCCAGGGAAGATTGGTGGTCTCGCAGCGATTGCCGCGCACCACGCCCGCGATCCCGAACACCGCGCGCGAGACGCGCCGATCGGGCGCGACCGAGAGGAACTCGACGACCGCCGCCTCGAGCGAAGCGAAGTCGTGGCTCGCGAGCTGACGCTCGAGCGCGGGCGTGCGATCCGATGAGCCCGGCGCATAGAGCGCGAGCTCAGTCTTGGTGCCTCCGATGTCTCCGGCGAGTATCACGCGCGCATCCTAGCGGGGAGGGGGGGACCCGACAAACGGGAGCAGCTTTGCGCCCTGGAGATCGCGGTTGCTGCGCGTTGCGGGGGGTCCGAAGCGGGCGTTGACAGCAGGCGATGTGCCGCGGATGATCGGCGATCTCAAGCCACCTCGAATACTGCGGTGCTTGTGCCCTCGGTAGAAAGCCGAGGACCGACCTAAAGGAGGTCCGCTGTGCCGCGAATTTCCCTGTCGATTGCCGCTCTCGTGCTTCTTGGGTGCGGCTCCTGCACTGCACCCGCACCTTCACCGGACGCGGTTCGGAGTGAAGTGCAGCTGGCCGTCCGCGCCTACATGGACGCGACGAACAAGGCCGACGCCACAGCGATGGCGGAGATGATGAGCCAGAATACCGGAACCAGTTCGATCAGTGATGGTTCGATCACACGTGGGTGGGAAGCGATCCGTAACAAGAACGATGCCGACTTAGAGCGCCTTTCAAAACTCGTGACGCGGTGAACTCGCTGGGGTAGCTTTCGCGGT
>JACOSU010000168.1 GCA_016178685.1 Candidatus Eiseniibacteriota bacterium | reverse complement strand
GTGTAGCCGTAGCCGGCGCCGAACGACACCATCAGGAACCACACGCCGAGTTTCGATGCCACGCCGAGCGCGCCCTCGTGCTCGCGGCTGTAGAAGAAAAACAGCAGGGATGTGACGATCCCGACCGCGAACAGGATCGCGTTCAGGCTCGAGAGGATCTGCCCGGTCCACAGCGGCTGGAGGCTGGCCTGAACCTGCGCGACCAGATCGCCCTGGGCGAAACCGGTGGTTTTCAGGCCCGCGTACACGCCGATGATCATGGCCAGCGCCCAGCGTGACAGCCATCCGATCTTGTTGAAGAGGCGCGCGAACAGCAGCACGCCGAGGATGCCGGGCAGGATCAGCCACGCCCGATAATCGCCGAGCTGGGCCGCGAACGGCGCCTGGTGCTGCGTCACCATGACACGGAGCGGATCCACCAGATTCGTGACGATCACGGTCCAGAAGTTGAGCACGATGTAGTAGCCGGCCGAGACACCGACGAACAGGTGCTCGGCGAACTTGTAGAGCGGGTTGTCGCGATAGAGGAACGAGAAGATGAACAGCGTCATGAGCGCGGCGACCCAGATCCCGAAGTTGTGAGTGGGGTTCACGCCGCGCCTCCGCTCTTGCGGCCGCGCTGGACGAGATTGCCGAGCACGATGCAGAACGCCACGAAGACGTGAGCCAGCGACTGGGCGTCCATTCCGCGGGAGGCGGGTCCCAGGCCCTCGCCCCGCGCCTTCTCGTATTCGGCGGCGCCGGCCATGCCGCCCAGCAGCCCGCGCAGCTGGCCCGATTGGAGGTACGGGTAGTATTCGGGCGCACTCACCGCGGTACAGCCCGAGACCATGGGCAGATGGAAGCGAGAGTTCACCTGCTGCACCCACTCCTTGGTGCCGGGGTAACCCGCCGAGATATTGACCAGCAGCGGGAAGCTCGCGTAATTGCGCACGTTCTTCATGATCGGAAGCGTCGCGAAATCCGTGGTGGAATGCCCCTCGTAGTCCTGCGGGAAGGTGCCGGTAAGACCCTGCCCCATCAGCACCATGACGGCTTCGTTTCCGGCCTTGTAGCCCAGGTTCACCCAGTCGTAGCCATAGCCGCGGTCGCGGTATTTGGGCTCGGCCGCCACTTCACGCAGCGTTTCGTCCACGATTCCGGGACCACCCGGCCACAGCACCGTCACCACCACCTTGCAGTGCCGGTTCCACAGCTGGCGCAGCGCGGTCTTGGTCATCGGGACCAGCTCAGGACGCGAGGCGGGGTCGTAATCGCACGACATGAGGACCGTGCTCCCCTCCGGCACCGCGTCGATCGCGTCCGCGAACATCTGAACCGGCCGCGAGACCGTGAGCTTCAATCCCACCGGCCAGATCAGCGGGCCCAGCACCAGCAGGGCCATCACGAGAAAGATCCAGCGGCGATCGAGCTTCTCCAGCCGGGCGAGCAGTCCCATCACGAGGAAGATCCAGCGGCGAGCGATCTTTTCGAGCCGGGCGAGCAGTCCCACGATCAGTCCTCCCCACCCAGGTACGACCGCTCGATCCCGAGAATCACGCGCAGCCCGGTCGCCATCACTCCCATGGCCGCGCCGATCAGGATCGCGCGTTTCGCCGCGTTCTGCGGGTTGTCCATGATCCACTGCTGGATCGAACTCATCTGCAGCCACTTCACAGGGATCCGCGCCGTCAAGTAGTGGTCACCGATCGGAACGCGCCCCAGCATCACGATCAGCGCAGCGATCGCGAGCAGAGCGGCCTCGGTGGTGCGGATGCGGAACGCCCGGAATGCGGCCGAAGCGATGAAGAACGAGAGCAGCGCGAACAGCGTGGCCTGCATCGGCGAATACAGGTGATTGTAGATCCAGATCGAGATCGAATGCGGGTCCTGCCACGTGCGTCCCTCGGCGAGTCCCACGCCGACCGTGACCAGCAGCGCCACGACCAGCACCAGCTTGTACGGCCACCCGCTCTGGCGCTTGTAGATGCCGTCGAAGTTCACCTTCAGCACGTTCGCCCCGCCCAGAACGTAGCCGAACGCCACCACGATCACGGCGGACTGCTGCAGGAAATCGGCCGGGACGCTCACCAGCTGGTGAGGCACGAAGAACGACAGGATCATGAACAGGCCAATGACGGCGGTGAGGAACAGCGGGACTTCGCGCTTCACGCGCACCCCCCTACTGCGTGATCATCCATTGCGTGAGCCACGTGATGTGGAAGGATTCGAGCGTGCAGCCGATCAGGATGAATCCTAAGATGATCACGAGCTTCATCAGGTCGGCGCCCTTGAGGCTCCCGATCAGCTTGGGCTCGCCCGAGAGGTAGGCACTCGCCGCATACAGCTCTTCGCCGATCAGGGTGTAGTCACACGCGACCACGAAGAACGGCAGCTGGTGGACGTTCGCGGTGCCGGCCACCTGGATGGCTCCGGTCGAAAAACCGGTCTCGGCCAGCAGCAGCGATTCGGCGTAGAACGAGCCCATGAAGATGTGCGCCGCCGGCTTGTCGCGCAGCATGATGCCGGTGATCGCGGCCACGTAGGCGAACTGCTCGGGCGAGACGAACCGCACGCTGGAGGGATCGTACAGCTCGGGCTTGCCGGAATTCAGATAGCCGCTCTTCACCATCTCTTCGGCAATCGTGAACGGGATCGGGTAGGCGACCGGAACCGTGAGCGGGGTCTCGTAGCGCGCCGCGATCTTGGCGACGCTCTCGAGGATCACCAGGCCCGCGACGGTCTGGATGTCGTCGATGTCCTGGACGCCAGGAACGTAGAGCACGGAGCGGCCCATCTCGGTCGCACGACCGATCGCCTCCTCGATCGCGTCGATCCCGGGAATGCGCCGCACGAACGGCTTGCGTCCGGCCTGGGCGCTCGCGATGTAGTAGAGCACGAAGCCGAAGAACAGCACCATGAACACCAGCACGCTCCAGCGCGTCTGGTTGATCCACTGCGACGTGGCACGCACCGGGCCCGTGATGCTGAGCGCCGGGGTTCGTCCGCCGGGCCCGAAGGCCGCGACGCGATAGAAATAGTCGGTATCGCGGTGGAGCGTCTGGTCGTCGTGCCGGGTCACGCCGTGCGCGGTGGAATCCACCACGCTCCAGGGTCCGCCCGGCGTTTCGGAGCGCTCGATCGCGTAACCCGTCACCCGTTCGAGCCCGGCGCTGTCGTCGGGAGAAGGCTTCCAGGTGAGCGTGACGGCACGGCCCGCGTCGTTGGGGACGTCCGACCACGAGAGTCCGGAGGGCGGCGCGGGCGGCTGGGCCAGATCCGCGTGGGCCGGCAGCGTCGGCACGGCGCTCCACGCGAGGCCCGCCACCACTGCCAGAACGGCCGGGGACAGCCTCACGCTCCGGCGACTCGGGAGCGTCGCGTCGCTTGGCAACGGCCCCTCCCTGGATGACGTTGTACCGCAGCCGACCGCGCCGCCGATGGCGTCCATGCGAACGACGCGCAAAAAACTAGAGCCGCCACGCGGGGGTGTCAATGGAAATGCTGCGGGCGCATTTGTCGCCCGACCGGCGCGGAGGCCGGCCCGGGCGCCGCCCGGGCGATCAGCCCGCGATCAACTCCACGTTGGCGCGTGGGATGAGCGTGCGCGTTCCGTCATCCGAGAATTCCACCACCAGCACGCGCACGCGCGCCTCGCTCTCGAGCTCCCGCAACTCGGGGGGCAGCTCGATGACGGTTCCAATCCGACCGAAGTGCGGCTCCCGAATGACGCGCAGCAGTGAGCCGATCTCGAGCCCGTGATCAGCCGGCGCGTGCGCTGCGGCCGGCGCGTGCGCGTGCGGAATCAGGATTTCTGGACGCATGACGCCCGCCCGGATCTGGGTGGCGCCGCTCACCGACGCCCGATGGCCCGCGAAGCGCGAGAGCAGGCTCCAGGCGCGGTCCGCCATGCCGATGCGGCCGAAGCCCTCAGTCAGCACCAGCGTGATGCCCAGATCCTCGGCGCCGGTGATGGCGACGCCCAGATCGCGGCCCAGCAGCTCGCGCAGATCCCGATCATCGAAGCCTCCGACCACCACTGCGGCGGCCCCGAGATCCCGCGCCCTGAGCAGCGTGTCGTGGGAGACGTAGGCGCCCCCGACCAGCACGCATCCTCGATGCTCGGGACGCAAGCGCTCCCGGGTGAGATCGTCGTCGGAACCCTCCACGACGACCGCGATCGGTCCGCCGGTCTCGCCTCCCACGCCGAAGATTCCCTGTAAGAATGCGCCGCTGGCTTCCATGATCACGCCTTCGTCGGGCAGCACTTCGTGCACCACCCCGCCGACATAGGCGTTCACTTCGACCGGGATCGGGGGCTCGCGCAGGATCAACTGTCCGGTGATGCTCGAGACGCTCTCGATCGTGCCCCGGGTGGGCGCCTCGACCTTGTTGCGCACCAGGCCGAACAGGCTCTTCGACGACGCGATGACGTCTCCGCGCTCGATCGCGGATCCGATCGGCCGGGTCAGTGAGCCCGGCACGCGAGCGGGATCGAGCGCGAGACGCGCGGCCAGATTCAGGGTCTGGACGTTGCCCGGCAGGTGACAGCGTGCCACCACGTGGTCGGCCGTGACCCGCTGGCCGCGGGTGACGGTCACGCTGCCCTTGAGCGGCAGCCGCCGCTCGCGATGGAGCAGCGCGTCATCGCTGACCCTCAGTCCGGGCGTATAGGAGTGAGTCATCTCACACCTCCCGCGGATAGACGCCGAGCGCGCGATTCCACGCCCGCAGGCGCTGGATGCGGGACCCCGGATCGGGAGGGAGCAAGAACGGCCGGCGTCCGCGCGTATCCACGATCAGGCCCGCGATGCCCCCGCGAAGCCCGGTCTCGAGCGGGCGGCCGCGACCCAGCCCCAGATCGAATCCGCGCTCAGGGATGGCGGTGAGGCACGCGGTTCCTCCCGCCGGCAGCGGCAGCCGCACCAGTTCTCCGAACGGCACGCGGCGGTTGATCGGCGATTGCCCGTCGACGCGTAATTCCACGGTCACGCAGGGCTGCTCCGGTTTGCCGCTGCCGATCGGCGCCAGCACCGACCCCAGCCGGATCAGGCAGTCGCGATCGAACACCTGGGTCGCGGCCTGCTCATGCACCGTGGACAACACGCCGAGCTGGGGCGCCATGAAGATGCTGTCCACCGCGAGCTCCGTCACCCCCTCGGGAAGGAACGCGTCAATCATCATCAGCGCGGCCTGGATGCGCCTGGGCGCGTGCGAAAGCACACCGCCCGAGCCGATCAGGAGCCCCAGGTCGAGCAGATTCACGAGCGAGCTCCCGGTTTGGGACTGCTGCATGATGTCCGAGATCGTGCGCTCGCTCTGGATGCCCTTGAGGCCCACCGCCAGCGATTTGTGCTGCTCGAACGCGAGCCGCAGCGCTTCGCGCGCGATCGCCTGCTCGATCACCAGGTCTTCGAGCGTCTGGGGAATGGTGGTGGGCCGGATCATCTTGTTCTTGATCCGGTTTCGCAGCGCGATTTCATCCACCGCGAACGGCACCCAGCGCAGGATGGATTCGATCCCGGCTTCGGCCATCACGTTGGACACCGAATAACTCATGCCGAGATTCGCCGAGACCGTGCGGTTGAAGACCCCCTGGAACACCGAGAAAACGTCGGTGGTGGCGCCTCCGATGTCCACCCCCACCACGGCAATCCCGTCGTTCTTCGCGACCTTCTCGATGATCAGTCCCACGGCCCCGGGCGTGGGCATGATCGGCACCGGCGACCAGGTCATGAGCTTCTTGTAACCGGGCGCGTGCGCCATGACGTGTTCCATGAACAGGTCGTGGATCGCGTCACGTGCCGGGCCCAGGTTTTCGCGCTCGAGCGTGGGTCGCAGGTTGGGCACCACGGTGAGGGCGGTGCGCCCCCCCAGGCAGTCGGTGACGATCTGCGCCGCGTCGCGATTTCCGGCGTAAATCACGGGCAGCTCGTACCCCGCGCCCAGCCGCGCCCGGGGGTCCGCCGCCACCAGGATCTCGGCCATCTCGGCGACGCGCTTCACGTCGCCCCCGTCGGTGCCGCCCGAAAGCAGGATCATGTCGGGGCGCAGCTGGCGCAAGAGCCGGATCTTTTCGAACGCGCGCCGCCCGTCGTTGAGCGCGATCACATCCATCACGATCGCGCCGGCGCCGAGCGCGGCGCGCTGGGCGCTCTCGCCCGTCATCTGCATCACGAGCCCTGAGACCATCATCTGAAGCCCGCCGCCGGCGCTCGAAGTCGACACGTAGAGGTCCACGCCCTGGTCGCCACGCTGGGGCGTCAGGATCCGGTCTCCATCGAGAATGCGCCGGCCGGCCAGTTCCTCGATTTCACGCACCGCGTTCAGCACTCCGCGCGTGACGTCCTCGAACGGAGCCTCGACCGTGGTCGGCGCTTCGCCGCGCACCACCAGGCGGTATTCGCCCTCGCGCTTCTCGATCAGGATCGCCTTGGTGGTGGTCGAGCCGCAGTCCGTGGCCAGAATGGATTGGATGTTTTCGGGGCGGATCTCCATGGTCCTCGCGTTCAGGGTCGTCTGGGCGGCGCCGGCGGGTCGGGAGTGGAGGAGCGTTTCGCGGCCCGCGACTCCTCGGCGCGCGCTTCGATGCGCTGGAGCAGGCACTCGATCGCTTCGCGGCGTTCGGCGAGCAGCGCGAAACGGCGGTAGTCGTTCATGCGGAACAGCGATTGCACGAGGGGTTCGAAGAACAGAAGGGTCTGGCTCGCGACCAGCGACAGCGGGCGGCCGCCCTCGAGCGCGAGAATCGCTG
>JACOSU010000197.1 GCA_016178685.1 Candidatus Eiseniibacteriota bacterium | reverse complement strand
TCCGCGTAGTCTCGATTGATCTGGAGCGCCGCGTGGTATTCACGGATCGCGCCGTCCAAGTCGCCATTCTTCGAGAGTGCACGGCCGAGTATCCTCAAGGAGGACGTGCTGCGCCATCTGGAGGACGCGGGCGGGTGGGCTTCCGCGCCCGCCTCCGCGCCCGCGTCCGCTTCCGCCGAACCGCGACCGGTCACGCCGGCAACTGCTTTCCGGGGCGCGGCCGACGAAGAAGAGCGCGTGGTGCCGATGTCGCGCATCCGGCAGAGGATCGCCGAGCGTCTGGTCCAGTCGCAGCGCACCGCCGCGATCCTCACCACGTTCAACGAGATCGACATGAGCGCGGTGCTCGATCTCAGGTCGCGCCACAGGGACGCGTTCGAGAAAAAGCACGGGATCAAGCTCGGATTCATGAGCCTGTTCGGCCACGCCTGCGTCCTCGCGCTCGGTGAGATTCCCGAGCTCAACGCCGAGATCCGCGGCACCGACATCGTCTATCGGCGATCGGTGCACCTGGGGGTGGCGGTCGGCTCGCCGCGAGGGCTGGTGGTGCCGGTCGTGAAGCGCGCGGAGGCGCTCGATTTCGCGGGCCTGGAGCGCGAAATCGCGCGGCTCGCGGGGCGGGCACGCGACGGCACGCTGTCGCTTGACGAGCTGTCGGGCGGCACGTTTACGATCTCGAACGGCGGCGTCTACGGGAGCCTGCTTTCGACGCCGATCCTCAATCCGCCCCAGAGCGGCATCCTCGGCATGCACAAGATCGAGAAGCGTCCGGTCGCGGTGAACGATCAGGTCGTGATCCGGCCGATGATGTACGTCGCCCTGTCGTACGACCACCGCATCGTGGACGGCGAGCAGGCCGTGACCTTCGTGGTTCGCGTGAAGGAGCGGCTCGAGGATCCCGAACGCATGCTGCTAAACGTGTGAGCGACCGCGTGGGGGGCGCGCCCTTCGACCTGGTGGTGATCGGCTCCGGCCCCGGCGGCTACGTCGCGGCGATCCGGGCCGCGCAGCTCGGACTGCGCACCGCGTGCGTCGAGAAATACCCGACACTGGGCGGCACGTGCCTCAACGTCGGCTGCATCCCGAGCAAGGCGCTGCTCGATTCCAGCGAACATTTCGCGAACGCGCGCGACCACCTCGAGGTCCACGGAATTCGCGCGCAGATCGAACTCGACCTCTCGGCGATGATGAAGCGCAAGGATCAGGTGGTGCGCGATCTCACGCGCGGGATCGAGGCGCTCTTCAAGAAAAACGGGGTGGAACGTGTGACCGGCGCCGGGCGGATCGTGGCGCCCGGGCGCGTGGAGGTCACGGGCGATGCGGGCGTGAGGTCGCTCGAGACGCGCCGCATCCTGATCGCGGCCGGCAGCAAGCCGGCCACGCTGCCCGGCATCGCGATCGACGGGCGGCGTATTGTCCATTCGACGCACGCGCTCGCGCTCCCCGAGGTGCCGCGGCGGCTGCTGGTGATCGGCGCGGGGGCGATCGGGCTCGAGCTGGGCTCGGTGTGGCGCCGGCTCGGCAGCGACGTCACGGTGCTGGAATTCCAGGACGGCGTGGTTCCCGGCGCGGATCGCGCGAGCGCCCGCTCGCTCCAGCGCGCGCTCGAGAAGCAGGGCCTGCGTTTTCGGTTCGGCTGCGTGGCCAGGGCGGCGCGACTCGAGCGGGCTGAGGTGGTGGTGACGGTGACCGAAGGCGACGCGCAGCGCGAGGAGCGCTGCGACGTTCTGCTGGTCGCGGTCGGGCGCCGGCCCTTCACGGACGACCTCGGAGCGCGGGAGGCCGGAGTCGAGATCGACGAGCGGGGCCGCGTGAAGGTGGACGCGCATTACCAGAGCCGCGTGCCGGGAATCTGGGCGATCGGAGACGTGATCGAAGGTCCGATGCTCGCTCACAAGGCCGAGGAGGAGGGGTTGGCCGCCGTCGAGCGCATGGCGGGCCTCGCCGGGCATGTGTCCTACGAGTGCATCCCCAACGTGGTCTACACGTGGCCCGAGTTGGCGGGGGTGGGGATGACCGAGGAAGAGGCGGCTGCGGCGGGGCGTGAGATCGCGATCGGGACGTTCCCGTTCATGGCCAGCGGCCGCGCGCGCGCCATGAACGAGCGGTTTCTCCATAAATGCTCTCGACCAACTCGGCGCGATTGGCGGCCTCACGGAGGGCGCTCGTCCCCAC
>JACOSU010000196.1 GCA_016178685.1 Candidatus Eiseniibacteriota bacterium | reverse complement strand
CGGCGAGCCGTGTGGCGTGACCAGCACCGTCGCCAGGCGGAACGTATGCGGGCTCGAGGCCGCATCCGGCACGCGGGGGCCGTTCACGGCTTCGATGTCCGAGACGCGCCACCATGTGGCGCGTCCGCGGCAGCCGATGCCCACGTAGGGAATGCTCCACGGCACGTAGGTCCCGGGCGGGTCGAACGAGGAAGCGTCGTTGATCACGAAGAACGAATCGATCTCGCTCTCGGCACGCAGGCCCATCAGGTACTGATCGAGCCTTCCGTAGCCGTTGCTCACACCGTCGGTCACGAAGGAATCCGGGGCGGGATTCGCCCAGTCGCAGCCTTCCATCACCGACGAGTCCACGTCCGCGAAGAAATTCCAGTGCGAGAAGTCGCGTCCTAGCAGCGCCGGCACCGGCTGGCCCGCGGAATCCACCCACACGTAGGCCAGCCAGCGATGCCCGAATTCGTGGGCCAGCACGTCCATTGCGGTGAACGTGTCGGTCGGGCCGCCGATCACCGAGTCGGGATCCGCAGGATAATGCTGGAGTCCGTTCATGCTGAGCAGGGCGCCCAGGCGGGGCGGAGTCCCGAGCCCTGCGCTCAGATCGAACGCGTCGAGGCCGATTCCCGCCACCTCGTTCTTCACGATGTACGCGGCGGCGAGCGCGGTCGCGGAGCCCAGATAATCACTGAGGCCGCTCGACAGGTAGATCGCGAGCGCGTCGTAGTCATCGCCGTGCGTGCGGTAGAACGCCTGGGCGAGCGCCGCCACATCGAGTGCCGCGCGCGGCCCCGGCGAGTTGTAGAAGAACGTGCCGTCGTCCTCCATCACCGCGATCCCCGCGGTATCGATCGAATACGCGGTGGGCAGGGGCTGCGCCAGTGCGCGGCCGGCGTGCCGCGAGATCGCGTCGAGGACGCCTTCCAGCCGGGTCGCGCATGCGCGTCCCGGATTTCGATCGGCCGCCGGTACATCGCGTCGCTCGTACAAGCGCCCGGACCCGGGGCGCGGCGGCATGCCGTCGGGGACGCGAGCGATGAGCGGCCTCGTCGCATCGATCCTCACGCCGGGGCGGGAACGCAGTTCGGGCGGGGGCGCGGCCACCGCGAGGGACGCAGCGCACAGGCAGGCGGCGGCCAGCAGTGGGCGCGCGGATGGGAGCGGGCGGAAACGGCGCATGGGCGCGATCCTCGAAGTCGGGCACGGGTTTCCGCCCTGGATTCTACGCCTGTTTGATCTCAGCGGCCGGAGTTTCTGGGCTCCGCGGCGTCCGCGTCGCGGTCGTGAAACCAGAGGTCGGCCGGGGTCGCGCCGGCCGCGGCCAGCGCCTCGGAACGTGTGGATTCCACGGGCCCGGTCAGGGCGGCGAGCCTGCGGAACTCGGCTTCACTCACCCACACCACCGGTCGCCGCGTCGTGAACGCGACGAAATCCGGTGAGTCCGAGAACATCAGCCGGCGCGATCCGTCGGCGCTCGGGCGCAGCGCGGCGCGCTCCGAGGCGAGCCGGGAATCGAGCGCGCGCGCCTCCCGGGCCGCGTCCTTCATCGTGGGGAGGGCGGTGGGCAGGGCGAGCAGCGCCAGGGCCCCGATCCAGGCTCGCGGACGTTGTCCCCACGGCGGCAACACACGCGACATCCCCTCGGCCCCGCGCGCCGCGGCCAGGCACCACAGCGGAAGAAACGGCGTGAGATAGCGCGAGTCGTAGAGCGTAATCGTCATGATCGCGAGCGGAACGCATGCGATCGCGATCGACGCGAGCGCCAGCTTCCGCACGCGGGCCGCGCTCACCCGGGCAGGTCCTCGTGCGCTCCGCTCGTTCCGCGCGCCGCCCTCCGGCGCGAACGCGGAAAGCGCGGCGCCCGGAATCGCGAGCCATCCGCTGGCGCCGGTCGGAACCAGCAACGCACGCTTGATCGCGTGCGGCAGGAAATCCATCCACTTGGCCGTCAGCGCAGGGAGCGTCGCCGAGAGCGCCCCCGGAAATCCCGAGGGCGCGAGCGAGAAGTCGCGCAGCACGGTCAGTTCGGGCCGCGCGCCCCAGTAGCCGATCAGAAGGTACGACGAGAGGTTGAAGAACGGCTGCCCGGTGGCGCGCGCGTTGTGCATCCACCACGGCAACGCGCAGGCCATCGCGCCCGCCATCAGCCGGGGCGCACCGCGACGGCCCGCGAGCGGCAGAAGCAGCACCGCACACGCCAGCATCTCGACGCGCGCGAGCGACGCGAGGCCGATCGCGATTCCGGCCGCGAGCGGTTCGGCCCGCTCGCCGGCGAGCCGGTCGATCGCGAACGTGAGCAGCGCGGCGCCCACCAGCAGCGATGGATCGTGATGGACCGCCCGCAACGTGAGCGGAGCGATCGTGAACAGCGCCGCGGCCGCCGCGCCGCCCGCGGCTCCGAACGCGCGCGCTCCCAACCGGAATGTCGAGAGCGCCCCGAGTGCCGCAGCCAGCGCGCCCAGCCACGCCAGGTGATCGAGCGCCGCGGGCCCGAACGCGACCAGCATCGGCGCCACCAGCATCGCCATCAGAGGCCCGTGAACCAGCACCGGCACCGTGAGGTCCGAATCGCGCAGCGCCCACAGCGGCGGGTGGATGACGTCGGTGCGCATTCCGTGCCCGGCCAGCAGGTGGCGCGCGG
>JACOSU010000174.1 GCA_016178685.1 Candidatus Eiseniibacteriota bacterium | reverse complement strand
GCCGATGATGAGCGCGCACGGCGTCCCGAACGAACCGGCTGCGAATTTCCGCGGGCGGACTCCGGGAATCACGACCGCCCGCGCCGGCACCAGGCGGCGCATCTCGACCGCTTGGGAGCCCGTCACATCCAAGATCGGGGTCGAAGCGGTCAGCACCACGCCTGCACCCAGCACGGCTCCCTCCGCCACGCGCACGCCCTCCACCACGATCGCGCGCGAGCCCAGGAAGCAGTCGTCCTCGATGATCACGGGACGGCTCTGGGGTGGCTCGAGCACACCGCCGATTCCCACGCCTCCCGACAGGTGCACGCGGCGTCCGATCTGCGCGCAAGAGCCCACGGTCGCCCAGGTGTCCACCAGCGTCCCCTCGCCGACCCGGGCTCCGATGTTCACGTAGCCCGGCATCAGGATCACGCCCGGCTCCAGGAACGCGCCGTACCGCGCCACGCCCGGCGGCACCACGCGCACGTTTGCGGCGGCGAGATTTCGCTTGAGCGGGATCTTGTCGTGGAACTCGAACGGGCCCACCTCAAAGGTTTGCGCAACCCGCAGTCGGAAGTAGAGCGCGATCGCCTGCTGCAGCCAGCCGTGCGTGATCCACGCCTCGTCCGCGGAGTTCGAGGCGCCGTTCCGCTTCTCGGCCACGCGCAGGTCTCCGGCGTCGAGCGCCGCGATCGCGCCCTCGACCGCGCCGCGCGTCTGCGGATCGTCGAGCGCCCTCTTGCCCTCGTAGGCCGCGGCGATCAGCCCCTCCCAGCGATCGATCGGATATTCGTCGGAGCTCATGCCGTCACCGCTTCCAGTCGCGCGATGGCAAGCGCGCAGTCTTCGGGGGTGGGCACCAGCGCCCAGCGCACGAAGCCCTCGCCGCCTTTTCCGAGGAACGAGCCGGGCAGCGCGATGATCCCGACCCGCAGCAGTCGATCCACGAACGCCGCGTCGTCGCCATCCGGCACCTTCATCCAGAGGTAGAACGACGCCTCGCTGGCCTCGACGCTCCAGCCGCGCGTGGCGAAATATTCGAGCATCGCGGCGCGCTTGCGGGCATAGCGGCCGCGCTGCTCCCCGGGATGCGCGTCGTCGTTCCAGGCCGCGATCGCGGCCGCCTGCACGAAGTCGGGCGTCGCGGTTCCGAGATTCGGCCGGAAGCGTTTGAGCGCCGCGATCAGCCGCTCGTCGCCCGCCATGAAGCCCGAGCGGAAGCCCGTCATCGCCGATCGTTTGCTGAGCGTGTGCAGCGCGATCACGTTTTCGAATCCCAGCTCCAGCATGGAATGCGGTCGGCGGTTCTCGAAGTACACCTCGCAGTAGGCCTCGTCCGCCGCCACCCAGAATCCGAATCGCTTCGCGGTCTCGAGCACGCGCGCCAACGCCGGCAGCTCGAGCACCGCCCCGGTCGGATTGTGCGGTGACCCCAGCCACAGCAGGGCGGTGCGCGACCACACGTCGTCGGGCACGCGCCGCGGATCGAACCGCCAACCGTCTTCGGACGAGAGCGGTGAGAAGTAGGGCTGGGCGCCGGCGAATCGCGCGCCCGACTCGTACACCGGGTAGGCCGGCGTGGGAATCACCACCCGGTCGCGCGGGTCGCGCGATCCGCGGTCCACCAGCGCGAGCGCGAGGCTGAACACCGCCTCCTTGGCGCCGTTCGCCGAAAGCACGTGGCGTTCGGGATCCGCGCGCACGCCGAAGCGCCGCTCGAGCCACCGCGCGCAGGCCGCGCGCAGCTCGCCCTGGCCGAACGCCGAAGGATAGCTCGACGTCTCGGGCACCGCGCCGCGCAGGGTTTCGCGGATGAACTCCGGCGTGCGCTCGCGCGGATCGCCCATGCCGAAGTTGATCGCGCGCGTGCCGCGCGGGAGCAGCGCGCGCCGCCGCTGGTCGAGCGTCACGAACGGATACTCGCGCTCCCCGGTCAGCAGCGGGTGGAGCGGCCCCGGTCGCGCGCGCATCATGCGGATGCCGCCGGTCCGCCGATCCACTGCGACAGCCAGCGGAACGCGGTTTCGAGATTTTCAACCGGACAGTACTCGCCCGCCTGGTGCGCAAGCTCGGGCACGCCGGGACCGAAGTTGAACGCGGCCACTCCGGCCGCCGTGAATTGAGCCACGTCGGTCCAGCCCTGCTTGCCCGCGGTCTTCGCGTGGAACCGCTCGATGAAGTTTCGCACATCCGGATGATCGGCGCACACTTGACCCGGCGCCGCGCAATCCACCACCTCGAATTCGAACTCGGGCGGCACCAGCGCGCGCAGCCGCCGCTCCGCATCCGCGAGCGAGCGGTCGGGGGGAAAACGGTAATTGAGGTTCGCGACCAGCCGGTCCGGCACCACGTTGCGGGCGCGTCCCGCGTTCAGCAGGGTCACCTGCAGCGTCTCCTTGAATTCGATCCCCCGCACCTCGGCCGGCGTCACCGGGAATCGCGTGATCGCGGCGAGCCAGTCCGCGGCGCGCTCGATCGCGTTCACACCCAGCCACGGCCGTGCGCTGTGCGCGCTCTTGCCCTCGACACGGACTTCGGCGTTGAGGCTGCCGATGCAGCCCAGCTCGACGCGCAGATCGGTGGGCTCGAGCAGCACGGCGACCTTCGCATCAAGCAGCCACGGCATGTCGCGCAACACGCGCTTCAGCCCATTTCGATCGTGCGGCCCCTCTTCGGCGTCGTAGAAGACGGCGGCCAGGTCGAACGGCGAGCGGTCGAAATCACAGGCCTCGAGAGTCGCGATCAGCACTGCGTCGCCGGCCTTCATGTCGCTCGAGCCCACTCCGTAGACGCGCCCGTCCTCGCGCCGCGGTTCGGCATTCCCGTTCGCGGGCACGGTATCGAGGTGCCCGGCGAGCACCAGCAGCGGGCGGCCGCGCCGGGGTCCGCGCCACACCATCGAAAGGCCGGAGCCGAGCAGGTCGCCGGCCGCGACCCGGCCCAGGCGCGCCGAGACCCATTCGGCGATCGCGGCTTCGTGGCCGGTCTCGCTCGGAATGGCGATCAGCGTCTCGAGCAGCCGGGCAAGCGATTCGGAGTTCATGGGCGGGTCACGGTGGAAGCAGAAGCGGATCGCACGGTCAGCGGCGCGACGGGTTCGCCTGCGTTCGCCGCCTCGCCGCAGATGCGGACGGACGCGCGAATCTAGCACCCGGTCTGAACCTGCGCCAGCGGAACACGCGGCGGACCCGCTCGTGCTTGCGTGGCTGGATGGGAGCGGCCTAGCCTCGCGGGATGACCACTCCTTCCGTACACCGGGCTGTCCGCGCGCCGCGCGGGTCCGGCGTGCTGCGCGTGCGCGGGCACGACGCGCTCTCGCTGCTCCACAATCTTTCGACGCAGTCGCTGCTGGATCTCGCGCCGGGCGAGGCGCGCATGACGCTGTTCTGCGATTTTCGCGGCCGGCTGCTCCATCGCGTGGCGGTCGCCCACACTTCCGACGGCACGCTGTGGCTGGTCCGTCCCGATGCGCCGGGCGAGAGCCTCGCAGCCCACGTGGACCACCACGTATTCCGCGAAGACGTGCAGATCGAAGACGTGAGCGGAGCGTGGCACGTGAGTGAGTCGTTTGGCGAAGGAGGCGCGGCGACCGGGCACGTGATCGAGCACGACGGCGAATTTCAGATCGCGCCCCGCACCGGATACCGGATTCAGATCGCGCGAATCCCGGCGTCTGCCGTTCCCCGCGATCCCACCGCGGCGACCCGCGACGATCGCGATCGCTCGAGGACGGCGGGCGAGCCGGGGCGCCTCCGGCTCGGATGGCCGCGTGACGGATTCGAAATCCGCGACACGTTCAACCCCTTTGAAGTCAATCTGGGGGCCGACGTGCATCTCGGCAAGGGTTGCTTCACGGGCCAGGAGGCCCTGATGCGCCTGGTCACCTACCGGAGCGTGCGCCGCCGTCTGGCCCTGATCGAAGGGGCCGGCGAAACGGAAGCGTCACGTGAACTCATGAACGACCGGGGCGAGCGGGTCGGACTGTTGACCAGCGTGGCGCCGCGAGAGGACGCGGGAGCGCCACCCGGCGAGCCGCCCGGCCACCCATGGATCGCGCTCGCCGTGCTCGCGCTCGACTTCGCTAAGCCCGGGCGCGTCCTCAGATCGGGCCTCGACGGCCGGGCATCGGTTACGAGAGTCTTTCCGTTCGAGAGTCCGCTCGGGAGAACTTTCCAGCTCTGAGACTATCATCGAATGAACTTCCCCGAACTCCGGAGCGAATGAACTTCCCGAAACACCGGGCCGGCGGGGCCCCAGCACGCCTCGGAATGCAGGAACCCAATGCATTCCAAGGGTTCCGCCCGGTGGCTGCGGTGGGGTGTCGGGAAAGCCTACAAGTCCCCCGGAACCGGCCCTCGGCGCCATTCATGTAGAACCTGAAGGCGGGCTCACAAATCATTACTTGCCAGTGACGAATGGATGTCGCATAATTCTTCTCGTCCGGCGGTCCGGAACTTGCCATCTGACTCGGCTGGTTTCGCCGGATGTGCCGTATCGTCGAATTGGCCCCCTGTCGGCTTCCAAGGAGAGTTCCATGAAGCGCACGCTCCAGTGTCTGGTCGTCGCGGCCAGTCTCGCCGCCGCCGCCACCGCGCACGCCGTCCCATCGCTCCAGCTCTACATCGACGGCTCGACCTACGACGCCGCGACCGAGACCTGGACCATCAGCAGCAACTCGTTCGACCTGTGGGTGCTGGGCGACACGGATCAGGGCATCTTCCCCGACGTTTCGCTGGCGGCGTCGTTCTACGGCACCGGCACGCTCGCCATCACGCCCACCACCACGTCGACGGTGGCCGATCCCAGCCTCTCGGCGACGCCGATCAATCTCGGCAGCGATGCGACTCAGTTCTCCGGGAACCAGGCGTTCACGGCGGTCGCCAGCCACGCCGAGTATGCGGACGCGGGCGCTCATCAGTTCTGGGACCTGGGCGGAATGTCCCTGCACGATTCGCCGATCTACGACTACACCAGCGATCCGCCGGGCGGTCCCGACACCGGCCAGATCAACGTCTATCACATCGACATCACCGGCTATGACATGGTGCACTTCGACGCGTTCGGTTCGCAGATCGGCTCGAACGGCAAGGTGCAATTCGTGAAGGCTCCGTTCTCGCACGACGCGACCAGTGGGGGCACGAACCCGGTGCCCGAGCCCGGCACGCTGGCCCTGATGGGCAGCGGCCTCGTAGGGCTCGCGGCCGCGCGCATTCGTCGCCGCAAGTAGGACATCCGAGGGTTTGAAATCGAGGCCCTGTCCCGGCGGACGGGGCCTCGATCGTTTCGCGGCGGGCCCGTGAACCCCGGCTCGCCGGTCATTCGGGCGGCGCTTCGCCCTCCCCGGCAGCGTCCGAATCCACCACGATGGCATCCGTGGTGAGCACCATGGTGCCGACGCTCGCGGCGTGCTGAAGCGCGCTTCGCGTCACGCGGGTGGGATCCAGGATCCCGGCCTCGATCAGATCGCAGAATTCCCCGGTCTGCGCGTTGAATCCGAAACCATCCGTCCCGGCGCGAATTCGCCCGACCACCACGGCGCCGTCGAGCCCCGCGTTCTCGGCGATCTGGCGGGCGGGTTCTTCCAGCGCCTCGCGGATGATCTGGACCGCCAGCTCCTCGCCGGCCGGGACCACGAGCGAGCGCAACGCGTCCTGCGAGCGCACCAGCGCCACACCGCCCCCGGCCACCACGCCCTCTTCGAGCGCGGCGCGGGTCGCCGCGAGGGCGTCTTCGATGCGCGAGCGGCGCTCCTGCAGCGCCAGCTCGGTGGGCGCGCCGACGCGGATCACCGCGACGCCGCCGGTCAGCCGGGCAAGCCGCTCGCGCAGTCCGTCGCGATCCCAGTCCGAATCGCGGGAGGCGAGCAGCCGCTCGACCAGCGCGATCCGCTCCCGAATCGCGGCGGGACGACCGCCGCCTTCGATCAGCGTGGTGCTCTCGTGGTCCACGATCACGCGTCCCGCGCGGCCCAGGTCGGGCGCCCCGACGGTCTCGAGCGACGCACCCAGCTCGGGAGCGATGCGCCGCGCTCCGGTCAGCACCGCCAGATCCTCCAGCAGATCGGTGCGGCGCTCCCCGTGGAGCGGCGCCTTGACCGCGACCGAGGTGATGGTCCCGCGCAGCCGGTTCACGACCAGCGTCGCGAGCGCCTCGCCCTCGATGTCGTCCGCCACCACCAGGAGCGGACGCCCGGAGCGCGCCGCGCACTCCATGGCCGTCATCACGTCCCGGGCCGCCGTGCACTTGTGCTCGGTGAGCAGCACCAGCGGGTTCTCGAGCACGGCTTCCATGGTGTCGGGATGCGTCACGAAATACGGGGAAAGGTAGCCGCGATCGAATCGCACGCCCTCGACCACCTCGAGCGTGGCTTCCATGCCGCGCCCCTCCTCGACCGTGATCACGCCCTTCCGACCGACCCGCTCCACCGCCTCGGCGACCAGGTCACCGATCGCCTCGTCTTCTCCGGCGGCGACCGCCGCCACCCGCCGGATCGAGTCGCGCGACTCCACCGGGCGCGAGCGGTTCTTCAGATCCTCGACCACCGCCACGACGGCGCGTTCGATGCCGCGGCGCAGCGCGACCGGACTGTGGCCGGACGCGATCGCCTTGAGTCCTCGCCGGATCACGGCGTGCGCGAGCACGGTAGCGGTGGTGGTGCCGTCCCCCGCCACCTCGCCGGTCTTGATCGCGGCCTCACGCGCCAGTCGCACGCCCATGTTTTCGAAACGGTCGGCGAGCTCGATCTCGCGAGCGATCGTCAGGCCGTCGTTCGTGATGATCGGCGAACCGGTGCCACGGTCCAGCAGCACGTTGCGCCCGCGCGGACCGAGCGTCACGCGCACCGCGGCGGCCAGCTGTTCGACGCCGCGGAGCATCGCGTCGCGCGCGGCGGCGTCGAACGTGATGCGCTTACCCATCGGCCCTCCTTCCATGCGCCGTCACGGTTTCCAGCGCGCCAGGAACCGGTGGTTCTCTCTGCGCACACGACCGCCGCGATTCGAGGCGAACACCAGCCCGCGCGCGCGTCGGGCAGCCTTTCATCGGTTCGCCTCCCACAACAGCCGCATGCCTTTGAGCGTCAGGCCCTCGTCCACCACGTTGATGGTCTCGCATTCGGGCACCACGGCCGCCGCCCAGCCGCCGGTCGCGATCACGTGCGGCGTGCCCTTCATCTCGAGCGCGATGCGGCGCACCAGCGCGTCGATCTGCCCCGCCGCACCCCACAGGACGCCCGCCCGCAGTGATTCCTCGGTGGTGCGTCCGATCGCACGCTCCGGGCGGCGCAGCTCGACGCGCGGGATGCGCGCCGCCCGCCGGAACAACTCGTCGGCCGAGGTGCCGACCCCGGGGGCGATCAGGCCACCCAGGTATGCGCCGCTCTTCGAAATGCAGTCGAACGTGGTCGCGGTCCCCAGATCCACAACGATGGCCGGCATGCCGTAGAGACGGCGCGCCGCCACCGCATTCGCGATCCGGTCCGCGCCGACCGCCGTGCGGTCGAGGTAGCGGATCGGGAGATCCTTCGCCGTGTCCGTGCTGACTTCGACCGGCTCCCGTTCGATCAGGCGCGTGAGCGCTTCCCTCCACGGCAGCGTGAGCGCCGGCACTACCGAGCACAGCACCGCGCCGGCCCGTCCCCCGCGTGCTTCGCCGAGGCGTCCGCGCAGCAGCTCGCACAGCGTGAGTTCGACTTCGTCCGCGGTCTGGCGGACCGAGGTCAGCCTCCAGAACTTCACCAGCAACTCGCCTTCGAACCAGCCCACCACCGTGTCGCTGTTCCCGAGGTCCACCGCGATCAGCCCGCGGGCGCGCCGACCGGCCGCCGCGGCATTCGGTTTCGAGTTCGGCGCCGCTTTCCCCGGCCCCGCCGCGCCCCGCCTTCGCGCCGTGCGGCGCCGCGTCCGCTCAGACATGGTCGAATTCCTCCCCGGCGGGCGTCTCACGCTCGCGCCGTCTGCGGGCCACCAGCCACGACAGCCCCACGCTCACGAAGTAGAGCGCCGTCATCGGCACCCCCATCACCAGCTGCGCGGTCACGACGTCACCCGGCGTGATCAGGGCCGTGACCAGGAACACCGCGACGATCGCGATCCGCCATTGCCGCAGCAGGAATCCCGGCGTCACCACGCCGATCGCGGTCAGCGTCATGCACACCAGCGGCAGCTGGAACACCACGCCGCACGCCAGCGCCATGTTGTACACGAAACCGAGCAACTCGGTGAGCCGGATCTGCGACTGCATGCTCGGCGTCATGAAGCCGGACAGCACCCGGATCACGAGCGGCACGACATAGCCGTACGAGGCCCACGCGCCGAGTGCGAACAGCACGTACGAAGCCGCCACCATGCCGGGGATCCAGCGCCGCTCGCGCCGGAACAGTCCCGGCACGACGAAGCTCCATACCCGGTGGAGGATCACCGGCAGCGCGAGGTACGCGCCGATCACGAGCGAAAGCTTGACGCGTTCGTTCAGCGCCTCGAGCGGCGCCAGCACGACGGCGTGGCCGATCGTGCGATGAATCGCGTCCTCGAGCACCCGCGGCGCGACCCACCAGCCGGCGAACGCGCACGCGATGCACGCGAGCGCCGACTGGAACAGCACGCGCCGCAGCGCCTCGAGGTGCTCGAGGAACGGCATCTCGCCGCTCTGTCGTGGATCGGACGATCGGTCGTCCGGTCGCCGGTCGAATTCGCGGGGCGCGGGCGGAAGCGCGCGCGGCTCGTCGCTCACCGCGTCCCTCCCGCCGTTCCCGGGTTCTCGAGATCGCCGGCCAGCACGGTGGTTTCGATTCCGCTCGCGAGCGTCACTACCAGGGCGCCTTCGAGATCGAGCGCGCGCGCCACCCCGGTCACGATCCCGGCCGGGGTGTGCAGCGTGACCGGATGACCCCAGAAATCGGCGCGCCCGCTCCAGCGGGCGAGCAGGCGGTCGCGCCCGCCCCCGGCGTGTTCGAGCACCAGCGGCTCGAGCGAATTGAGAAATTCCGCGGCCACTTGCTCCCGCGTCGCGTCCACGCCCTCGAGCGCGAGCGAGGTCGCGAGGTTCGAGATCTCGGGAGGAAAATCCGCCGCCTCCTGCGCGACGTTCACGCCCACGCCGATCACGACGGCGTCGCCGCCGCCCGCGCGCCGGCGGCTCTCGCACAGGATGCCCGACACCTTGCGATCACCGATCAGCAGGTCGTTCGGCCACTTGAGCCGCACGCGAGCGCCGAGCCGCTCGAGCGCTTCGCTGAGCGCGAGCCCCGCGACCAGCGGCAGCGTCCCGATCGCGCGCGCGTCGCAGCCCGGATGGAGAGCCACGGACAGCGCGAGGCTGAGGCCCGGCGCATGGTGCCAGAGACGGCCGGCGCGGCCGCGCCCGCGGGTCTGCGCATCGGCCACCACCACCGTGCCCTCGGGGCTTCCCCCGGCCAGCGCGTCCCACGCCCGATCGTTCGTGGACTCGACCTCGGCGCGGACGATCAGGCGGTGTCCGAGACGCCGCGTCGTCAGGCGCCGCGAGAACGCATCGCGATCGAACGGGGGATCAGCCAACGTCCTCGATCTCCAGGCTCAGGTCGAGCGCGGGCGCCGAGTGCGTGAGCGCGCCCACCGAAAGATAGTCCACTCCGGTTTCGGCGTAGCCGCGCGCGGTGGTGAGCGTGATGCCCCCCGAGACCTCGACCTCGGGCCAGCGCCGCGCTCCCTCGCGCCGGCGCGGGCTGTCGGACGGATGGGCCGCGCACCAGCGATCCACCACCTCGACGGCGCGGCGCACCTCGTCCGGCGATCGGTTGTCCACCAGGATGCGATCCACCTCGGGGCGCAGCGATTCGCCCAACTGGTCGAGCGATTCCACCTCGACTTCGAGCAGCAGGTCGGCCTGGCGCGTTCGCGCGATGCGATCGATCGCCGCCGTGACGCCGCCCGCGGCGCGGATGTGATTGTCCTTGAGCAGATACATGTCCCACAGTGCGAGGCGATGATTCTCTCCACCGCCCGAGCGCACCGCGAATTTCTCGAGGAAGCGCAGTCCCGGCGTGGTCTTGCGCGTATCGAGGATGACGGCTCCGGTGCCGCGCACTTCGTCCACGAAGCGCCGCGTGAGCGTGGCAACGCCCGAAAGGTGCTGGAGAAAATTGAGCGCCGTGCGTTCCGACTTGAGGATCCCGCCGATCTCGCCCACCACCTGCGCCACCGCCACGCCGGCCCGGACCGCGTCACCGTCGCGCGCCAGCGGACGGAACTTGAGCGTGGGCGCGGCCTCGCGGAACGTCAGGCGCGCCACGTCGAGCCCGGCCAGCACGCCCTCCTGCTTGACCACGATCGCGACGCGCGCGCTCACGCCGGACGG
>JACOSU010000173.1 GCA_016178685.1 Candidatus Eiseniibacteriota bacterium | reverse complement strand
CTGGGCGCGGAGCTGGCGCCGGCGCTCGAAACCGGCGACGTGATCGCGCTCACCGGTCCGCTCGGCGCGGGCAAGACGCGATTCGTGACCGGTCTCGCGCGCGGCCTCGAGGCGCGCGCGCGCGTCCGCAGCCCGTCCTACACGCTGGTCAACGAATACCGCGGCCGCGTGCGGCTGGTGCATCTCGACCTGTACCGGGTCGAAGCGCCGGAGATTGAGGCGCTGGGGCTCCCGGAATTGATCGAGCGCGGCGCGCTGGTCGTGGAGTGGGGCGAAAAGCTCCCCGGGTCGCTGCGTGCCCTCGCGCTGGTCATCGAGTTCGAGACCGTCGGCGAGGGCGCTCGCGCGCTCACCGCGGGCGCCGCGGCGGGGCGCGGGCTCGCCTTGCTCGAGGCGTGGCGGACCGCGGAGGACCTCGCGTGAGCGGGCTCGCGATCGAGTGTGCGACCCCGCATGTCGAAATCGCGGTGATCGACGGACGTGGCGGGACGCTCGCCCACGAAATCGAGGACGTTGGGCATGGCCACACGCGCCGGCTCGTCCCGCTGATCGATCGCGCGCTCGGCTCCGCGCGGCTCCGGCCCGCCGATCTCAAGTGGGTCGCGGCCGACCTGGGACCCGGATCCTTCACCGGCGTGCGGGTGGGACTCGCGACCGCCGCCGCGCTCGCGCTCGCGAGCGGAGCCCGGCTGCGCGGGGCGATGTCGCTCGAGACGCTGGCAGCGACCTCGCACGCGCGACGCTCGCTGGTCGTGCCGCTGCTCGAGGCGGGCCGCCGCGACGTGTATGCGGGGTACTTCCGCGCCAACGGGAAGGGGCGCGTGACGCTGCTGCTGGCACCCTACGTGGGCCCGGTCGAGGGCGCGATCGCGCTCGCGCGCGAGGCGGGCGGCGTGCTGCGTGACGCCGATTTGCGATTCGTCGGGCCCGGAGTCCTGCGCGAGCGAGCCGCGCTCGAGAGCTCGTTCCCGGGATCGACGGCAGCGTCGTGGAGGCTCGAGGGCCTGTCGGCGCTCGATCTCGCCGCGGTGGCGCGCGAATCGGAAGGCGCGACCGCGTCCGATTCGCTCCGCCCGCTCTACGTGCGGCCCGCGCAGGCCGAGGAGAAGGTGCGGCGCCGGGTGCTGGCCGCTCATCCCGTGCGGCTGCGTCCTTTCACGCACGACGACGTCGCGGCCGCCACCGTGATCGAGCGGCGCGTGTTCTCCGATCCCTGGAGCGAGGAGTTCTTTCACGGCGAGATCGGCCAGTCGATGTCCTACGGGTGCGTCGCGGAGGCGGACGGTCGCCTGGCCGGTTACAGCCTGGCGTGGCTGGGGGGCGGCGAGGGACACCTCGGCAATCTCGCGGTCGCTCCCGAGCACCGCCGCCGCGGCGTGGCGCGCGCTCTGCTCGAGGATCTGCTCGCTCGAGCGGGCGAGCGTGGAGCCAATGCCATCACGCTCGAGGTGCGCAGCTCGAATTTCGCGGCCCAGGCGCTGTACCGGGCCTACGGATTTCGGCTGGCCGGGCTGCGGCGCCAGTATTATCGTGACAACGGAGAAGACGCACTCGTCCTGGCGTGGAGCGCGAACCCCTGAGCGCGCCTGACGGGCCCGATTCCCGCTCCGAAGCGAGAAAGAACGGCATGTCCTGGCTCAAACGCGAACGCACCGGAATCAAGGCCGCGAAAAAGCCCGCCCGCTCCGACGTGCCCGAAGGGCTGTGGACCAAGTGCGAGAGCTGTGGCGAGGCGCTGTTCCAATCGGTGCTCGAAGAGAACCTGTGGACCTGCCCGCACTGTCAGCATCATTTCCGGGTGCCGGCCCGCACCTTCCTGCAATATCTGGTGGACGAGGGCTCGTTCGAGGAGCGCGACGCGAACCTCGAGGCCGGGGACCCGCTCGAGTTTCGGGACGCAAAGATGCGCTACCCCGACCGGCTCGCGCTGGCCCGGCAGGAGACCGGCATGAAGGACGCGGCGCTGTCGGGCGTCGCGCGCGTGGGCGACAAGCCGGTCGCGCTCACGATCATGGATTTTTTCTTCATGGGCGGCAGCATGGGCTCGGTGGTGGGCGAGAAGGTGGCGCGCTCGATCGAGACCGCGATGGCGGAGCGCCGCGCCCTGATCCTGGTCTCGGCGACCGGCGGCGCGCGCATGCAGGAAGGCATCCTCTCGCTCATGCAGATGGCGAAGACTTCGGCGTTGCTCGCCCGGCTGCAGCGGGAGCGCCTGCCGTTCATCTCGATCCTCACCGACCCGTCGACCGCGGGCGTGCTGGCCTCGTACGCGTCGCTCGGCGACGTGATCCTGGCCGAGCCCCGCGCGCTGGTCGGCTTCGCCGGCGCGCGCGTCATTCGCCAGACCATCGGCGAGGACCTGCCACCGGGCTTCCAGCGAGCCGAATTCGTGCTCGAGAAAGGTTTCGTGGACCGCATCGTCCATCGCAAGCAGATCCGCGAAGAGGTTTCGCGCCTGCTCGAGTTCTTCTGGCGCTCGACGCGAGGTTTCGCGCGCGAGGGCGGGAAGTCCCCGCACGCGGAACTCCCCGCGCGTGCCGCGCTGGACCTGGGACCTGCGGCCGACTCCGTGACCCGTTGAGTCTCGATCTTCAGCACGAACTGGAACGGCTGTACGGCCTCGAGCGTCGCAAGGACAGGCTCGGGCTCGACGGCACGCGCGGGTTGCTCGCGGCACTCGGCGATCCGCAGCTTCGCTTCCGCTCGATCCACGTGGCGGGCACGAATGGCAAGGGTTCGACCTGCGCCGTGATCGAGCGCGTGCTGCGCGAGGCGGGTTATCGCACCGGACTGTTCACGTCTCCGCACCTGGTGGATTTTCGCGAGCGCATCCGCGTCGACGGGCGCTGGGCCGACTCGGACCGCCTGGGGGCGCGGCTCGAGTGCATCCAGGGGATTCACGGGGCCGGGGACCGCACGTTCTTCGAAGTCTCGACGGCGCTCGCGTTCGACGACTTCGCGGCGCGCGAGGTGGAGTGGGCGGTGGTCGAAGTGGGACTGGGTGGCCGGCTCGACACCACGAACGTGCTTCGACCGGAACTGTGCGTGATCACACCGATCGG
>JACOSU010000034.1 GCA_016178685.1 Candidatus Eiseniibacteriota bacterium | reverse complement strand
CCCGACGTGTTCGAGTGGGAGCACACCTCGCTGTCGGACGAGGAAACCTGGGCGCTGGTCAGGCACCTGGTGCTGGGCGCGTGCGACAACATGAACACCATGAAGGCGCGCGAAGGCGCGTCGCTGGCGAGCGATCTGGAACAGCGCCTGAAGCTGATCCGCAGCCAGCTCGCGGTGGTGGTGGAGCGCGCGCCGCTGCGGCCAAGCGAGGCCAAGGAGCGGCTGATGTCACGGGTCAAGGCGCTCTTGGGCGACGTCGAGATGGATCCGACCCGGATCGCCCAGGAAGTGGCGCTGATGGTGGACCGGCTCGACTGCACCGAGGAATGCGTGCGGCTCTCGGCCCACCTGGACCAGTTCCGATCCTTGATCGACGGGCAGGAGCTGGCGGGGCGCAAGCTCAACTTCCTGCTTCAGGAGATGAATCGCGAAGCGAACACGATCGGCTCCAAGTCGAACGACGTGGACATCACCCGCTCGGTGATCGTGATGAAGGAAGAGATCGAGCGCCTGCGCGAGCAGGTGCAGAACGTGGAATGAGGATGAGCGCGCCGCAACCTCTCTCGCGCGCCGCGGACAAGGCGCGCTTCACGTTCCACGCCGGCGGGTTCCTGCTGGTGATCTCGGGACCCTCGGGCGCGGGCAAGGGAACACTGGTGGACCGGCTGGTCGAGACGCGGCCCGACTGCATCTTCGCGATCTCCTCGACTACGCGGCCGCGGAGATCGAGCGAGCGGGACGGAGTGCAGTACGAATTCGTGACGCGCGAGGAATTCGAGCGCCGGCGATCGGCGGGATTCTTTCTCGAGTGGGCCGAAGTGCACGGGCACCTGTACGGGACGCCAATCCGATTCGTGGACGAGCAGGTGAAGTCGGGGCGTGTGGTGGTGCTCGACGTGGACGTGCAGGGCGGCGCGAGCGTGCGGCGCGCGCGGCCGGAAGCGGTGTCGGTGTTCATCTATCCGCCGACGATCGACGCGTTGCGCGGACGGCTGCTGCGCCGCAACACCGACTCGGCCGAAATCGTGGAGCGCCGGCTCGGCAACGCGCCGGGCGAACTGTCGCAGTACCGCGAGTACGATTATCTGGTGATGAACGACGATCTCGAGCAGGCGGTGCGCCGCCTGACCAGTATCGTGGACGCCGAGCGCGCCCGCGTGCGCAGACTCACCGCGGAATCCTGAGGGGACGCCGCATCAACCGGCCCGGCGCCTTCTGCCGCCGCGGCCTCAAGGAGCAACGCATGAAGCTGGCTTCTCTGGTTCCCCCGCCGGGCACCAACAAGTACGAGCTCGCCATCATCGCGGCGCGCGAGGCGAGACGCCTCAACGAGTGGATGCGCCAGACCGCGCAGAGCGTTCCCGGCAAGGTGACGGCCGTGGCGCTCGATCACACGATTCGTGGCGACGTGCCATTCGTGTACGACGAATCGGTCATCCCGACCTAGGGGGGTCTCTCATGTTGCGCGGGCGCACCGTGGTGGTCGGGGTCGCGGGCGGCATCGCCGCCTACAAGGCCTGCGAGCTGGTGCGCCGGTTGAAGCAGGACGGCGCCTCGGTGATCGTGGCCATGACGGGCGCTGCCGCAGAATTCGTGACCCCGCTCACGTTCGAGACGCTGAGCGGGAACCCGGTGGTGCGCGGTCTGTGGGGCGCTCAGAATCCCGGCTTCGACCTGCCGCGTGCGCGGGCCGAGAAGGTTTCGGGCAAGGTCGAGCACGTGGACGTGGCCGAGGCGGCCGAGTGCGTGGTGATCGCGCCCGCGACTGCCGACCTGATGGCGCGCCTCACGCACGGCGAAGCGCCCGATGCCCTGACCGCGCTGGTGCTGGCGAGCCGCGCGCCGCTGATCGTGTGTCCTTCGATGGATCTCGAGATGTGGCGGAACGCGGCGACGCGCGAGAACGTGAAAACGCTGCGCGCGCGCGGCGCGACGATCGTGGGACCCGAAGAGGGAGCGCTCGCCTCGGGTCTGGTGGGTCCGGGGCGTCTCGCGGCGACCGAACGGATCGTCGAGGCGATCGAGCACGCGCTCCAGCGCGGCTCGAGCCTCGCGGGCGTGCGCGTGCTGGTGAGCGCGGGTCGCACCGAGGAGCCGATCGATCCGGTGCGCTTTCTCACGAATCGCTCGAGCGGGCGGATGGGCTTCGCGCTCGCCGAAGCGGCGCGCGACCGCGGCGCCGAGGTCACGCTGGTGGCGGGCGTGACGAGCGTCGATCCGCCGCACGGCGTCGAGATCCGGCGCGTTTCGAGCGCCGCCGAGATGGCGGATGCCGTGCTGGCCGCCGCGCCGCGCGCCGACGTGGTGCTGATGGCGGCCGCGGTCTCGGATTATCGTCCGATCCGGCAGCGGCGTGAGAAGATCAAGCGGTCGGGCGCGACCTTGACGCTCGATCTTGCGCCCAACCCCGACATCCTCGCGCGCGCGACGGCGGCACGCAGGCCAGGACAATTGTTCGTGGGATTCGCGCTCGAGACCTCGCGGGGTTTGAGACGAGCGCGCGAGAAGCTCAAGCAGAAGGGAGTCGATCTGGTGGTGCTCAATCACGCCTCCCAGAGCCTGGGGCTCGAGACCAACCGCGCGACGCTGGTCACGTCCGGCGCGACTGAAAAGCTGCCGCTGCTTTCCAAGCGCGAGGCCGCCGAACGCATTCTCGATCTGGCCGCCCGGCTGCGCGCCGCGGCATGGAAGAAGACCGCGAGGGCGCAGGCCGCACGCGAGCGGGCGAAGGCCGGCGCGCAGGCGGCAGCGGAAGCGAAGGCGATTGCGGCAGAGCAGACGACCGCGAGAGCGAAACCGCGCACGGGGCCGGCCGCGCCGCGCGGGGGGACGCGATGAGCGCGAGCGATCCGCGCGCCGAGCTGGCCGACGTGGCGCGCCGCGCCCGCCGCATGATCGAGCGCGAGCGCGCCGGCGGTGCGGGCGAGCTGCTCGCCGCGAGCGTGGCCGCGGCGCGGCGCTCGGCGCCGGCGCCCGCGCGATCCGATACGCTCGCCGCGCCCTCACCGGCGCGAGATTCGGCGCGATCCGATGCGCCGGTCACGCCCGATTTATTTTCGCGCGCGTCGGCGGCGAACGGGCCGCACGAGCACGCGGTCGTGGTTGCGCCTTCATCGGCGCCCGACTCGCGCTCGCTGTTCGACGAGGCGACCACGACCGCGGGCGGTGGCGTGCTGGCCGGCGGAGCGATGGGCGGGCCGCTCCATCCGCGCGATCCCGGGACGCGCGCCGCGATCGACCGCGCGGCGCGGCCGCTGCTCGATCAAATCGCCACCGAGGTGCGCGCGTGCCAGAAGTGCGCGCTCTGGCAGGGGCGCACGCAGGGCGTGCCTGGCGTGGGATCGGCGTTGAGCGGGATCGTGTTCGTGGGCGAGGGGCCGGGCGCGGACGAGGACCGCCTGGGCGAACCGTTCGTGGGGCGCGCGGGCCAGCTGCTCGATCGCATCATCGAGGCGATGAATCGGGAGCGATTGATCCCGGGCGTGAAGCTCGATCGTACGACGGTGTTCATCGGAAACATCATTCACTGCCGGCCGCCCGAGAACCGCGTGCCGCTTGCGAACGAGATCGAACAGTCGGCGCCCTACCTGCTGCGCCAGCTCGAAGCGCTAAAGCCGCGCGTGATCTGCTGCCTCGGCAAGACCGCGGCCGAGGCTCTGCTGGGAACCAGGAGCGCGCTGGGCGCGTTGCGCGGGCGAATCTACCGCTACCATGGTGCCAAGCTGATCGTCACGTACCATCCGGCGGCATGCCTTCGCAATCCGGCCTACAAGCGGCCGGTGTGGGAAGACATGCAGCTGCTGGCGCGAGAATATCTGAACGACTGAAGAGGACGAGTGCTCCCGCCGACCGGGACACGCTCCCGCGCGGACCGAGGGTCCGCGAAAGGACGAACATGACCGACATGCTTTCGCGCCCGCTGGGAACCGCCGCCGACGGTCCGACGCCGCCGCAGGCGCTCGATGCCGAGCGATCGGTGCTGGCGGCGATGCTGCTCGACCAGGAGGCGGTGGGGCGCGCGATCGAAATGACCGAGGCCTCGGACTTCTACCGGGTCGCGCACCAGAAGATCTTCGACGGCATCCTCGCGCTCTACAGCCGCAACGAGCAGGCCGATCTGATCACGCTGTCCGAGGAGATGCGCAAGCGCGGCGAGCTCGAAGCGGTGGGCGGAATCGCGGCGCTCTCGCAGATCCTGGAATACGCGACCACCAGCGCGAATCTCGAACAGCACGTAAAGATCATCCGCTCGAAATCCGTGCTGCGGCTGCTGATTCGCGCCTCGAGCGAGATCCAGCAGGAGTGTTTCGCGGGTGGCGACGAGACCGGGTCGATCCTGGATCGCGCCGAGCAGCGCATCTTCGAGATCACCGACGCCCGCGTGCGGCAGGGTTTCGTAGCGTTGCGCGATCTCTTGAAGCCGGCGTTCGAGCACATTCAGCAGCTCTACGAGCGCAAGGTGCACGTGACCGGCGTGCCGTCGGGATACGACGATCTCGACAAGCTCACGTCGGGATTTCAGCCCAGCGATCTCGTGGTCATCGCGGGCCGGCCTTCGATGGGAAAGACCAGCCTGGCGCTCAATGTGGCCGAAAACGCCGCGATCCGGCACAAGGTTCCGGTCGCCCTGTTCTCGCTCGAAATGAGCAAGGAGCAGCTGGTGCTGCGCATGCTGTGCTCGCAGAGCGAAGTGGCGCTGCACAAGGTGCGCAACGGGTTCCTCGGGCACGAGGACTGGCCGCGGTTGACGACCGGCGCGGGCCTGCTCACGCAGGCGCCGATCATGATCGACGATTCGGCGGCGCTCACGGTGCTCGAGATCCGCGCCAAGTGTCGCCGCCTCAAAGCCGAGGGCAAGCTCGGGCTGGTGGTGATCGACTACCTGCAACTGGTGCGCACTGCCGGACAGGTGGAAAACCGCGTGCAGGAAATCTCGCAGATCACGCGCGCCTTGAAGGCGCTCGCCAAGGAACTCAGCGTGCCGGTCATCGCGCTGTCCCAGCTGTCGCGTGCGGTCGAAACCCGCGGCGGAGGCGGGAGGCCGCAGCTCTCGGACCTGAGAGAGTCGGGTTGTCTGACCGCCGACACACGAATACTGAGAGCGGATACCGGCGCCGAAGTGTCCATGGGTGAACTGTTGCTCAAGGGAGAACGGAATATTCCGGTGTGGACGCTGGATGAAGACCTCGGCGTCGTTCGTGGAACGATGACGCACGTGTTCGCGAGCGGCGTGAAACCCGTGTTCGAGATGCGCCTGGCGTCCGGTCGCCATATCAAGGCAAGTGCGAACCACCCGTTCCGCACGCTGGATGGCTGGAAGCCCCTCGAGAGCCTGATCGTCGGGGATCGCCTCGCGGTGCCGCGAAGAATTCCCGAGCCCGAGCGTAGCGAGGCGTGGCCGGAACCCGAGATCGTGATGCTGGCTCACATGCTGGGTGACGGTTGTTTCGCCTCACGGCAACCGGTGCACTACACCAGCGCCGATCCGGCGAACATCGAGGTTGTCGAGCGCGCCGCGGCGCACTTCGGCATCACACCGCGACGTCTACGCCAGGGGAACTGGTGGCACGTTTACCTGCCCGCGCCTTTCCGGCTCACCCACGGCCGGAGAAACCCGGTGCAGGAGTGGTTGTCCCGCTTCGGCCTCGCCGGGCTGCGGAGTTACGAAAAGTTCATTCCGCGCGAAATCCAGGGGCTGCCACTCGATCAAGCGGCACTCTTCCTTCGGCACCTCTGGGCGACGGATGGGTGCGTGCACCTCGGAACCGGGCGGCTGCCGCGAATCTATTACGCCTCGACCAGCGAGCGACTGATCCGCGATCTGCAAACGCTGTTGTCTCGATTCGGACTACTCGCGCGGATCAAGCAATCGGTGAAGGGAGAGTATCGCACGCTCTACCACCTTCATCTGTCAGGGGTTGAGAACCAGATGGAATTCCTGAAACGGATCGGGGTTCACGGGGCGCGCGGCAGGCAGGCGCAGGCGGTCGCAGAATTTCTGAGAGGCGTGGCAGCGAACACCAACGTAGACACGATCCCGCGCGAGGTGTGGGGTGAGGTTCGCGCCACCATGAAAGTCCGTGGCATGACGACCCGCGAATTCGCGTCGGCAATCGGCAGCGCATACTGCGGGAGCACCCTCTACCGCGATGCTCCGAGTCGGCCACGGCTATCGTCGGTGGCGGCAGTGCTCGACTCGCCCCGTCTCTCCAAGCTGGCCGCTTCCGATGTGTTCTGGGACAGCATCACGGCGATCGAGCCACGCGGCGAGGAGCCGGTGTTCGACGCCACCGTGCCGGGCACGAACAATTTCATCGCGGATGGGATCGTGGCGCACAACAGCATTGAGCAGGATGCGGACGTCGTGATGTTCGTGTGGCGCGAAGAGAAGTACAAGCCCGACGATCCGACGTTGAAGGGCAAGGCCGACATCCTGATCGCCAAGCAGCGAAACGGCCCGACCGGCGACGTCACCATGACGTTCCTGCAGGAGTACACGAAGTTCGTTCCCTACAGTCCGATGATGCCGGGCGAGACGGAGTCGGGTTTCTAGCGCATGGCGGCCGAAGACCTCGCGCTTCGCGGCTTCGAGTACATCCGTCGCCGCGCGTTCGACTGGGTGGCCGACGTCGGGCGCGTCGCCATGCTGCTCGGCGACGTGTGCCGCTTCCTGGTGCCGGGCCTGCGATCCATGCGCCTGGTGGTCGCGCAGATGGAAGCGATCGGCGTGGGTTCGCTGTGGCTGGTGTTCGTGATCAGTCTCTTTACCGGTGCGGTCGCGGCGGTGCAGGCCGCCTACCAGTTCAGCAACGTGGTCCCGCTCAAGTACATCGGTTCGGTGATCCTGCGCTCGGTGATCATCGAGCTGGGCCCGGTGCTGACCGCGCTGGTGGTGGGCGGGCGGGTCGGCGCCTCGATCGCCGCCGAGCTCGGGACCATGAGCGTGACCGAGCAGATCGACGCGCTGCGCGCGATGGCGATCAACCCGGTCCGTTATCTGGTGGTGCCGCGCGTGGTGGCCGCGATCATCATGATGCCAGTGCTCACGATCTTCGCGGATGCGATCGCGGTGTTCGGCGGATACGTGGTGTCGGTGACCTCGATCGGCGTGAGCACGCACACCTACGTTTCGGCGCTCAAGCAGTACTTCTACTACAAGGACCTGTTCTCGGGACTGCTCAAGGCGGGCTTCTTCGGCGGCATCATCGGTCTGATGGGCTGCTATCACGGATTTTCGACCGAAGGTGGAGCCGAGGGAGTGGGCCAGGCCACCACGCGCGCGGTGGTCGCGGCCTGCGTGCTGGTTCTGATCAGCGACTACGTGCTGGCGAACGTCCTGTTCCGGTTCATCTTCGCGTCATGATCCGGATCCGGGAGCTGTCCAAGCGACTGGGATCGAAGCAGGTGCTGAAGGATTGCGATCTCGACATCGAGAGCGGCGAGACCATCGTGGTGCTGGGCCCGAGCGGCACCGGAAAGAGCGTGCTGCTCAAGCACATCATCGGGCTGATGCATCCCGACTTGGGCTCGATCGAGATCGAGGGCGAGAACATCGTGGGCATGAGCGAGCGCGAGATCAACCAGGTGCGCAAGAGATTCGGCATGCTGTTCCAGGGCTCGGCGCTGTTCGACTCGATGACGGTGGGCGAAAACGTGGGGCTGTCGCTGCGCGAACACACCCGCATGACCGACGCCGAGATCGCGCGGCGTGTTTCGGAGCGGCTCGAATGGGTGGGGCTCAAGGACGTCGAGGGCATGAAGCCGGCGTCGCTCTCGGGCGGGATGCGAAAGCGCGCCGGCCTCGCGCGCGCGATCGCCATGGATCCGCAGTTCATCCTGTACGATGAGCCCACCACCGGGCTCGATCCGATCATGAGCGACGTCATCAACCAGTTGATCCGCGATCTGCAGCGGCGCATGGGTGTGACCTCGATCGTGGTGACGCACGATCTGATCAGCGCCTACCACGTTGCCGACCGCCTCGCGATGCTGCACGGCGGGAAAATCGTATTCTCGGGGACACCCGATCAGGTGCGCGCGACCACCGACCCCATGGTGCGACAGTTCATCGAGGGCTCGAGCACGGGCCCGATCCAGCCGGTCTGAAGAAGGAGAGCGACGTGGCGAGGAAGACGGAAATTCAGGTGGGAATCACGTTGCTGCTGGCGCTCGGCGTCCTGCTGTGGGGCGTCACCTGGCTCAAGGAGTTCTCGCTGGCCCGCAAGGTGCGAGTCTGGCACGTCGCGTTCTCGCAGGCCGGCGGGCTCGGCAAGAGCGACGAAGTGCTGGTGAACGGTCTGCGCAAGGGCGCGGTCGAGGACATCCGCCTGGCCGGCGACCACGTGGTGGTGGATCTGGCGCTGGCCTCCGACGTGATCCTGACCGATCAATGCCGGGTCGCGATCCGCAACATCGGCCTGATGGGCGAGAAGGTGATCGCGGTGGACATGAGAAACGGCGGCCGGGTGTGGGCGGCGTCCGACACCATTCCCGGTCTGTTCGAATCCGGGATGGGCGAGGTGATGGCGGGGCTCGGCGGATCGATCGACGTGATCAACCGCCTGATCGCGGAGCTCGACAGGGTCTCGACCATGATGTCCGAGAAGGGCGAGCTGGGCGAGACGCTGCGCAATTTCCGCGACACCAGCGTGGAGCTGAAGCGGGCCGTGGCCGAGAATCGCGGCGCGCTGCGTTCGACGCTCGCGAACTTCGAAGCCAGCTCGAAGACCATGAAGTCGCTCACGTCCGACAAAGAATCCGAATGGCGCGCGTCGATCGACCACCTTTCGTCGGCCGCGAAGAACATGGACGTGCTGGCAGTTCGCCTCGATTCCCTGCGGCTCTCGATGCAGAACGTGGTGAGCAAGGTCGACAAGGGCAACGGATCGCTCGGCAAGCTCGTCAACGACGACAAGCTGTATGCCGACATGAACGCGTCGGTGCAGGCGATCAAGGATCTGCTGGTCGACATCAAGGCCAACCCCAAGAAGTACCTGACCGTCCACATCTTCTAGGAGGCGCCATGGCGAAGGCGCCGAAGTCCCATTTCTTCTGCGGCTCGTGCGGGCACGAGGCGGCGCGCTGGTTCGGGCGCTGCCCGGCGTGCGGCGCCTGGAACAGCGCGGCCGAGGCTCCCGCCGAAAAGAACGCGGCGCCCGCCCGCACGACACGCGCGCGCTGGGCTCCGGCCGGGGAACGCGCCGCGCGCGCGCCGCGCCCGCTCGCGGAGGTCGATCTCAACCACGCGCCGCGCCGGCTTTCGGGGATCGGCGAGCTGGATCGCGTGCTGGGCGGCGGCCTGATGCCGGGATCGCTGGTGCTGGTGGGCGGTGATCCTGGAATCGGAAAGAGCACGCTGCTGCTCCAGCTCGCGGCCGCGTGTGCGGGCTCCGGCGCCGACGTCGAGTCGGTGGCCGCGTGTGCGGGCGGCGCGCGCGTGCTGTACGTGTCGGGCGAGGAGAGCGAAGAGCAGGTGCGCCTGCGCGCCTCGCGGCTCGGACCGGTGCCCGATTCGCTGCTCATCTTCTGCGACACCGATCTCGAGACCGTGCTCGAGGCGGCGGGATCCGTGCGACCCGCCGTGATGATCGTCGATTCGATCCAGACCCTGTCGCGCGCCGACCTCGAGGGCGGGCCCGGCACGGTCTCGCAGGTGCGCGAGTGCGCGCTCGCGCTGCTCCACTTCGCGAAGGCTTCGGGCGCGGCGGTGTTCCTGGTCGGCCACGTCACCAAGGACGGAGCGGTGGCGGGCCCGCGCGTGCTCGAGCACATGGTGGACGCGGTGCTGTACCTCGAAGGCGAGCGCTACCAGCATTACCGCGTGCTGCGCGCCGCGAAGAACCGCTTCGGCTCGACCCACGAGCTGGGCGTGTTCGAGATGACCGGCAACGGTATGATCGAGGTGCCGAATCCGAGCGCGGCGTTCCTGTCGGACTCGGCGCGCGTCGAGCCCGGCACCGCAGTGGTCGCGAGCCTGGAAGGAACGCGGCCGTTGCTGGTCGAAGTGCAGGCGCTGGTCTCGACCTCGTTTTACGGCACGCCGCAGCGCGTGACGAGCGGATTCGATTCGCGGCGTCTCGCGGTATTGCTGGCCGTGCTGGAGCGCCGCGTGGGCCTGAGACTGGGCCGCCACGACGTGTTCGTCACCGTGACGGGCGGATTGACGCTCGATGAGCCGGGCACCGATCTGGGCGTGGCGCTCGCGATCGCGTCGTCGTTCAAGAGCCGCCCCGTGCTCCAGGGCACGGTGGCGATCGGCGAGGTGAGCCTCTCGGGCGAGTTGCGCCGCGTTCCGCGCGTGGACGCGCGCGTGCGCGAGGCGGCGCAGGTCGGCTTCACGCGCGCCGGTGTTCCGCTGGCGCAGGCCGGCGAGGCCGAAGGGCTCGGTCTCGAAGTGCTGGCGCTCGCGACGTTACGCCAGGCGGTCGAAACGCAGCTCGGCGAAAAGATCGAGTTGCGTTCGGGCGATGACGCGGGGAATGCAAGCGCGACGGGCCGCGCGGCGTCGGGGGGCGCGGCGGCGCGTCCGCGCGGAGTGCGGGCGTGAACGTCTGCGCGATCCTGCTCTGCGCAGGAAGCGGCGAGCGATTGGGCATGGACGTGCCCAAGGCGCTGGCGCCGCTCGCCGGCCGCCCGCTGTTCAGCCACGCGCTCGAAGCGCTCGGGCGCTGCGAAGCGATCGCGTCGATCGTCGTGGTGGGGCCGGCGCGCCCGCTGCGCGAAGCGCTCGCCGCGAGCGGGATCGCGGGCGGCAAGGTGGTGGCGTGGGTCGAGGGCGGACGCGAGCGCCAGCACTCGGTGGCGCGCGGGCTCGCGGCGCTGCCCGAGGGCTGCGACCTGGTGGCGGTGCACGATTCGGCGCGCGCGCTGGTGAGTCGCGAGATCCTCGCGCGCGTGGTCGCCGATGCGGTTGCGCACGGAGCCGCGATCGCGGCTCTGGCGCTCGACGACACGCTCAAGCGCGGCACGCTCGGCGTGATCACGGCCACCGTGCCGCGCGCGAGCCTGTGGCGGGCGCAGACTCCCCAGGTGTTCCGGCGCGATTGGCTGGTCGAGGCGCACCGCGTGGCAGCGGAGGCAAGATCGCCGGTCGCGAGCGACGATGCCGCGCTGGTGGAAGCGCTGGGCCACGCGGTGCGGCTCACGCCCGGCGAGGCGATCAACTTCAAGATCACGACGCGAGAAGATCTCGCTCTGGCCGAGGCGGTGCTGTGCGGCCGACCGCATAACGAAAGGGTGTGACATGGCGCTGCGCGTAGGGCTGGGCTACGACATTCATGTGAGGGCCGAGGGTCGCGTGTTGCGGCTGGGCGGCGTGACGTTCGAGGGCGAACGCGGTCTCGAAGGCCACAGCGACGCCGACGTGCTGCTCCACGCGATCGGCGACGCGCTGCTGGGTTCACTCGCGCTCGGCGACCTGGGGTCGCACTTCCCGGTGGGCGATCCAAAGTGGAAGGACGCATCGAGCCTCCGCCTGCTGGGCCTGATCCGCGCGATGCTCGACGGTCACGGAGCGAAGATCGTGAACGTGGACTGCACGGTGGTCGCCGAGCGGCCGAAAATCCACGCGCGCCGCGACGAGATGCGCGTGGCGATCGCGCAGGCGTTGCGCGTCGGAGCGAAGCAGGTGTCGGTCAAGGCCACCACCAGCGAAGGATTGGGCGCGATCGGGCGCGACGAGGGAATCGCGGCGTGGGCGGTCGTCATGGTGGACGTGCCGTGAGCGATTCGAATCCGGTGCTCCCGCGGCGGGGAGCGGCGGCGGCGGCCGAGCTGCGAGCGCGTGACGCGGCCGATGCGCCGGGCACGGTGCGCGTGCGGTTCGCGCCGAGCCCGACCGGGTGGCTGCACGTGGGCGGGGCGCGCACCGCGTATTTCAACTGGCTGTTCGCGCGCCAGAGACGCGGCGCGTTCGTGCTGCGGATCGAGGACACCGACATCGATCGCTCGAGCGTGACCAGCGAAGAGGGCGTGCTCGACGACCTGAAGTGGCTGGGCCTCGAGTGGGACGAGGGACCGGACCTGGGCGGCGCGTTCGGTCCCTACCGCCAGAGCGAGCGGCTCGAAATCTATCGAGCGCGAGCGAACGCGCTGCTCGAATCGGGCCGCGCGTATTCCTGCTTCTGCCGCGACGATGAACTCGAAACGCGCCGCAGGGCGGCGCTCGCTGCCGGGCGCCCTCCCCATTACGACGGGCAGTGCCGCACGCTGACCGAGGCCGAGCGCGCGTCGCGGCGCGGCGAAGGCCGGCCCGAGAGCGTGCGCTTCCGAGTGGATGCGAGCGACCAGGTGCTGCACGACGACGTGCGGGGCGAAGTGCGATTCCCGGCCGGCATGGTGGGGGATTTCGTGGTGCTGCGCTCGAGCGGCCTTCCGACCTACAATTTCGCGTGCGTGGTGGACGACGCGGCGATGCGGATCTCGCACGTGATTCGCGCGGAAGAACACCTTTCGAACACCGCGCGCCAGCTGATGCTGTTCGAGGCGATCAGTGAACGCGCGCCGCACTTCGCCCACGTGCCGCTGATCCTGAATCGCGACCGCTCGAAGATGAGCAAGCGCTCCGGCGAAGCGGCGGTGGCGGTGGGGGACTGGCGGCGCGACGGCTACGTGGCCGAGGCGCTGCTCAGCTACCTGGCACTGCTGGGCTTTCACCCGGGAGACGATCGCGAGCGGCTGTCCCGGGCCGATCTGCTGGAATGCTTCTCGCTCGAGCGCGTAGGACGCAGCGGCTCGGTGTTCGATCCGGCCAAGCTGCGCTGGATGAACGCCCAGACGCTTCACCACGCCGAGCCGGGAGCGATCCTGGCGTGGGGCAAGGCGTTTCTCGGCGATGCCGCGCGCGCGCTGCCGCGCGAGCGCCTCCCGCGCCTGGTCGCGCTGGTGCGGGGAAATCTCGAGACGCTCGCCGATCTCCCGCGCCAGCTGGCGCCGTTCGTCGGCGGCGCTCCCGAGTTCGAGCCCGATGCGCGCGCCTCGCTCGAGACGGCGCGCGGCCGCGAAGTGTGCGATGCGTTCGCGTCGGAGTTGGAAACGCTTGCGCCGTGGAGCGCGGACGGGGTTAAATCCGCGCTCCAGCGCGTGGGAGCGCGACTGGGCATCAAGGGACGCGATCTCTACCAGCCGCTGCGAGCCGCGCTCACCGGGCGCACGCACGGGCCCGAGCTGCCGCAAGTCGCCGAGGCGATCGGACGCGCGGCTTGCCTTGAACGGCTGCGCGCCGTGGCCGGGCGATCGGGAGGAGCAGCGTGAAGGTGGCGGTGCTGATGGGCGGACGCTCCTCGGAGCGCGAGATTTCGCTGCGCACGGGCCGCGGCGTCGCGCAGGCGCTGCGCAACCTCGGTCACGAGGTGGCGGCGGTGGACGCCGCGAACGGCCGCCTGCTGCCCGCCGGCGAAGAGGAGCGCGCCGCGCTTCCCGATGCGGCGCTCGAGCCGGCCGGCGAGACCGCGCTCGCGCGACCCGAAACGCTGGCCGGCGCCGAGGTCGTGTTCATCGCTCTGCACGGCGCGGCCGGAGAGAACGGAACGCTGCAGGCGCTGCTCGATCTGGCCGGCAAGCCCTACACCGGGTCCGGGATGCTCGCGAGCGCGCTCGCGATGGACAAGGCGATGTCGAAGCGCGTGTTCGAGCGCGAGAAAATCCCGACTCCGCGGTGGGTGCTGCTCGAAAGCGGGCGCGGCGCCGAAACCGTCGACGTGAACTCGCTCGGCGGCTACCCGATGCTCGATCTCGCGGCGGGGCTCGGCGACGTGCTGATCGAGGAGTTCATTGAAGGACGCGAGGTGACCGTCTCGGTGCTCGGCGATCAGGCTCTGCCGATCGTCGAGATCCGCCCGAAGAGCGGGCTCTACGATTACGAATCCAAGTACACTGCGGGGCGCAGCGAATATTTCTGTCCCGCCGATCTGCCGGCCGAGACCGCGGCGCGCGTGCGCGCGCTGGGAGTGGAAGCCGCGCGCGTGCTCGGCTGCCGCGGCGTGTCGCGCGTTGATTTCCGTCTCGGTTCGGATGGCGTGCCGTACTGCCTCGAAGTCAACACGGTTCCCGGCATGACGCCGACCAGTCTGGTGCCGATGGCCGCGAAGGCGGCCGGGCTGTCGTACGACCAGCTGGTGGCGCGCATGCTCGAACTCGCACTCACCGATTCGCGCCGGCGACGCGCCGGCGAACCGCTCGGGGCCTGAGACCCGGAGCAGGAGATTCCATGGACGCCACCACCGCATTCCTGAAGGAGCTGGTCGAGACCGACGGCGCTCCCGGCGCCGAAAGCGCGGTCGCCGCCGTGATGGAGCGCTACCTGAAGGGCGTGGGCGCGATCTCGCGCGACCGGCTCGGCAGCTTCATCTGCGAGAAGAAGGGCTCCGCGAGCGCCCCGCGCGTTCTGATGGCCGGGCACCTCGACGAGGTCGGCTTCATGGTGAAGTCGGTCACGAAGGAGGGATTCGTCAAGTTCCTCGCGCTCGGCGGCTGGTGGGGGCACGTGGTGCTGGGCCAGCGGTTGCGCATTCACACGCGCAGGGGTCCGGTGCTGGGCGTGGTCGGCTCCAAGCCGCCGCACGAGTTGCGCGAGGAAGACCGGAAGAAGGTGCTCGAGATCAAGGATCTGTTCCTCGACGTGGGAGCGACGTCGGACTGGGATGTGAAGAAGAAGCTCGACATCCGACCCGGCGATCCGATCCTTCCGGTCTCGGACTTCACGGTGATGGCGAACCCGAACCTGATGCTCGCGAAGGCGTGGGACAACCGCATGGGCTGCGCGCTGGCGGCCGAGGTCGCGAAGCGCCTGAAGGGCGTGCCGCATCCCAACACGCTGTTTGCGGTCGCCACCGTGCAGGAAGAGGTCGGGCTTCGTGGCGCCCAGACCTCGGCGTTCAAGGTGCAGCCCGACGTGGCGTTCGCGCTCGACGTGGGCATCGCGCACGACATCCCGGGCACCGAGGGCGACGAGAAGCTCGGGGGCGGGCCGCTGATCGTGGTGTACGACTCGAGCTCGATTCCGAACCGTGGGCTGCTCGACCTGGTGGTCGAGACCGCGAAAAAGCAGCGGATCCCGCTCCAGTTCGAGTCGGTGGAGCGCGGCGGCACCGACGCCGGCCGCTTCCACATGATCGGCGAGGGCGTCCCCAGTCTGTCGCTCGGCGTGGCGGCGCGCTACATTCACAGTCACGTGAGCATCATCGACCGGCGCGATCTCGACCGCACCGTGGATCTGCTGGTCGCGCTCGTGAAGCGTCTGGACAAGCGCACGGTCGGGCGTCTGGTCTGATCCTCGCGCGGCTCGCGGTCCGCGGTCCGGCGCGCGTCGGCATTCGCGGTCCGGCGCGCCTCGGCCGAGGCTCGTCACGGGTACCTTCATGATCCTGGCACCGCTGCTTCCCCATCTGTTGCCGCCGCCCGAAACGCTGCCCGAGCTGGGAGCGCGCATCGCGCTCACCCTCTTGGTCGCGTTCGTGGTGCAGCGTCTGCTGTTCCTGCTGTGGGGACGGCTCACGGTGCTGATGACGCGGGCGGCGGGCGAGAAGCACGCGGCCGCGCAGCGGGCTCAGACTCTCGAGCACATTTTTCGTCATCTCACGACAGTCATGCTGACGCTGATCGCGGTGATTCACGTGCTCGAATTGCTGGGCTGGGACGTCAAGCCGCTGGTCGCGGGAGCCGGCATTCTCGGGGTGGCGCTCGGCTTCGGCGCACAGACCCTGGTGCGCGACTGGATCGCGGGGATCGCGATCCTGACCGAGAACCAGTTCGACGTCGGCGACCTGATCGAGCTGAACGGCCGCGCGGCGACAGTCGAAGCGCTGACCGTGCGATCCACGCGGCTGCGAGACTTCAACGGGTACGTGCACTTCGTGCCGAACGGCGAGATGAAGGTGGTCACGAATCGCAGCCGCGGCTGGAACCGGCAGGCGGTGGACGTCACGGTTCAGACCGGGCAGGACCTGGACCGCGCGCTCGAGGTGTGCCGGGCGGTCGCGAGCGCGATGAGCGTCGATCCCGCCTGGCGTGAGCGCCTGTTCGAACCGGCGCAGGTCTGGAGTCTCGAGCAGATCGGAGTTCACGCCGTGATCCGGATGGTGGTGCGGGCGCGACCCGGCGCGGAAACCGCCGAGGCTTCGCGCGAGCTGAGGCAGCGCGTGCACGGCGCGTTGGTCGAGGCCGGCATCCGCTATCCTGCACTGGCGGCCGCGCCGGCATCCGCCGCGGATCTCGCGCCGCCGGCCTGACCCGAGGAGACCCCGTGCCGCTTCGCATCTACGACACGCTGAGGCGAGAGAAGCGCGAATTCGTTCCCGTCACGCCCGGGCAGGCGAAGATGTACGTGTGCGGCATGACCGTGCAGAACTGGCCCCATGTCGGACACATCCGCGCCTCGTTGTCGGGCGAAGTGATGCGGCGCTATCTCGAACACGTCGGATTCACGGTCACGTACGTCTACAATTTCACCGACGTGGACGACAAGATCATCGAGCGCGCGAACGCGGAGGGGATCGAGTACCAGTCGGTGAGCGAGCGCAACATCGACGCGTACCTCCGCTTTGCCGAGCAGCACAACATTCTTCCCGCCACGCACTACCCGCGCGCCACCCGCCACATCCCCGAGATGCACTCGATGATCGCGAAGCTGATCGAGAGCGGCCACGCGTACACCGCGGGGGGCGACGTGTACTTCGACGTGCGCAGCAAGCCCGACTACGGAAAGCTCTCGGGCCGCCGCGTCGACGACATGCGCGAGGGTTATCGGATCGAGCCGGGCGAGGCGAAACGCGATCCGCTCGACTTCGCGCTGTGGAAGGGCAGCAAGCCGGGCGAGCCGGCATGGGAGAGTCCGTGGGGCCCGGGCCGGCCGGGATGGCACATCGAGTGCTCGGCGATGGCGATGAAGTACCTGGGCGACACGTTCGACATCCATGGCGGCGGACAGGACTTGATTTTCCCTCACCACGAAAACGAGATCGCGCAGAGCGAGGCATGCACCGGACGGCCGCTGGCGAATTACTGGAGCCAGAACGGCATGGTGAATCTGGGCGGCGAGAAGATGTCGAAGAGCACCGGCAACCTGTTCTTCATCGAGGACATCGTCTCGCGCGTGGATCCCGAGGTGGTCCGCTATTACCTGCTCTCGACCCATTACCGCAGCCCGATCGACTTTACGCTCGAGCGTCTCGAAGAGGCGGCCGTCGCCTATGCTCGGCTGCGCTCCCCGCTCGAACGCGCCGAGGCGTGGACCGCCATCGATGGCGCTCCGGCGGGCGGCTGGTTGGGAGAGGCGGTCGCCGAGGCGGACCGGTTGTTCCACGAGGCGATGAACGACGACTTCAATTCCGCCCGCGCGATCGGACATCTGTTCGACCTCTCGAGGCAAGTCAACCGGGCGCTGGATGAGGGCTTGGGACCAGCTGCCAGGTCGGCCGGACGTTCACTTCTGAAACTAGGAAGCGTGCTCGGCCTGTTCTGGAAGGCGCCGGTTTCAGAGGTTTGGAGCGACGACGTGCAGCAACTCGTCCAGGCCCGAGAGCAGGCGCGCAAGAGCCGGGACTGGAAGCGGGCCGACGCGCTCCGCGACCGGCTGCTCGATCGAGGCGTCGTGGTCGAGGATGGTCCGGCGGGACCGAAGCTCAAGCGGCGATGAAACTCGTCGTCGTATTCTGCCGGGCCCCTGCAAATCCTGTCTTGACGTTGGTGTGAAGCCGGGACTAGGCTTAACCCATCGTCCGGGGCGTATTCCAGCCGCAGCAGGGTTTTTCACCCGTATTCCCCCCCTCTCTGCGTGGCGGCGGGTTTCGAGGACGACAGTCTCTTGGCCTTAGCGGCCAGTTCGGACCTGGGAACAGGAAAGGGTTTGATGCGTCGATTCATTTCGAATCGCTGGTGGATCTTCATTCTCGCATTCGGCATCGCGCTGGTCGCGGTTGCCGGCACCTCGCATCATGCTGCCGCCGGAACAGATTCGAGCGGCTTGCTGGGCGATGATGGCGGCGGCGCTGGCGGCGGTGTGCCCGGCACGGGCATCGGGGATCCCGATGTGCCCACGACTCCGGGCAGGACCGCACGGGGCCAGGGCTCCTTGACCGGCCCGACGACGTTCGGAGCGCGTTCCGTGGGTGACGGAAGCAACGCGGCTCCTGCGTGGATGACGGGTCTTCGCAACGTACTGCAGAGCTTGCGGATGCGCTGGTTGGGCCTCTGAACGTCTCTGCAGCACACTGACATCGAGAACGTGACCGGAGTTTCGGTGTGCCGAATGACGACCGAAATGTGATCGCGCATCTCGAGCATCGGCTCGTCCGAGAGCCCGACGCTTCATCGTCGGACGCGCTCGCCGAGCTTGAGATGCTGGCGGATCTCTATCTCCAGGCGGACAGCCATCTGCCTGCGCTCGAAACCATCGACCGGCTGCTCTCGCTGCAGGCGGCGGGGACGCTGTCGGCATCCCGCCGCGCCGCGCTCGAGAGCAAGGCGGTGGCGTGCCGTCTCGCTCAGGGTGAATGCCAGGCGGCGCTCGGGCAGTGCCGCGAACTCCTGCAGCGCGAGGCGGCGATCGATGCGCCGATCCGCGGGCGGCTCCAGCTGCAATGCGCCGACGCGCTGTTCCGCCTCGGCCGACTCGAGGAAGCGCGCGACGCGATTGGACGCGGCCTCGCGCTGGCCGATGAATGCGGTGACCTCTCGCTCTCGGCCCAGGCGATCAACCAGATGGGCCGGACGCTCTATCGCCTCGGCGACCTCGCCGGGGCGCGCGATCATTATGACCATGCTCTCGCGCTCTATCGGCGCCTCGGCGACGAGGCCAGCACCGCGCACGTGCGCAACAATCTCGGGCTGGTGCACAAGAATCTGTGCGAGTGGGAGACCGCGGCTTCGCACCTGATCGCCGCGCTCGAACTGCATCGCGCCGCGGGACGGTACGCGGAGACCGCTCCGCCGCTCCTGAATCTCGGAATCGTGTACCAGAAGAGCGGCGACTGGAAGCGGGCGCTGGATTGCTACCAGGAAGCCGAACGAATCTTCCTCGAGGTGGGCGACCAGCTCCGTCGGGTGATGACCGGCATCGGTCTGGGCAATGTGGCGCGCCTCGAGCGCCGCTTCGCCGAGTCCGAGACGCTGCTGCTCGCCGCGCTCGAGCGTGCGCGCGGTCTTTCGGCACGACGCGAGGAAGTGCTGGCGATCGAGTTCCTGGGAGAGCTCGACTCCGACCGCGGCCGCCCCGAGGCCGCGCTGGCGCGTTATCGTGACGCGCTCGCGCTGGCCGAGCGCATCGCGCCGGGTGGGGATCTGGTGGTCGAGTTGGAGCGGCGCCGCGCGGAGGCGCTCTGCGCTCTGCTGCGGTTCGATGAGGCGCTCGCGGCACTCGATCGCGCACGGCGACTGGCGCGCGTGACGCACGACCGGCTCGAGCTCGCGGTGACGTTCCGCGTGGCGGCCGAGATCGCGACCGCGCGCGGCCGCCGCGAAGAGAGCGCAGCGCGATGGAAGACCGCCGTCGAGCAGCTCACCGCATGCCGCGAGCGCCTCGAGCTGGGCCGCGCATGGCTCGGCCTCGGACGCGCAGCCGACGATCCGCGCGAGGCACGGCGCTGTTTCTACCTCGCCGGCTCGTTGTTCTCGGAGCTCACGATCCCTCATTGGCTCGAGCAGTCCGAGGGCGACCTGCATCGCCTGCTGGGGAACAGCGCGGAGCCGCTTCCGTCGCGCCCCGCGTCGCTGCTCGGCCGCCGCCATCGCGCGCCGAGCCTGGTGGCCTGCTCGCACGCGATGCGACGGGTCGAGTCGATGGCGCGCCGGGCCGCGCTGACCGAGCTTTCGGTGCTGATCACGGGCGCGACCGGAACCGGCAAGGAACTCATCGCGCGCACCATTCATTCGCTGTCGCCGCGCTCGGGCCGCGCGTTCCTCGCGGTCAACTGTGGCGCGCTGCGCGCCGACCTCGCACTGTCGCAACTGTTTGGACACCGCAAGGGCGCCTTCACCGGCGCGCATGCCGATGGCGTGGGGTTGGTCGAGGCCGCGAACGGCGGCACGTTGTTCCTGGATGAAGTGGGCGAACTTCCGCACGACGTTCAGGTCACGCTGCTGCGATTCCTCGAGAGCGGCGAGTATCTGCGACTCGGCGAGACGCAGGTGCGGCGCGCCGACGTGCGCGTGATCGCCGCCACGAATCGGGAATTGCGCGAGGGAGACGGCGAGCGGCTGTTCCGCCGCGACCTGCTATTCCGCTTGAACGAGATCGGGATCCGGTTGCCTTCATTGAGCGAACGAGCCGAGGATATCGTCCCGCTCGCACGTCACTTCCTCGCGTTCTACGGCGGGATGGACGGGCCGCATCTCGAGCCCGATTCCGAATCCGTGCTGCTCTCTCACGCCTGGCCCGGCAACGTGCGCGAACTCGAAAACGTGATGAAGCGCATGGCCGCGCTGCATGCCGGAACCGGCCGGATTGACGCTACCGAGTTGCTGCCGTTCCTGGGTTCTCCGGCGCCGGCCCGCGCAAGTTCCGACGACGAGCGCACCGCGATCCTGAGCGCGATGGCCGAGGCCGGCGGCAACAAGAGCCGCGTGGCCGAGCGGCTCGGCGTGAGCCGCAAGACGCTGTACGCCCGCTTGAAGCGCCTCCACATCGAACTCGAATAGCATCGAGCCGGACTCGATCCGGCGTGGCTCGGCCGACCCCCACGCGCATGATCGGCCATCTCATCGCGGCGCGCTCTCGGCGCCCCGGCTTCACACTGTTACCCGACCGGTAACACTCCGGTTAGTTCATTCCCGCACATCGCGTTTACGCTGATCCAGCAGGCCCTCGACTGTCTCCTTCGGGGTGACAACGTGCCGGGATCCCTCAGGCGGACGCACCTCGTAACGCTCCGGACAGGTCATCGCTCGCAAGCGTTTTCAATGGGTTACATGATTCTTCGCGTTCGGCCTGCGCGAGTCGGAATTGTGGCACGACCCCTGCTCTGTGCGTGCGCGGTTACGGGTTGGCAGCACCGCAGATACGGATGCGGTTGTGAGGTTCCTCTCGGGGGATTGGAACTTCAGGGTCGGGCGATCCGGCGAAGATCGGCACCTCCATCGGCGCCCAGGGTCGCCCGACGAAGTCTTGCAGCCAGCCCAGTTTATTTGGACGAGCGATCGTCCAGGGGGCTCGTACCCTCGGTTCACGAAGCGTTCGACTGACGAACGTCAACCTGAAAGGGGTGAGTGCACTCAGACGCGACGGCTCGTGCCGTCAGGTGAGTAGTGTCGGTAGTTCAAAAAACTGAAAATACGCCCGGTCAACGAAGCCGGGAGTGCGGTGGGGTTCTTCCCGGTCACCCCCTGTTCTCTCGGGAAAAGGCAGCTTGAGAGGAAAGACCCGATGGGTCTCCAAATCTCACGGCTGCCTTTTCAATTTGACTCCGAACCCATCCACGCCTGCTCCCGGCCTCGGGCATCAGCCCGACCGCAACCGGACCCCGGCAAGAGGCGCATCATCCGGCCGCATCAGGACCCCGGGGCGGGGCACATCATCCGCCCGCTCTGCCCGGCTGCGACATCTTGACAGTCGCCGGGGGCGAGACTATGTTGCGGGCGCCCTGACGGCGCGACTCGAGCTCAGCTGGCGTAGCTCAATTGGTAGAGCATCTCATTTGTAATGAGGTGGTTGGGGGTTCGAGTCCCTTCGCCAGCTTTGTCTTTCCCTCGTTGAGCCGGGCGAGGCCGCGGTGCATGATTCGGAGGGGTTCCCGAGCGGTCAAAGGGAACAGACTGTAAATCTGTCGGCGATGCCTTCGAAGGTTCGAATCCTTCCCCCTCCACCATCTTGTTGAACGACAACCCGTTGAGCGGGAATAGCTCAGTGGCTAGAGCGTCAGCCTTCCAAGCTGAGGGTCGCGGGTTCGAATCCCGTTTCCCGCTCCAATTCTTCCACGCGGCAACGCTCGTGGTGAGTGCGCCCGCGGCCGCCACGAGTGCGCCGGAGCGCTGACGATTGCCTAACCTCGCAATTTCTAAGATTTTCCAGTTGACACCCGGCCCCTGGAATCCTAGATTCCCCTGCTCGCACGTTTCCCCGACGACTTTCGTAACGTGAAAGTCGCCTCGGGGTAGTGCGTCTTTCGACCCCAGGACGCTGAGCCACGTCGCTACGATCCAGTTGCAGTACTCCAACGCTGCCGCATCCGCCTGAGCAGTGCTGCCCACCTGGACGTCCCGGTCGTCAAAGCCCACGTAGCTCAGTCGGTAGAGCATCTCCATGGTAAGGAGAGGGTCATCGGTTCGATTCCGATCGTGGGCTCCACCTTGCGCGCCCGCGCGATGGCGCGTCGTGCGAGGTGAGGCCTGAAGTCGCAACACGCCTTGGAGTTTGCGGGCGGCGCACAGGTAGCGCCGAATCCCGCCGCGAGGCGGAACGAGCCGATCAGCAGGACGTGTGAGCCAACCAGCCGATCCGCAGGACGCGGGAGCCGAGGGGTGGCGCGCGTCGCCCGGGGAAACCTCGGGCCGAAAATCGCAGCCGAAACGTCGAACGTCAACAGGAGCCTCATGAAATGGCCAAGCAGAAGTATGAGCGCACGAAGCCGCACGTGAACGTGGGGACGATCGGGCACGTGGATCACGGGAAGACGACGCTGACGGCGGCGATCACG
>JACOSU010000175.1 GCA_016178685.1 Candidatus Eiseniibacteriota bacterium | reverse complement strand
TGGCCGGCGCGCTCGTGCGCACGCGCGAGACGCGGCCCCAGGCGCGGCTCGGCGCGGCGGCGCGGCGCGAGAACCTGCGCGGCGCGTTTCGCGCGCGAACGCCCGCGTGGCTCAAGGGGCGGCGCGTGCTGGTGGTGGACGACGTGATGACCACCGGCGCCACGCTCGAGGCGTGCCTCGCCGCGCTCTCGGACGCGGGGGCCAGGGCCAGCGCAGTGACGCTGGCCTGGGCGCAGTAGCCGTGTCGCACCTTCATATTCCCGATGGCGTGCTTCCGGCGTGGCTGTGGGGCGGAGGACTGGCGTTCGCGCTGGTCGCGCTGTGGGTGAGTACGAGGGCCACGCGCAACGAATCGAGCCGCAGCGTGGCGTGGCGCGGAGCGCTGGGCGGGCTGGTGCTCGCGGCGATGGCGGTCGAGCTCCCGCTCGGCCCCATCGAGTACCATTTGAGCCTGGTCGGCCCGGTGGGAGTGCTGGCGGGGCCGGCGGCCGCGTTTCAACTGGTGTTCGTGGTGAGCGCGATCCTCGCGTTCGCGGGGCACGGAGGGTTCACGGTGGTGGGATTGAACGCGCTGGTGCTGGGCTCGGGAGCCGTGATTGCGCGGCCCACCTACAGCCGGCTCCGCATGAGATTCGCGCCCGCTGCGGCGCTCGCGCTTGCGACCGGTGTCTCGCAGGGCGTCTCGGGACTGATGTGGATCGCGGTGGTCGCCGTCGCGCTGCGCGCGCGGCCCGGCGCCGCGGGGCTCGGCCGCGTCGCTCTGCTCGGCGGCCTCGCGCTTCCGCTGTGGCTGGCGGGGGTGCTGATCGAATGCGCGGTGGCGTTCGGTCTCGCGCGTTTCATCGCGCGCGTGCGCCCCGACCTGCTGCCGACCGCCGCGGGGATCGGCGCGCTGCCGGCGGATCGGGGGAGCGCCTCGCGATGATCAACACGATCGGACGCATCGATCAGATGGCGAGCTCCGGCGGCACGCCGTGGCACCGCGCGAGCGCGATCGCCAAGTTGCTGCTCGCGGCCACGCTCGTGACGCTCGCGGTGGCGTCGCCGTCGCTCACGCTGCTCGGCGTGCTGTGGGCCGGCGCGTGGTTTCTCGCGCTCACCAGCCGCCTGCCGCGCGCGCTGGTGCTGGTCGCGGCCGGCTATCCGCTGGTGTTCTCGTCGCTGTTCGTGATCGGCAGCTGGGACGGATCGTGGCAGACGCCGGCGCGGCTGCTGCTGCGTCCGCTGATCGCGAGCCTGACCGCGGTGTGGCTGGTGGGCACCACGCCCTATCCCGATCTGTTCGCACCGCTTTCCCGCGCGCTGCCCCGCAGCGTGGGGGACGGCCTGTTCCTCACGTATCGCGCGCTGTTCGACGTGATGGCGCGCGCCGAGCGCCTGTGGCGCGCGCTCCGCCTGCGCGGCGGAACCTCGGGCCCCTCGCGCCGCCGCCTGACGCTCGCGGGCGAGGGGCTCGCGACGCTGGTGCTCTACGGATTCGAGCGCAGCCAGCGCCAGTACTCGACCATGCTGCTGCGCGGCCATTCAGGGCGGGTGTGCGGTTGCCGCCACTGGGCCGAGTGGACGCGTGAGGACGGGTATGTCGCGCTGGCGGGCGCGGCGGTGGCGGCCGCGGCGACGCTGCTGTGGAGGCGCGCGTGAGCGAACCCATCGTCCGCGTCTCGTGCGTGCGTCACGTGTATGCCGATCGCACGCAGGTCCATCTGTGCGGGCTCGACTTCGTGGTCACCGCCGGGCAGCGCGTCGTGGTCCTGGGGCCGAACGGCTGCGGAAAGACCACGCTGCTCTACCACATCCTCGGCCTACTCGAGCCGAGCGAGGGCGAGGTCTCGGTGTTCGGGGTGAATCCCGCGCGCCACTTCAACCGCATTCGTGAGCGCGTCGGCGTGCTTCTGCAGAACGCCGACGAGCAGATCATCGCGCCCACGGTGTGGGACGACGTTTCGTTTTCGCCGCGCAGCTACGGGTATCCCGAGTCCGAGGTGGACCGCATGGTCGAGGCGGCGCTCGAGTGCGTGGGGATCGCGCACCTGAGCCACAAGGTCTGCCATCACCTCTCGGGAGGCGAGAAGCGAAAAGTCGCGCTGGCGGGAGCGCTGGTGCTGAAGCCCGGGCTGCTGGTGCTGGACGAACCGTTCGAAGGGCTCGATCCCGCCTCGCGCCTCGATCTCATGCAGCTGCTGAACCGATTGCACGAGACGCAGGGTGTCACGCTGGTGCTGGCGACCCACGACGTCAACGCCGTGACCGCGATGGCGGACCGGGTCTACGTGCTGTTGTTCGGCGGCGAGATCGTGGCGCAGGGTCCGCCCGCCGAGATTTTCCGCGATCCGGGTCTGCTTCGCCGCAGCAACATCGAGCCGCCGGTGCTCGCCGAACTGTTCCAGCGGCTCGAAGAGCTGGGCGTCTCGATGGGGCGTCCCGAGACCATCGAGGACGCCGCGCGCGCGCTCACCGCGCGCCTCGCGCGGCCGACCGCCGCAGCGCCATCGCCGGCGCCCGCGACGATCGCACCGTCATCACCGTCGGTTGCCTCGAGTGCGCCCGCGCGGGGGACGACCGGAGACCTGTTCGACCCCGCGCCTCCCGCGAAGCCGTGAGCGGCGATCTGTTCGGCGAGAGCCGGGATTTGGCGCCGGCGCGAAAAGGCGAGGCTCCGCTAGCCGATCGGATGCGCCCGCGCACCTTCGACGAGCTGGTGGGGCAGGAGGATGCGTTCCGCGCCGGCTCCCCGCTGGCCGCGATGCGCGATGGCCGCTCTCTCGCGTCGATCATCCTGTGGGGACCGCCCGGCAGCGGAAAGACCACGCTGGCGCGACTGGTGGCGGGCCGCACCAGCGTTCCCTTCGTCTCGTTCAGCGCCGTGCTGTCCGGAGTGCGCGAGGTGCGCGACACGCTCGAAAAGGCGGTGATCGAACGCCGCAGGAGCGGCAGGCCGACGCTGCTGTTCGTGGACGAGATCCACCGCTTCAACAAGGCGCAGCAGGACGCGTTCCTCTCCAACGTCGAATCGGGCGACATCGTGCTGATCGGGGCCACCACCGAGAATCCGTCGTTCGAGGTGAACGCCGCTCTGCTGTCGAGGGCGCGCGTGGTCGTCCTCAAGGCGCTGGCGCCCGCCGAGATCCGGATCGTGGTCGAGCGCGCGCTCGCCGACCGCGAGCGGGGATTGAAGATCGCCCGCTCCTGCGACGAGGACGCGATGGACCTGCTGTGCGCGGCGGCCGACGGCGATGCCCGCCGCGCGCTCAACGCGCTGGAACTGGCGGCCGCCAGCTCCGACTCGGGGGCGATCACGCGGCTCGCGGTCGAGGGAGCGCTTGCGCGCCGTCACCTGCGTTACGACCGCGCGGGGGAGGAGCACTTCAACCTGATTTCGGCGCTCCACAAGTCGCTGCGCGACTCGGATCCGCACGCCGCTCTCTACTGGCTCGCGCGCATGCTCGCGGCCGGTGAGGATCCGCTCTACGTCGCGCGCCGCCTGGTGCGCTTCGCGAGCGAGGACGTGGGCAACGCCGATCCGCGCGCGCTGCCGCTCGCGGTCGCCGCGTTTCAGGCCTACCACCAGCTCGGCAGCCCCGAAGGCGAACTCGCGATCGCGCAATGCTGCGTCCATCTCGCGACCGCGCCCAAGAGCAATGCCGTGTATGCCGGATTTCGACGGGCGATCGCCGAGGTGGAATCGAGCGGCAGCCTGCCGCCGCCGCTCGTGATCCGCAACGCGCCCACGCGTCTCATGAAGGACCTGGGCTATGGCCAGGGCTACCGCTACGCGCATGACGAGCCGGGTGCGGTCGCCGACCAGCAGCATCTGCCCGACGAGCTGATCGGGCGTCGCTTCTACGAGCCCACCGAGCAGGGCGAGGAGGCCGAGGTGGCGAAGCGCATGAGGGCGTGGGAAGCGCTGATCGCGAAGCGCAAGGGCGGCGGCTGACCGGGTGCGCTTCGACCGACCGGGACCCTTCGGGCCGATCGGGCGGCGACACCACAGGCGTGGCTCGAGGGCACCAGGGGGCGATTTCCCAGCCTGCACAGATCAGACACTGAACGGTGACTTCCTCATACCGCCCGAAGGTAGCCGTGTGCCGGAACCGCGCCACGGCGGCCCTGGCGTGAGATTCCGGCCGGCCTGTGGTAGAAGTGGGGGCGCACAATCTCGTAGAGCAGTAGTCGGTTGTCTGCCCCCTGGGCACTCGCCCAGCCAAGGAGCCGCGCGTGAGCGTCCTCTCCAGCTGCAAGCCCCGCAAGGAGGTCCTCAAGGGCGACCTCGACGATGCCATTTTCGCGGCCGACTTCGCCGACTTGGTCGCTGGTAAGGCACCCAAGGTCTATTCAGACCCGAAGCTCTTCTTTCAGAACACTCATCCCGCTGAGCAGCTCCGGAAAGTCATCGAGGTCGTTTTCGCGCGGTTGGCGGAACCGAAAGAAGCTGGCGCCACGCTACGTTTGAGCACCGGCTTCGGTGGCGGAAAGACGCACACCTTGATGGCGCTGTGGCATCTGGCCAACAATGTAAGCAACCTCTCGTTGGGGACGGAGCTACTCCCTGCCGCCGGGCGCCCCAAGGCGGTGACGGTTGTCGCGATTGACGCACGGCCTGCAGGTGTTCTCGAGTTCGCGAGCCACGGAGCAACGAAGGTGCACAGCCTCTGGGGCGAACTGTTCTTTCAACTGGGTGATCGAGAGGCTCTCAAGTCGCTCGGCAAGGCGGACGATCCCGAGAGCTCACCCAGCGAGGATCAAATCGCCGCGGTGCTTCCCGCGGGCCCGATCCTCATTCTGCTCGATGAGCTCGTGATCTACATGGCTAAGCTGTCGGAGCGTGGGCAAGGGAACCTGCTTGGTTTCCTCAACTCGCTGGCCGCTGCGGTCGGCAAGCGCCCTCAGTCCGTCTTGGTGGTGACGGATCCTGCCGATCAGCGTGCCTATGCAAAGGAAGCGGCGAAGCTGGGAACCGAACTTACTTCGGCCGCAGTGAAGCTCGACGACATATTCGGTCGCAAGATGACTGACTTCGATCCGATCGGGAAGGAGACAGCGAAGGTCATCGTTCGTCGCCTGCTCGAGAGTGTTGACGCCGGGGCGGCCCAGAAGGCATCAGCCGCCTATCACGCGCTCTACGGGCGTGTCGTGAACGAAGCGCCGGGCACCGTGCCCGCCAGCGCGGCCGACAAATCCTACTCGCAGCGCATCGTCGAGTGCTACCCGTTCCATCCGCGCCTCTTGGAAACCGCCGAGGGCCGCTTCGCGGCTCTGCAGGAGTTCAATAAGAGCCGAGGAACGCTTCGCCTCTTCGCCCGCATCCTCAGGTGCGTCTGGGAGGCGGATGAGGACCTCGAACTCATCACGGCTGGCGATGTCGACTGGTCGAGCGATCGCATCCAAGGCGACCTGCTCCAGCGACTCAACCGCGACCACTTCAAGTCCGCCGTCACTTCCGACCTCGAGGGGCACGCACAACAACTGGATGGCGGCAACCGCGGCATCCACGTTCGAGCCGCTTCTGCGCTGCTGCTCGAGAGCATCGCGATGCAGTCGAACAGTGGGCTCGACCCCGCGGATCTGACACTCGCCATCCTGCGCCCAGACGAAGCCGGGCCGGAGCCGGCCGAGGCGATGGACCGACTCGTGGGGGTCTGCTGGCACACGTACCCGATGCCGGGGGGGCGCGGCTGGCAGTTTCGCTACGAACCCAATGTCAATCGTCAGATCGAAGAGCGCATGGGCAGCGTTCCGCTTGAGGATGCACGTGAACGGGTGCGTGCTGAGGCGCAAGGCTACTTCACCGGTCCGACTTTCAAGTTGGTCGCATGGCCCGAAAGGGCGCGACAGGTCCCCGAGTCAAACGAGCTGCAACTCGTGCTCTGTGAGGATGAGAAGGTTGCGAAGCAGGCCTGCGCCCTCGCGGATGAAGGCGAACCCGGAGCCGGGCCGATGCCCAGGCGCTTCGTGAACTCCATCGTGGGTGTGGCCCCTACGCCAACTGCACTGAGCGGTGCAGTCGAGCGCGCTCAGCGCCTCCTTGCGGCCGAGGCCATCGAGCGTGAGCACCGCACCGGAGACTCCGGCAAGCTGGTCCGTGACCAGCTGCAGCGGATAAAGCCTGACCTTCAGAAGCAGTTCCGGATCCAGACCTGCCGCGCCTTCGATCGCGTCGTACTTGCCGGCGGAGTCTCGTACGCGATCGACGAACAGTTCCAGGTCCCTGACGAAGAGATGCTCCAGCGCGCGCAGGGGCAGAAGTGCCTCCGGGCGTTCCTCGACGCCAAGGATCTTGTCTACAAGTCGGGGGACGCGCTGGACGCCGGGCGCTTCCTGAAGGATGTGCTGCAGGGCGCGACCCCGCTGCCCGACCGGCCAGACACCTACACGGCCAAAGCCATCCATGAGCGATTCCTCGGGGCGCCTCATCTGCGGTTGCTGCCAGACGGGGCGATCGTCCGCCAGACGCTCATCAAGTCGGTGGCTGACGGAAAGGTGTTGATCCGACTGGCGGACGGCCGAGCGTACGACATGCGCGGCTGCGTGGAAGGTGCCGAAGGCCGCCGTCGCCGCATCGCAGGTAGCTTAAGCACGCTCACGCTCGACGACTCCGTGCAAGTGACGCGCGCCAATTCGCTGTTGGCCGCACAGTGGATCAAGGAAGACGCTCTCGAGCCCTACCAAGCGGGCAGGGGCAGGGAGCCCACGCCACCGCCGCCGTCGACCGGGCCGATACAGGCGATGACGTGGGAAAAGGTTCTGGAGTGCGCATTGAATCGCCCCCTGCAGCGCCTGCGTTTGCGGGTCAGACAGCCTGCAGACGCAGCGACTCTAATCGCTCTGGCCCAACCCCTTGGTGCGGATTTCCTGTCGTTGACGGTGAGCGCAGGAGGGCCGCTCAAGGATGGGGGCAACATCAACTTCGTAGTGAGCGAGATCAAGCCGAGTCATCCGGTCAAACCTCTTGCGATTGCCCAGACCGTGGCTAACGCCGTGGGAGAAGGTGTCAGCTACGAGGCGGAACTCGCGCTCGATTTCGGGCCGGCAGGACGAACAGGGCTCGAGCCCGCGCTGAGGACTATTTCAGAAGAAGCACCCGATGGGCTTCGGCCCGACGCAGACTTCGACGCCCCTGTGGAGGTGGCGAGGTGAATGTACGGCAAGCTGCGTTCGCGCTGCGCGTGGTGCGGCGTCACGCTGGGGATGCGGCGATTCTTTATCGTCGCCGGCTGACGGCTCGTGGGGAGGAACGGCTCGACCGCATTGCTCCGGTCTCGCCGCTGGCGTTCTCGGCGGGGACATCTCTGCTTCGGGCTGCAGTGCGCGAGACTGCGGGCCCATCGACCAGACTCACCACCGGTCCTTACCATCCGCTTGGTGACGACTGGGGTGCGCGGGTCGCCTGTTATGCTCTGGTGGCGCGTGGGCTACGCGACGCGGGCAAGCTTCACCGCGCAGCAGCCAACATCCACCACGCCGACGGCACGGAAGCCGCCTGGTGGCTAGGCCTGATGGCACGCCCTGCGGGCAGGCGCGCCATCCGCGCCCTCCGCATCCTCATTGAGGCTGTGCGGTGAAGCCCTTTGACAGAAGTGCCGATACTGCTATCATCGTCCCGTTATTTGCACCCCGTCCGACACGCCGCAAGGCCTCGGGCGGGGTTATTTTTTGAGGACCGCACGCATGGTTGTTGAGCCGCTCCACCCTCGTGCCATGGTCTTTGTGGATGGTCAAAACCTCTTCCATTCCGCCCGCGAGTCTTTCGGCTACACGTACCCCAACTACGATGTGCGCGCACTTGCTGAAGCCGTCTGCCGCTCGAAAGCTTGGGCGCTGAGCGAGACACGCTTCTACACCGGCGTGCCCGACGCGACCGACAACGCAGCCTGGAACCACTTCTGGACCCATAAGCTGGCGATGCTCGGTCGCCAGGGCGTGCACACTTACTCGCGCCCGCTGCGCTACCGCACCCGAGTCATCCGGCTCCCCGACGGAAACGAGCATTCCTACCTCGCCGGCGAAGAGAAGGGTATCGACGTCCGCATCGCCGTCGATGTCATTCGCCTCGCGCACCGGCAGGCCTACGATGTGGCGCTCGTCTTCAGTCAGGACCAGGATCTCTCCGAGGTCGCGGAGGAGATTCGCGTCATCGCGCGCGAGCAGAGTCGCTGGATCAAGATCGCCTGCGCGTACCCCCTGAGCCCTGTCACCCGCAACCGGCGTGGTATCCAGAAGACTGACTGGATCCCCATCGACAAGAGCACGTACGACGCCTGCCTCGATCGGCGCGACTACCGGCAGAAGAAGGCGGGCGAGGCGGAGAAGGGGCCTTGAAGCGCCCCCGGTTGCTCATCGAGGACTGGCTTCCGGCCGCAGCCATCGGCGTGGAGTGCATGCGAGAGCGCGGGAGTGCCAGCGCACTCGCGCCGCACACCTACCTCCACGTCTGGTGGGCTCGGCGACCTCTGACGGTATCGCGGGCCGCGGTGCTTGCGTCGCTGCTGCCCGCGGACTTCCCGCACGATGTGTTCGAGCGGCTGCTGGGGTTCGGACGCCCCGGCGCCGAACTCATCGAGATCCGCCGCAGGATGGATGAAGGCATCCGTGTGGAAGGCGGCTTCGGCTGTAGTCGAGCATTCAAGCGGGGAATGATCGAAGCGGACCTCAAGAAAGCCCACGCGGTAGCGGCGAGGCTATGGGGGGAGGACCTGACAGTCATCGACCCGATGGCGGGTGGCGGCTCGATCCCGCTCGAGGCGGCACGGCTGGGATTCCATGTTCTCGCGAACGAGTACAACCCGGTCGCCTGTTCGGTCCTCGAGGCGACCGTCGACTATCCGTTCCGTCACGGCCCTGCACTTGCGGTCAAGGCGCGCAAGTGGGCCGCCACCTGGGGAACGCGAGTTGAGGAGAGGCTCGCGCGGTTCTATCCGCGCCACAAGCTGGCGAAAGTCCATGCCTACATCTTCGTGCGCACGGTGCCGTGCCCTGATACAGGGCACGAGACCCCACTGGTGCCGGACTGGCACCTCTTGAAGCCCAAGACCGAGCACGGGCAAGTGGTGGCCGAACCGGTGGTGGACAAGGCGAAGGGCACCTGGACGGTGCGCATCCGCGAGATTGGCACCCGCGCTGGTCAGCTGCGCGAGATACCGCCTCCGACTTACGACGACGGCAAGGGCGTGTCGCTCTTCACGGGGCGGCAGATCCCATCTGACTACATCAAGGCCAAGGCTCAGGCGGGAGAGATGGGTAGCGCGCTCTACGCTGTCGCCGTGAAGACCCCGCAGGGGTTGCGATTCCAGCCGCCCGAGGCGATGGACCTCAAGGCGCTGCGCGAGGCCGAGAAAGAACTCGAACGCCAGCGAGCGGGCTGGGAGAAGGCGAACATCATCCCGACGGAGATGTATCCACAGGTTTCAAGTGACGAGCGACCGCGCCTTTACGGCATGCCGGGGTGGGCCGACATGTTCTCGCCGCGGCAGTTGATGTGCTTCGGAGTACTGGTCGAGGAGCTGCGCGCACTGCGGAAGGAGATTGTGAAGGCAGAAGGCACGGATGTCGGCGAGGCGGTCGTCCACTTGCTCGCGTTCGCGCTCGACAAGTTCGGCAACCACAATGCGCTTTCGGCTTCCTGGGATTCAACGACGAATGGAATCCGGAGCGTCTTCGACCGCCATGATTTCGCGTTCAAGGCCACGCCTGCAGAAATGGCTCCCTGCAACAGCGGCTCGGGCCTCGAATGGGCAACCGATAATGTTCTCGGAGCGTATCAGAAGATCAGCGAACTCCCCCGAGCGGCATCAGCGGTTTCCGTCGAGATTTCACTTGGTACAGCCACAGGGCTCCCTCAACTGGCCGATGGCAGCATAACCGCCGTGGTCGTTGATCCCCCATACGCCGACAACGTGCAGTACTCAGAGCTGGCTGACTTCTTCTACGTCTGGCTGAAGCGCACGCAGGGGCATCGCCGACCGGAGTGGTTCTCGACCTATCTTTGCGAACACGATCAGGAGGCGGTGGTCAACGTCAGCCGCCATCGCGAAGGTGACGGCAAGCCCGGCAGGAAGGGCGCTCGTGATGGCTCGGCCAAAGAGGCCAAGATCAAGGCACACGCCTTCTACCAGAATCTGATGACCGAGACTTTTCGGGAGTGCCACCGCATCCTGCGCGACGAGGGGGCGCTCACGGTGATGTTCACGCACAAGAAGCAGGAAGCGTGGGAGGCGCTGTTCGCCTCGCTGATTCGTGCTGGCTTCACCATCACCGCTACATGGCCGGTGAAAACCGAGAGCGAACACTCGCTGCATCAGGCGAAGAAGAATGCTGCCCAGAGCACGGTGATCCTCGTCGCCCGCAAGCGGCCGAAGGGCGGGGGGACCGGCTACTTCGACAGCGGGATGCAGAGCCAGATCCGCGAGAAGGCGCGCAATACCGCGGCTCGGCTACAGGGCGAAGGCCTGAATCCAGTGGACCAGTTGGTGGGTTCCTTCGGCCCTGCTATGGCGGTGTACAGCCAATACGACGAGGTGAAGACCGACGTTGGCCACCCGGTAGGAGTGGAGCGTGCCCTCGAGGAGGCCGCCGATGCGGTGAGCGATTGGCGCATCAACCAACTTGCCTCGCGGGGCCTCGAAGGCGTCGAAGCCGAGGGGCGATTCGCTTTGCTGTGCTGGGACGTGCTGGGCGCCGCGGAGTTCCGCTTCAACGAGGCTCGATTGCTTGGCCACGCGGTGGGCATGGATGTGGACCAGCTAGTGGTGGCAGGACTGGTCTCCAAGACGGGCGACAAGGTGCAGATGCTGACGGCCCGCGACCGGCGTCGTGAGCGAGCACTCGAGCCCGAGGAGATCGAGGAGACCCTGTTCGGCCCGGTCACGGTAACCAAGCGGCGCACCAAGAAGCAGATCCTCAAGGTGCATCCGAACGACCCGCGCTTCCGCACCGCACTCGATGCCTGCCACGCGCTGGCCTTGCGATACCTGGAGGCGGGTGGGGGCGGAGCTGGCGTGGGGTCCGCGAAGGCGCTGGTTCGGCAGCAGGGTTGGAAGAAGGACTCCCCGGTGGCGAGGCTGATGCAAGCGCTCGTCCATGCGGCGCCGCAGGCGGTGAGGCACGAGAAGGGGAAGAAGTCGGTGGCCGCAAAGTTTGCCGAGTTCCGCGCTTGGCATGCGCTGCTTGGATCGCTGTTTGACCTTGAAGCTCCAGACTGGACCGAGAAGCCGGTCCTTCAGACCGCGATGGAGCTCGACCCCGTCGAAGACGAGACGCATGATGAGCTCGAGGACGACGCGGACAACGAAGACGAGGGTGACAAGGAGTGAGGGATGGGCCGACAGATTCATGAGGCTGGCGGTGACAACGCCGTGCCTCAACGCCCCGGTCATCTGAGGGGCAGGACGTGGAAGCGGTTCCTGCACGGCCCGGACCCGGCGCTGCGCGAAGAGCTTTATGTGCCGGCGCTAGCCGAGGCCGTGCGCTACGACCGGTGTTGCGCGTACTTCTCTAGCAGCGTTCTGGCCGCCGCGGCCCGGGGATTCGGCGCGCTCATCACACGACTGCACAGCATGGGCGAGCGTGCTGCTCGCCCCGCTGTGCGGCTCGTCGTCAATGAAGAGTTGTCGGCCGAGGACGTACGTGCCCTCTCTGAGACGCGAGATCTGACGCAGCTCGAGGCGATGCTCCAGAAACGCTTCAAGAATCCCCAGGAGGCACTCGAGAAGGAACGCCTCGCGATGCTCGGCTGGCTTGTGAAACAGGGACTGCTCGAGGTTCGCGTGGGCGTCATGCGACGGGGCGAAGGCATTGTGCACGCCAAGTTCGGCGTCGTGACGGATGAAAGTGGCGACGCTGTCGTGTTCAGTGGCAGCGGAAACGAAACCGCACAGGGCCTTCTTGGCAACTACGAGCGCCTCGACGTCTCGACCTCGTGGGACGACACCGAGCGACACCAAGAGTACGTACGCGAGTTCGAGCTGTTGTGGAGTGACGGACACCCCGATGTGCACACCGTATCTCTTCCCGAGGCGCTTCGCCTTCGGCTGATCCGGCTTGCGCCGAAGGAGCCGCCGGTTGTCGAACCCTCAAGCGCGCTTGAAAGGCAGCGGGCCGCGATGGCATGGCGCTTCGTGGTCGAAGCGCCCTACCTGCCAAACGGGGCAGCTGCCTGTGACGCGACGGCTCTCGTAGACGTCTGGCCTCACCAACAGCGTGTCATCGAGGAAACGGCGGAAGCGTGGCCGGAAGGGCGCTTGCTCTGCGATGAGGTCGGAATGGGCAAGACCATCGAAGCGATTCTCGTGCTTCGAAGACTGCTCGCCGGGCGAGGAGTGCGCCGTGCGCTCATCCTCGTGCCCGCAGGACTCCTCCGGCAGTGGCAAGGCGAATTGCGCGAGAAGGGCGGTCTGCTGGTTCCCAGATTCGAAGGGGAAAACCGGCTCGTACATCCTGACGACAGGGAGCAGCAGATTGATGGGATTGAAGCCGCGCTCAAGTGCGACCTGCTGCTGATGAGTCGAGAAACTGCCCGCACGGAGCGCAACCTGTCGCTAATGATCGCAGCACAGCCCTGGGATTTGGTCATCCTCGATGAGGCGCATGCGGCCCGCCGGCGCAAACTTGAAGAAGGGGAGTTCAACAGCGGCACGTTGCTCCTTGATCTCTTGCGCGGGCTGCAACTGCGAGGGCGCGCGCGTGGGTTCCTTCTGTTGAGCGCAACACCCATGCAGACTCATCCGGTCGAGCCGTGGGACCTACTCGCGGTGCTTGGCGAGGGTGAAGCCTGGCTCTCGGAGTTCGCCACCGTGCGTAATTACTACGGTCTGATATCTGGGGCACGAACCGGCAAGTGCGACATCGAGAATGCGCGGCGCGCAGCGGCTCCGGCGGCGGGCGATGAAGGATTTCCGCCCCCACCGGGTGAAAGTCAGCGCCTACGCGACGCTGATGCGATAGCGAGAAAGGTCGTCTTCGCGGCTCCAAGCCGGCGCGAGGAGATTGTAAGTTGGTTGCGGAGCGGGTCTCCGCTTGCGCGGAGGATGCACCGCAATACCCGAGCGACACTGAGGCGCTATCACGAGATGGGCCTGCTGCCGACCCCTCCTCCGGAACGAATCGTCGAAGACGAACGGTTTGACTTCCGCGAGGCTGCCGAACGCCGCGTGTACGATGCCGTCGGGCAGTACATTGAGAGGCGCTTCCGCGAACTGGAGTCTGAAAAGGCAGGCAAGGGCTTCGTGATGACCGTCTACCGTCGACGGGCATCAAGTTCGCCGGCGGCTCTCGAACAAAGCCTTGAGCGTCGCCGCGATGGCCTGATGCAAATCGCCCAGAGGCGGGCGTTCGATGACTTTCTCGCTCCGCAGGATGTCCCTGAGGGTTTCTCGTACGAAGACCTGGCGGACGATGAATCATCGGCGCGGGTATCGGCTGCGCTTCCCCAGGATCCGCAAACCGCCAGGCGGGAACTAGCCGAGGTCGAAAACTTGCTCGTGGAGCTTCGTGCGCTGCGTGGAGTAGACAGCAAACGCGATCGCTTCTTCGACATCCTTCGCCGAGTGACAGACGACGGTCGTGCCGTGCTTGTGTTCAGTGGCTATGTCGACACAATGCACTACCTTCGCGACCAACTGCACGGACACTACGGCGACGCGCTCGGCTGCTACAGCGGCGAGGGTGGCGAGATCTCGGACGAAGGGAAGTGGACAAGCGTCACCAAGGATGCGATCACTGCGGCCTTGCGGGCGGGGCGGCTGCGCGTGCTGGTTTGCACTGACGCCGCGAGCGAGGGGCTCAATCTGCAGGCGGCCGGTGCAGTGATCAACTACGATCTTCCCTGGAATCCGAGTCGAGTTGAGCAGCGCATTGGGCGCGTGGACCGCATAGGCCAGAAACTCTCTGATGTGCGTGTCGTCAACCTCTTCCTCGAGAACAGTATTGACGACCAAGTCTACCGGGCACTCCGCGCCCGATGTGGGCTCTTTGAGCACTTCGTCGGTGCGATGCAGCCCGTTCTCGCCCTCGCACGCAAGATGCTCGAAGGACGGGTAGCTGTAGATGTCAGCGGGCTGGACCGCGTGGCCCGAGACATCGAAGAGCAACCAGTCGCGCTCGAGATATACGAGGAGAGCGGGAATGCCGCCAGCGGCCCAGCTGGGTCTCCCGTCTCGAGGAACGACCTCGTGCGAATGCTATCGGTCGCTGCTTCTGAAATCGGCGTGCGGGCAAAGATTAGCGACGAAGGCGGTCGAATCGTGGTCTCAGGCGCACGGTTCCCTCGCGTCACGCTCTCGTCGCGCACCGAGATTCTCGAGCACGACCGAGCAGTTGTTCCCCTCGTACCAGAGGCGGACGCTATCGTTCGGTTGGCGGATATTCTTTCGCGGCCGGGTGAACAGATGCCACTGGTCTTCGGTACCGCTCAATCCGGAGGTTACCGCCGATCCTTGGCCTTCTGGGTGGCTGGTGACTCGACAAAGAGCGTCAGCTCCCTCGAGCAGTTGAATGCTCACCTGGGGAGTTGGTCTGGGGAACTGCCGGATCCAGCGCAGTGGCTACGAGCCACCAAGCAGGCACGCAGTGAGGCCGAGCGTCAGATCCGCGCGCAGGAGGAACTGGCTCGCAAACGCGAGCGAGAGGGGCTCGCCCGCCAGGTGAGTGCTGCGCAGCTTCGGCTTCGGATGGAGCTCGGCAGGTACCTCGTGTGCTTCGGTGAGGGCGCCTTTGATCTGGGTGGTGTGCTGCAGCGACAGTTGGATAGAGAGATCGGCGGAGCGGCGCGCCTTCGCGACGTAATCGAGAGGCTTGGAGACTTCCCGGTGTGGACTCGTGACGAATCCCGGGAACTAGACCGATATGCCGCAGACCTGCCTGAGGGCCAAAGGAGAGCCCGCCTGACCGGCAGCGAAATCGATGCCGCACTAGAAGACCCACGCTGGCGTGCAGCTCAGCTTCTGCGCTGAAAAACTGAGGGGCGGCCGCGCCCGGTCACCGGCGGTGAATGAAATGCGATTGCGTATTCCTGAATTTCCGGGGAGGCGAAGTGGCCGAACTCACGCCCGCTGCCGCCCATGCAGTCATAGGCGTATTTCTCTCCGCCTACAACGAGCGCTGCGGTTCAAAGTTCATGATGGAGGTCGCCGAGCCCGAGGACGACCTCTCGTGTGACTACTTGCGCCAGGATGAGATCGAGCCAGGAGCCCAACTCGAGCTGCAGCTCACAAGGGCAGTTGATCTCCAAATTGGCGACACGCATCCCATGATAACACTTGAAGCTGAGCCATTGTCTCAGCTGCCAGCACCCCCGAGGTACTCGTGCTCGCGAAGATGTGGGTACCTGAGTTCGAGCTCTACCTACCGCGCGAATCTGGGGCTGAGGGGCCATCGTTCGTGAGGTGGAAGACATGCAGCTGCGCTGGAGGGGCAGATCTCAAAACCGCCCGGCCCGGCGCTCTTTCGCCGGCAGGTTTTCGAGGCACGTGGTCCACCAGCCGGTGCGGATGGTCTCGACGAATTCCGGCGGCAGCGCCTCGCTCTCCATCTCGCGCGCCAGCGATTCATGGTCGTACGCAACGGACCGGAAATCCACGCGCACGCCGTCCTCGAGTTCGACGCGCGCGTACCACACCTCGGTGCGCCCGTCGTTTGCCGGGCGGCCGATCGTGCCTACGTTGACGACGTGGCGGCCCGAGGGCAGCGCGCGGTGCCAGTGAAGTCCAGTGTGCGAACACAGCAGCAGGTCGGCGCCGTGCTCGGCGCACATCCATTCGAGGAACGCGTCGGAGCACGCGCTCTCCCACAGGAATTCGTTCACGCGCCGCGGCGAACCGTGGCACAGCAGCACGCGGCGCCCGCCCGCCTCGAGCCGATGGCACTCGGGAAGATCCCGCATCCACGCGCGATGCTCCGGCGACGTATGCGCGAGCGTGTAGTCGTACGAACGCTGGGCGAACGCGTTGTCGCGCGGATCGGTGTAGCCGCAGTCGCAGTCGCCGCGCGCGTGGCCGACGCTGTCGTCCATGTTGCCACGCAGGGTTGGAATGCCGCTCGAGCGCAGCGCCGCCACGGCGCGATCGGGATGGGGCCCGAACCCGCCGAGGTCGCCCAGGCACCACGCGAGGTCGGAGCCGCCCTGCCGCAGATCCTCGAGCACGGCCGCGAGCGCGAGGTGGTTGCTGTAGATCCCGCCGAATGCCGCGAGCCTCATGGGAGCTACCCGTTGCCGCACGTCATGCCGGTGACGTAGCACGTGAAGCAGGCGCCGTGGCTCAGCTTGAACGGTGTGAGGGTCTGATCCAGCCGTTCTCCCATGCGCCCGCCCGGCTCGTCCACCAGCAGAGGGCACACGTGGACCCCCTTCGCGCTCACGGCGCGGCACGATCCGCACTGAAGGCGATGGGGATCGAACGCGGACTCCGGCAGATCGCGCAGCGACTCGATTTCCGCATAGCCCCGCGTGCGGGTGGTCTCGCGGCCCAGCCGGAACATGGGCAGCGTCTTGATTCGAGGGCGCGACAGACCCAGGGCGCCGAGCGCGTGCAGGCAGCGTTCGCGGAAGACCAGCGGATCGTCGTCGCCCGTGTGGGTCACGGTGACGATCGGCAGCAGCCCCGAGGCCTCGAGGTCTCGCAGACCCTCGATCGTGCGCGCGAACGCTCCCGCGCCGCGAAACGCGTCGTGCGCCGCGGCATCGAGGCCGTCCAGGCTCACGCGGATCTCGAGCGAGGAGCGGGATTCGTCGCTCAGACGCCGCAACGATTCAATCCGCGAGGCGGTCAAGAGCGTGCCGTTCGTCAGCACCGTCGCCGGAGCCGACGCCAGCGTGTCTTCCAGGATCTCGATCAGATCCGGGTGCAGGAACGGTTCGCCGCCCGTGAAGTAGAACTCGCGCACCCCCATGCCCAGCGCCTCGGCGACTCGCGCACGCACTTCACCCCGACTCATCATTGGATGGCGCCGCTCGCCCGGTCCGCACGTGACGAAACAGTGCGTGCACGACAGATTGCACAGCGTACCCGCGACCTGGATCCACAGGACATCCAGGTGGTGGAGCGGTTGCGCCGGAAAGCGCTCCATGCCGCCGCTCTCGGCCGACTCGCTCGCGGATCGGGCAACGAAGGCGGAGCCGGGCGCCAGGGATTCGGATCCGGAGGGATTTCCGCGAGACAGGGGGATCACGATGCGACGCTCTCCGTTCTGGCCCTGGCCGCGCGGCGAACGCCGTGCGGGTTGACTCGCCAGTAGCTCCTTTCTATCCTAACGGGTTCACATCCGGCCGACGAATGGGCCCCTTCCGCGCGGCCGCCGTCCGAGGGGCCCGGCCGGGGACGCCGGCTGCGCGACTCGCGGTCGCGCGCAGGTTCCGGTTTACCCCACCGCCCGGGAAACGGCCCGGCTCTCTGAGGAGTTCATGCCCGAGATCACAACCGCTCAGGTGCTCGAAGCGCTGGGCACCGTGATCGATCCCGATCTGCACCGCGACCTCGTCACGCTCGGCATGATCGAGGACGTGACGATCGAGGGCGGGAGCGTTTCGTTCAGGCTGGTGCTGACCACGTCGGCCTGTCCGCTGAAGGAGCAGATCGAAACCGATGCGCGCGCTGCCGTCGCGCTCGTCCCCGGCGTGCGCGAGGTGACCCTCCACACCACGTCGAAAGTGCGCAAGCCCCGGGATCCGAGCGCGGATCGCAAGGCGCTCCCGGGGGTCGCGCACGTCATCGCGATCGGTTCCGGCAAGGGCGGGGTCGGAAAGTCCACGATCTCCGCGAATCTGGCGGTGGCGCTGGCGCAGACCGGCGCCCACGTCGGATTGCTGGACGGGGACATCTACGGACCCAATCTGCCTCGCATGCTGGGCGTGCGCCGCCAGCCGTCCCAGCGCGACGGCAAGATCCTGCCGGTCGAAGCGTGGGGCGTCCATTTCATGTCGATGGGACTGCTGGTGGACCAGGGAGAGGCGGTGGTGTGGCGCGGTCCCATGCTGCACGGCGCCATCAAGAGTTTTCTGCACGACGTGGACTGGGGCGATCTCGATTACCTGCTGGTGGATCTGCCGCCCGGCACCGGCGATGTGCAGCTCTCGCTGATCCAGCAGACCGTGATCGCGGGGGCGGTGGTGGTGACCACGCCGTCCTCGGTGGCGATCGAGGACGCGATCAAGGCCGTGAACATGTTCGCGAAGCTCCAGGTCCCGGTCTTGGGCGTGATCGAGAACATGAGCGGGTTCGAGTGTCCGAACTGTCACACGCGGCACGAGATCTTCAGTTCCGAATCGCCCGAAGATCGCGCTCTCGCGATGGGCCTTCCGTTCCTGGGCTCGATTCCGATCCATTCCGAGGTGCGCGCGGGCGGTGACACCGGCCGGCCGGTGGTGGCCGGGCAGCCCGGGAGCGCTTACTCGGTCGCGCTGGCCCTCATCGCCGGCCGCCTCGCCCAGCGCGTGTCCATCCAGACGCTCGGGGTCGGCCAGGAGGCGTGATGCGCGAGATCTACGCCGATCACGCCGCGACCACGCGCCCCGCGCCCGAAGTGCGGGACGCGATGCTGCCGTTCCTGGGTCCGCGCTTCGGCAATTCCTCCTCGGTCCATCGCCGCGGCGAGGCGGCTCGCGATGCGCTCGAAGCGGCGCGCGCGCGGGTCGCAGCGCTGGTTGGAGCAGCCCCCGAGGGGATCGTGTTCACGGCCTCGGGATCGGAGGCGAACAACCTCGCGATCCAGGGCGTGCTGGCGTGCGCGGATGCGTCGCGCCGCCGGCTCGTGATCTCAAGCATCGAGCATCCATCCGTGATCGAAACCGCACGGCATCTCGAGACGCGCGGAATCCCGGTCACGGTGGTGCCGGTCGAGAGCAACGGCGTGCTGGATCCGGGCCGTCTCGCGGAAGCGCTCGCCGCCGACGTCGCGCTGGTCTCGGTGATGTGGGTGAACAACGAGATCGGCACCCTCCAGCCGATTGCCGAGATCGCGCGGCTTGCGCGGGCCGTGGGAGCAAGATTTCACTGCGACGCGATCCAGGCCGCCGGCAAGCTGCCGATCGACGTGGAAACCGCGGACCTGGACCTCCTGAGCATCGCGGGCCACAAGTTCCATGGACCGCCCGGCGCCGCGGCGCTGGTGGTGCGGCGCCGCACGCGGCTCGCGCCCTTGATTCACGGCGGGCACCAGGAGCGCTCGCGCCGCGCCGGCACCGAGAATCTCGCGGCGGCGGTGGGCCTGGGGGTCGCGGCGGAGCGCGCCCAGCGCCGGCTCGCGGCCGGTGAGCCGCAGCGGGCCTGTGCGCTCGGTGACGCCCTGCTCGGTCTCCTGCTCGCCCGGATCCCGACCGCACGGTTGAACGGAGATCGCGCGATCCGGCTCGGCTCGATCGTCAATCTGCGGCTGCCCGGCGTGGACGGCGAGGCGGCGCTCCACGAACTCGACCTCGAGGGAATCACGGTTTCGACCGGATCAGCGTGCAGCGCCGCTTCGCCTGGGCCCTCGCACGTGCTGCTGGCGCTGGGGCTCACGCCCGAAGACGCGCACGGGAGCGTGAGGTTTTCACTCGGAGAGGACATTCTCGAGTCGGATGTGGATACGCTGGTCGAGGGCACATTCCGGGCGGTCGAGCGCCTGCGCGCGCTCGACCACGGCGGGACGGTCGAGCGGCGCTGATCGGGCGCGGAGAGGAGCGAAGCGTGAACCAGCAGGAACAATTCCGCCTCAAGGTCGGCCTCGCCGAGATGCTGAAGGGCGGGGTCATCATGGATGTGATGAGCGCGGATCAGGCCGAGATCGCACAGGAGGCCGGGGCGGCCGCGGTGATGGCGCTCGAACGCATCCCGTCCGAAATCCGACGGCAGGGCGGCGTCGCGCGCATGAGCGATCCCCTGATGATCCGGGCGATCCAGAAGGCGGTGGACATTCCCGTGATGGCCAAGTGCCGCATCGGTCACCTCGCGGAGGCGCAGATCCTCGAAGCCCTCGAGATCGACTTCATCGACGAGAGCGAAGTCTTGACCCCTGCGGACGAGGAGCATCACGTCTGGAAGCACGACTTCAAGATTCCGTTCGTGTGCGGCTGCCGCGATCTGGGCGAAGCGCTCCGCCGCATCGGCGAGGGCGCCGCGCTGATCCGCACCAAGGGCGAGGCCGGAACCGGAAACATCGTCGAGGCGGTGCGTCACATGCGCTCCGTGCAGAAGCACCTCAAGCGCCTCGCCTCGCTGCGCGACGACGAGCTGATGTCCGAGGCGAAGACGCTGGGCGCGCCGCTCGAGCTGGTGCGGCAGGTGGCGAAAACCGGCCGGCTGCCGGTGCCGAATTTCGCCGCCGGCGGCGTCGCGCTTCCGGCGGATGCGTCGCTCATGATGCAGCTGGGCGCCGAGGCCGTGTTTGTGGGCTCGGGCATTTTCGAGGTGGGCAAGGACCTCGCCCCGGCCGATCAGCGCAAGGCGCAGCTCACGATGGCGTCCGCCATCGTCAAGGCGGTCGCGAACTACGACCGGCCCGAGCTGCTCGCCGAGATCAGCACCGGGCTCCCGGTCGCGATGCGCGGCATCTCGCTCGAAACTCTCACCGAGGAACAGCGACTTGCCCGGCGTGGATGGTGAGCCGGCCCCGCGCCCGCGCGTCGGCGTGCTGAGCCTGCAGGGTGATTTCGAACGGCACTCCCGCACGCTCGAGGCGTGCGGAGCTTCGCCGGTGCGCGTGACGCTGCCCGAACACCTCGCGGACCTCGGGGCGCTGGTGCTGCCCGGCGGAGAATCGAGCACCATGCTGCGCCTAATGGATGCCACCGGCCTGCGCGCTCCGCTCGAAACCTTCCTGCGAGTGAAACCGGTGCTCGGAACCTGTGCCGGAGTGATCCTGCTCGGCCGCGAGACCGATCGTCTCCCGAGGGAGACCTTCGGAGTTCTCGACATCGCGACCTCACGCAACGCGTACGGCCGTCAAGTCCACTCGTTCACCGCGCCGGTGGAAGCGCCGGCCGCGGGCGGCACGCTGACCGGCGTGTTCATCCGCGCACCGCGCATCACGCGGGTCGGGGCCGGAGTCGAGGTGATCGCGCGGCGCGAGCGCGATCGGGGCGAGAGCGAGGTGGTGGGCGTGCGCTGTGGAAACGTGGTGGGAATCACGTTTCACCCCGAGCTGACCGGCGATCTACGCCTTCATCGCTGGTTCCTGACCGCCGTGGCGCAGCTCGCGCTCCCTACGCCCGCGGCGGCGTCGGGCCCGCGGACCGCCGCCGAACCGCGCGGAAGCGAGGCCGCATGACGACGCCGAGTCCGGCGCGCCGGGCGCTCCACGAGTGGATCGCGAAGCACACGCGTTTCCTGCTCACCACCCACATCAACCCGGACGGCGACGGGAT
>JACOSU010000166.1 GCA_016178685.1 Candidatus Eiseniibacteriota bacterium | reverse complement strand
GGCGATCTCGTTCTGCTGGAGCGTGAGGGTCTGTGGGGCAACGCATGGGTCGGGAAGTCCGATCTGCTGGTGGTCGAGGCCGATGAGAGCGACGGATCGCTGGTGCGCTATTCGCCCGCGATCGGCGTTGCGCTCAACCTCCAGCGCGACCACCACGAGATGGACGACGTCGCGCAGATGTTCGCGACGCTCGCGTGTCAGACCCGGGAGCGCTTCGTGTGCGGCGAGGACCAACGCCTGATCGCGCTCGCGCGCGATCCGATGGTGTTCGGAACCGGTGATCGCGCCGAGGTGCGGGGCGAGCGCATCGATCTGGCCGCCGGCGGCAGTTCGTTCGAAGTCGAGGGCGTGCGCTTCACGCTGCCGGTGCCGGGGCGCCACAACGTGGAGAACGCCCTGGCCGCGATCGCGGTGTGCCGCACGCTCGACGTGCCGCTGGCAGCGACGCCGGTTCCGCTCGCGGCGTTCTGCGGAGTCGGCCGGCGCTTCCAATCGCTGGGACGCGCGCGCGGCGTGGAAGTGGTGGACGACTTCGCGCACAACCCGGCCAAGATCGCAGCCGCGATCGAGACCGCACATCGCCGCGCGCGGCGCGTGCTCGCCGTCTATCAACCCCACGGCTACGGCCCCACGCGATTCCTGCGCGCCGATTTCGTCGACACTTTCGCGCGGTCCCTCGCGCCAGCGGACCGGCTGTGGATGCTCGAGATCTTCTACGCCGGCGGCACGGCGCAGAGGGATTTCTCGTCGGCCGACGTCGTGGCCGAGATCGCGGCGCGCGGCCGCGCCGCCGAGTTCGCGCCGTCTCGCGAATGGCTGACCTCGCGCATCGCCGGCGAAGCGCGGGAGGGGGACCTGGTGCTGGTGATGGGAGCGCGCGACCCCTCGCTCACGGAACTCGCGAAGCAGGTGCTGCGCGCACTGAGGGGGTGTGGAGATTGAATCTCCGGCTGGCCGCGAACCGTTCGCGTGCTCTCGAGCGTTCGGGACAGGGACTGTTGCTGGCTGCGATGCTCGCCTGCGGCTGCGAGCGGCTTCCGACCCGGCCCGCGGTGGTGTCGGCGAATCAGGTCCATGGCGTGACGCTGGTCGATTGGACGGCCGGCGGGTACGCGTCGGCATCGTCTACGAACGCGATCGACGCCCTTGCCCAGATCCATGCCAACTCGATGGCGATCGTGATCACCGCGTATCAGACCGATCGCGGGGCGAACGAGGTGCGGAGCGACGGCCCGCGCACTCCCTCGCGGGCAGCGGTTCGACAGGCCATCGCGCGGGCGCAGGCGCTGGGCCTCGACGTGGCCCTCAAGCTCCACATCGATCTCGATGATGGCTCGTGGCGTGGATTCATCGCGCCCACCGATCCCGTGGCGTGGTTCGCATCGTATCAACGCTTCATGCTCCCATGGGCCACGTTCGCCGAGACCACCGGAGTGCGCGAGTTCGTGATCGGCACGGAGCTCGCGAGCACACTCGGCGAAGCGGAGCGCTGGCGCGAGACCATCCGCATGGCGCGCTCCGCATTCCCCGGCGAGCTTCTCTACGCCGCGTCGTGGGACGAAGCGGCGCGGGTGCCGTTCTGGCGCGACCTGGACGGCGTCGGGATCGATTTCTATTTTCCGGTCGCGAAGCGTGCCGATCCCGGACGCTTCGAGGTGCTCGCCGCGTGGCAACCGATCCTCGATCGGCTGAATGTGCTTCATCGTCAAACCGGGAAGAACATCCTGCTCACCGAGATCGGATATCGCAGCGTGGCCGGCGCGGGCATGCAACCCTACCAGGGTGGAACCAGCGGAACGCTCGATCTCGCCGAGCAGGGCGATCTGTACTGGGCCGCGCTGCAGGCGACCGCAGACAAGTCGTGGATCCGGGGCATGTACTGGTGGAACTGGCCAGCGGACGGATCGGGCGGTCCGTTGAACACCGATTACACGCCGCGCGGAAAGACCGCGAGCCAGGAGCTCGCGGCGGCATGGGGTCAAGTGGCGCTCGCGGGACGGCCGCGTGAATAGGCCCCGTGCCCTGATCGTCTCGGCGATTTCCATGATTCTCGCCTGCTTGAGCGCGATACTCGCCTGCCCGGCCGCCCACGCCGGCGTCGCCCGCGACTCGCTCGCTCGGCTGGATCCGGGAGCCTTCGAGCTCGACGGCAGCCTGGCGCTGACCAGCGTCGAGCGCGTCACCGAAACCATGGGAGCGCTGGGCGTGGAATGGTTTCTGCGCGCGCCCGGAGGTCTAGTGGAGCCGCGGCTCGAGGTCGCGTTTTCGGACGTGGGCTCGCTTTCCACGCTCGACCTCGGGGCGTCGCTCGCGTGGAACAGGCGATTCGGCGAGCTGCCCGAGTATGGCTTTCTGGGCGTGGGCGGCGGGATCCGACAGGAGTGGCTCGGCAGCTTCGCAGAGGCGCGCTATCCGCTCGGCTTCGATCTCGGGCTTCGCGTGCTGTTCGGCTCGCGCGCCGGGATGCGGATCGGGTATCGATTCCGGCGCATCCTCGGGGATCCGGTCGCCGACTTCTCCGAGCACCGGGTGCTGGTCGGACTGTCCGTCTTCTTCCGCAACCCGTCGCCCGCGGCGGCCGCTCAGCTCCCGGCGCCGTAGCGCCGCTCGACGTACTCATCGAGCAGCTTGGCGAAGTCCGCGGCGATGGTGTCGCCCTTGAGCGTCACCTTGAGTTCGCCGTCCACGTAGACCGGCGCGCGGGGATCTTCGCCCGAGCCCGGCAGGGAGATGCCGATATCGGCGTGACGGCTCTCCCCGGGGCCGTTCACCACGCAGCCCATCACCGCGACCTTCATCTCTTCGATTCCGGGATGGCTCGCTCGCCACTCGGCCATGCGGCGCTGAATGTGCGCGGTCACATCGGTCGCCAGCTCCTGGAAGAACGTGCTGGTGGTGCGGCCGCAGCCCGGGCACGACGTCACCTGCGGCGTGAAGTGGCGGATTCCGAGCGACTGCAATACCTGCTGGCACACCCGTACCTCGTCGGCACGATCGCCCCCCGGCGCGGGGGTGAGGCTGGTGCGAATGG
>JACOSU010000165.1 GCA_016178685.1 Candidatus Eiseniibacteriota bacterium | reverse complement strand
GGAGTATGTGTTCGACACGGTTTCGGTAGGCGCGACCGCGCAGCTGCTGATGGCGGCCACGCTCGCCGAGGGCACGACCGTCCTCGACAACGTCGCGCTCGAGCCCGACATCACGGTGCTGGGCCAGGTGCTGGCCGACTGCGGCGCGCGCATCGAGGGCCTGGGAACGCGGCGCATCACAGTGCACGGCGTGCGCGAGCTGCGGCCGATCGACACCACCATCATCCCCGACCGCATCGAAGCTGCGACGCTGCTGGCGGCCGCCGCGGCGACCGGCGGCAACGTGACGATCGAGCGTTGCGACTCGGGCCACATGGCGGCCGCCATGCACAAGCTGGAAGAAGCCGGCTGCGACGTCCTGCCCGGAGACGGCGAGGTCTCGATCTCGGGCCCCGCGCGCCCGAGCGCGGTAGACGTCACGACCGCGCCGTTCCCGGGATTCCCGACCGACATGCAGGCGCAGATGATGGCGCTGGGCTCGGTCGCCGATGGCACCAGCGTCATCACCGACAGCATCTACCTCGATCGCTTCACGCATGTGCCCGAGCTTCTGCGACTCGGCGCCCAGATCGAGCTCAAGGGCAATACGGCCGTCATCAAGGGCGTCGAGCGCCTGCAGGGCGCGCCGGTGATGGCGACCGACATCCGTGCTAGCGCCGCGCTCGTGATCGCCGGGATGATTGCCGAGGGCGAGACGCGCATCTCGCGCATCTACCACCTCGACCGCGGCTACGAGCAGCTCGAGCAGAAGCTTGCAAGGCTGGGCGCCAGCATCGAGCGCGTGAAGGAGTAGGCCGGGGGCTCGATCGCGGCGCGGCGCTGGTTCCGGGCCCGGCATTCGTTCGTGGCGCGGCGCTCGTTTGCGGCGTGGCGTGATGCGCTCACCGGCTCCGGTGTCGCGCGGCGCTCGCTAGCGTGATCGGCTAGACTGCCGCGAGTGAAAACCTACGATCGCGCCTACTTCAACCGCTGGTATCGGTCCCGCTCGCGCGTTCATCAGACCGCCGCGGTCGCGCGCAAGGTCGCGGTCGCTCTCGCCAGCGCCGAATACCTGCTCGGACGCCGCGTCCGCGACGTGCTCGATGTGGGCTGCGGCGAGGCGCCGTGGCGCGCGATTCTCAGGCGCATGCGTCCTGGTATCCGCTATCAGGGCGTGGACGCGAGCGAGTACGTGGTGCGCCGATTCGGTCGCACGCGCGACATTCGTCTCGCGCGCTTCGGCGAGCTCGAGCGGCTCGAACTCAAGGGCCCGTTCGATCTCATCGCGTGCTCCGACGTGCTCCACTACGTGCCCACGCGCGAACTCCGGCGCGGGCTCGCCGCGATCTCGAAACTTCTCTTCGGCGTGGCGTGGATTGAAGTGTTCACGAGCGCCGATCCGATCACGGGAGACACTCGCGAGTTTCATCGGCGTTCGCCGATCGTCTATCGGAGGCTATTCCGAGAGGCCGGGCTCACGCACTGCGGCAACTACATATTCGCGGGAGAGCAGATCGCGAATACGCTCACCACTTTCGAGCGCGGGGGGCAGCCTTGAGCCCGCGCCTCGCCGTGATTGGCACCGCCGGTCACATTGATCACGGCAAGACCGCGATGGTCCGGCGACTGACCGGCGTCGACACCGACCGGCTGCCCGAAGAGAAGAAGCGCGGCATCTCGATCGATCTCGGCTTCGCTCCGCTCGTGACTCCCGCGGGCGCGCGCGTCGGCATGGTGGACGTGCCGGGGCACGAGCGCTTCGTCAAGAACATGCTGGCGGGCGTGGGCGGCGTTGACCTGGTGCTGCTGGTGATCGCGGCCGACGAGGGCGTGATGCCTCAGACCCGCGAGCACTTCGCGATCGTCAAGCTGCTCGGCATCGCGCGCGGCGTGATCGTGCTGACCAAGTGCGATCTGGTCGAGGGCGACTGGCTCGCCGAAGTTTCGCGCGACGCGCGCACGCTGGTCCAGGGCAGCGCGCTCGCCGAGGCTCCGATCGTCGCGTTCTCGGCCGTGACCGGCGTAGGTGAGAGCGAGTTGCTGGCCGAGATCGATCGCCAGCTCGCGTCCGCGACCGATCGCGAGACCGCCGAGCCTGCGAGGCTTCCAATCGATCGCGTGTTCACGGTCGAGGGATTCGGAACCGTCGTGACCGGCACGCTGTGGCGCGGCGCAATTCGCGCCGGAGATACGCTCGGAATGCTGCCGCAGGGCGCGAGCGTGCGCGTGCGGCGCGTGCAGGTGCACGGAGCGACGGTCGAAGAAGCGCGCGCCGGGCAGCGCACCGCGGTCGCGCTTCACGGGATCGAGCGAGAGACGGTCACTCGCGGTGACTGGCTCGCCGCCCAGGGATCGCTCACGCCCTCCCACGTGCTCGATGTGCGCTTCGAGCTGCTCGGCGACATGCCGCGCGAGTGGCCGGCGAATACTCGCGTGAGATTTCACCTGGGGGCGAGCGAGATCATCGGGCGCCTGGTGCTGCTCGAGGGCGAAGGGCTCGCGCCCGGAGGGAGCGCGTTCGCTCAGCTGAGGCTCGAGAAGCCCGCCGTTGCGACGCGCGGCGACCGCTTCGTGATCCGCCAGTATTCCCCCAGCCGCACGATCGGCGGCGGCAGTGTGATCAACCCGGTGGCAGAAAAACGGCGCCGTCACGATCCGGGGCTCGAGTCGCTCGCCGTTCACGAGAGCGGATCGCTCGAAGCGCGACTGCTCGAGCAGCTCGAGAAGGAGAGCAGGCCAACGAGTGCCGAGGCGCTCGCGCGCACGACCGGCGCGGGGGTCGCCGAGGCCGCCATCGCGCTCGCGCGGCTCGCCGCCGCGCACGAGCTGGTCGTGACGCCCGAGAATCGCTACGTCGCCGAGTCGCGCTGGGACGCCGCGCGCGGCGCGATCGAGCGCGAAGTGCGCACGTTCACCGCAGCGCACCCCGGGCGCTACGGGGTCATGAAGGGCGAACTCAAGAGCGGGATCCGGGCCGGCATGGAGACCGCGTTGTTCGATGCCGCGTTCGCCGCGCTGATTGGCGAGGGCGTGATCGCCCAGCAGGGCGAACACGTGCGGCCCGCCGATACGCCGTGGGAGCCGCCCGCCCAGATGACGGCGGCGCTCGAATCCGTCGAGCGCACACTCGAAGCCACCGGCTACCTGGTGCCCGAGAACGCCGCGTGGCAGTCGAAGCTCGGCGCGCGCGCGGGCGAGGTCGCCGCGCTGGGATTCTTCATGGGCCGCCTCGTGCGCGTGAGCCAGGACCTGACATACACGCAGCCGCTGATCGAGCGCCTGCGCGAGACTCTGGCGAAGTGGTTTGCGAACCACGCGGCGCTCACCGTCGCCAACTTTCGCGATCTGACCGGCGCCTCGCGAAAATACGCCGTGCCGCT
>JACOSU010000180.1 GCA_016178685.1 Candidatus Eiseniibacteriota bacterium | reverse complement strand
CGTGCCGGTCTTCAGTGGAATGGAAACGCTGAGCGTGGATGGCGTGGGCGAGATGGAGGCGTTCTACAGCGACGGCCTGCGCACCGCGCTCTCGACCCTCGCCGAGATTCCCGAGATGGGAGAGAAGACGCTGCGCTGGCCCGGACACGTCGAGGCGGTGCGTCCGCTGGTCGAGAGCGGACGCTTTCTCGAGGAGTTCCGCGCCCGCTGCTCGGCCACCCCGCCCGCCGATCTGGTGGCGCTGCTGGTGCGCGCGCGCTGGGGACAGCGCGAGTCCCGCGCGCTGCTGATCGACCGGTACGACGCAGCGAGCGGCATGACCGCGATGGCGCGCACCACCGCGCTCACCACGTCGGCGGTGGCGCAACTCGTGGCTTCGGGATTCCCGATCGAGAGCGGCGTGCGCCCGCTCGAGCTGATTGCGCGCGAGCCGGGTGCGACGGATCGCATCCTCGCCGCGCTCGGCCGTCACGGAGTTCACGTCACGATCGGAGATCCGAAACCGGTCGGCTGAGCGCCGATGGTTCGCGCGTGGCCGGCGGGCCGGCTATCGCGAATCCGCAGGGGACCGGCGGACAGAGCCTCGCCGATCCGCAACGCAGGAGAGGAGGTCCGTTTGGCCGCGGCGCGTCCGTTCGCAACCGCCCTCGATTCCTCGCCGCTCTCGAATTCCGACATCGCGCCCATCCCACTCGAGCACCGCACCTGGAACTGGTGGCATTACTGCGCGCTCTGGATCGGCATGTCGGTGTGCATCACGACCTACACGCTGGCTTCGGGGCTGATCGATTCCGGAATGTCGTGGCGGCAGGCGATGGCCACGATCTTTCTCGGCAACTCGATCGTGCTGCTGCCCATGCTGCTCAACGCCCACGCCGGCACGCGCTACGGCATTCCGTTCCCGGTGTTCGCGCGCGCTTCGTTCGGCGTGCTGGGCTCGAATCTTCCGGCGCTGCTGCGCGCGCTGGTCGCGTGCGGATGGTTCGGCATTCAGACCTGGATCGGCGGCGCGGCGATCTACCAGTTGACGCTCCAGGTGTGGCCGGGCGTCGCGCACTTGCCGAACGTGGTGCCGGGATTTCTCGGCATCTCGACCGGTGAGTTCGCGGCGTTCCTGCTATTCTGGGCCATGAACGTGTGGTTCATCGTCAAGGGCACCGAGTCCATCAAGTGGCTCGAATCGCTGGCCGCTCCGTTCCTAATCGTGGTGGGGCTCGCGCTGCTCTGGTGGGCCTACGTGCGCGCCGGCGGATGGGGGCCGATCCTGTCGCAGCCCTCGAAGTTCCAGAGCTCGCACGAATTCCTGCGCGTGTTCTTCCCCTCGCTCACCGCGATGATCGGCTACTGGGCCACGCTCTCGCTCAACATTCCCGATTTCACGCGCTACGCGCGCTCGCAGCGCGATCAGGTGGTGGGGCAAGCGCTGGGACTTCCGACCACCATGACGCTCTACGCGTTCATCGGCGTCGCCGTCACGTCGGCGACCACGCTGATCTTTCCGGGCGGGCACGCGATCTGGAACCCGGTGGACCTGCTGGGCCGGATCGGCGGCCCCTTCACCGTGGTGCTTTCCATGCTCGCGCTGACGGTCGCGACCATCACCACCAATCTCGCCGCCAACGTGGTGTCGCCCGCCAACGACTTCAGCAATGTCGCGCCGCGGCTGATCTCGTTCCGCACCGGCGGACTCATCACCGCCACGCTCGGCATCGTGATGATGCCGTGGAAGCTGCTGTCGTCGTCGCAGGGCTACATCTTTACGTGGCTGGTCGGCTATTCCGCGCTGCTGGGGCCGATCGGCGGCGTGCTGATCGCGGATTATTTCGTACTGCGCAAACGCGAGCTGCATGTCGACGACCTCTACCGCCGCGGCGGACGCTATGAATATTCGGGCGGCATCAATCCCGCCGCAGTCGTAGCGCTGCTCGCGGGCATCGCGCCCAACGTTCCGGGATTTCTGGCGCAGGCCTTCCCGGCCGCGTTCCCGCACGTTCCCGAACTGTGGCGCGGCATCTACGCATACGCGTGGTTCGTGGGATTCGGAGTCGCGGGCGCCGTCTACCTGGCGCTGATGCGCATGCGGCGCGCGGCGGTCGCGTGAGGGTGAGCGCCACGGGCCCGCGGTCGAACACGCCCGGCAGCATCGGCGCGCGGCGATGAGGTGAGCCCGGCCGCCGGTCACGAACCGCGCACCGCCGGCCTGCGCCGGGCGATGGGGCAGCGCGACGTCGTGATGTTTCTGGTGGTCGCGGTGGTGGGCACGCGCTGGATCGCAACCGCCGCCGCGGTGGGCCCGAGCGCGCTCGTCATCTGGCTGATCGGATTCCTCGCGCTGTTCGTGCCGCTCGCCTTCACCGTGGTCGAGCTGTCGTCAAGATATCCGCAGGAGGGCGGCCTCTACGTTTGGACCCGGCGCGCGTTCGGCGAGTACCCGGGGTTTCTGACCGGGTGGATGTACTGGTCGAGCAATCTCACGTACTTCCCGGGCCTGCTCTACTTCAGCGCGGCGAGCGCGCTGTTCATGTTCGGACCTGCCGCGCACGCGCTCTCGACCAGCATTCCCTACTTCGTTATCGCTTCGCTGGCGGGGCTCGCGGTCGCGCTCGGGATGAACATCGTGGGGCTCGACGTCGGCAAGTGGCTCCACAATGCCGGCGCGATCGGCACCTGGATCCCGGTCGCGCTGTTGATCGGCGCCGGGTTCGTCGTGTGCGCGCGTTTCGGCTCCGCGACATCCTTCACGCGCGCGTCGCTCATTCCCGGCGCGCACCTTCAGGATCTGGTGCTGTGGTCCACCATCGCGTTCGCGTTCGGAGGGATCGAATCGGCGTCGTTCATGAGCGAGGAGATCCGCGACCCGGGCCGCAGCATTCCGCGCGCAATCGTGATCGCGGGCGCGATGATCACCGCGATCTACGTGCTGGGCACGCTGGCCGTGCTGCTCGCGCTGCCGAAGAGCGAAGTGACCGGGCTCGAGGGCATCATGCAGGCCACGACGCGCGCCGCGGAACGGATCGGCGCGCGCGGCGTCGGGCCGGTCGCGGCGCTGCTCACCACGATCGGCGGGCTGGGCGGCGTCGGAGCGTGGCTGGCCTCGAACGGGCGCCTGACGTTCGTGGCCGGCGTAGATCGTTATCTGCCCGCGGCGTTCGGGAAACTCCATCCGCGCTGGGGCACGCCGCATGTCGCGCTGCTCGCTCAGGGCGCGGGAGCCGCGTTGTTCGCGGTGTGGGGACAGGCGGGAACCGGCGTCAAGGGGGCGTATGATGCGCTGGTCGCGATGACCGTGATCGCCTACTTCGTGCCGCTGCTGTTCCTGTTCGCGGCCATGATCGCGCTTCAGCGCGAAAGCGCCGGGCCCGGCGTGATCCGCGTCCCCGGCGGCCGGCCGGTCGCGATCGCGATGGGGGGTCTGGGCTTCGCGACCACCGCGATCTCGATGGTGCTCGCCGCGCTGCCGCCCGCCGACGAGAAGCACCCCGCGTTCTCGGTGGCGAAGGTGATCGGCGGCACGCTCATTCTGATCGCGATCGGGACGGCGATGTATGCGCGGGGGCGGCGAACGCGGTGGGCGGGGACGCCGGGCACAGCCATCTGAGCGGACTGCAAGCCCTTCACTGCCGCGAGCCACACGAAACGGACACGATCACTTGAACGAGAAGACGACACCCACTTCGGGCGCCATTTCGGGGGCCTTGTTCGTGAGCCCGAATCCGTTGTTCAGCTTGATGAAGAGATTGGGGCGGAGGTGGATCTGCGCTTCACCGATGAAAGCGATCTCGTCCTGCTCACCTTCCAGCGTGAGCACCCAGCGCCAGAGCGGCGACGCGCGCTTCAAGTACTCGACGGCGTATTCGCCGAATACCACCTGCCCGTCGGCTCCGGAATAACTCGTGGACACGCGGGCCGAGAAGGTTCCGCACTTCGTGCCCTTGATCAGGCCGAAAGCCTGATCGAGCTCCCAATCCTGCGTGCCGATCAATACGCGATTCTTCTGCAGGGGAAATACCACTTCGAAATAACTGAAGAACTCGGGCCGTTGTGCAGTCTCTTTCGCCCATCGCCAGCGAAGTTCCGCCTGCGTGTCTCCGAAACCGGACTCGCTCAGCTGGCCCGGCATGCCGGAAGGGTCGTCGGCCGCCTTGTGCTGGGTCGCCGTCGCATGGAGCGCCGACTCGAACTCGACCGCGATGCGATCGGTGAAGCCGTAAGAGAGGAAGATCAGAGCTTCGTGGTCGGTGCGTCTTGCGCGAAAGTCGCTCTCGAGTCCGTAGCCGAGTTCGCTCGGTTTGTACTCCTGGTCCTGGTTGATCGTGTACTCATAGAACGGGTAGACGAGGAGTTGATGGCTCTGCACGTAGGTGCCCGGCAGTGAGGTCGAGGTCCCATCCTCACGATCCCGGTACCACGCGGGGGACTCATCCGCAGCGCGGACCTGCTGGGCCACGAGTGCGATGAAGAGAACGGCCGCTATGGCGGCGAGGCGAGCGATGCGCCCATCCTGAATCGGCATTCTCCCGCTCATACCCGCGCGGGTGCAATCCGGTTCCGGGTCGTCAGCAGTTCGCGAGCGTTCGGCGTGCGCCGATCATTTCGTTGACACACCACGCGCGCCCCGCAGCGACGCCGCGAAACGCAGATTCTCGGCGTCGTAGGGAGCGCGCAACAGTGCCGAGTCGAGTGCCGCGATCGCGGCGAGCGTGTCCTTCTCGATCACCGCAATCCGAGCGAGCCCGACCCACGGAGCGGCGACGGTGCGGCTCAGAGTCGCGGCCCGCGTGAAGGCGGAGCGCGCGGGCGCGAGTTTCCCGGCCCGCAGGTAAGCGAGGCCCACCTCGTGGAGGATGCGCGGATTGGGCCCGCCCACCTCCACGGCTCGTTCGAACATCGCGGCCGCCTGGTCGCCGCGCCCGGCGTTGATCGCGCGCACGCCGAGGAAGTCGTACATGCCCGCGCGGATCGGGTCGCTCAGCTCGGGAGCCGAGGTCGCGAGCGCGTGCACGCGCCTCAAGCCGATCGACTCGCTGGCCTGGATTCCGAACGCGGCGATGCCGGCGGCGATCCCGAGCGTCACGATCGGCGCGCGAATCCTCGTGCCGCCGCCATTCCTCCAGCTGACGACCAGCGCGTAAGACGTCGCCAACGCCATCACCACGCCCGCCCCGGTGGCGTCGTCCCAGTCGCGAGGCCAGCCTCCGCCCGGCGCGACGAAGAAAAGAATGAACGAAATGCCGGTGAGCGCGGTCGCTCCGGTCGGCGCGATCGAAAAGCGCGCGCCGCGATCGGTCGCGCGCTCGCGCACCGCGCCGGAGGGACGACGAACTGTCACCGCGGCCGCGGCGCCCGCCAGCCACAACGGGACGAGAAATGACAGCACATTGAGCGCGTCGGAGATCCTGAGCAGGAACGCGGGAGCGCCGCCCGCGCCGCGGGCCTCGGCGACGTGTCCGCCCGGCAGGTGCGCGACGCGATCCACGTTGACGAACATGGTGAACGTGCGCGAAGCCAGCGCGATCAGCACGAGGAGCATGAGCGCGGTCGCGGCGAGAAGGCGCATGCGGCCGGTGCGATCGGCGAGCGCGTGGGCGCGGAAAAATGTCCACAGCGCGGCGGGCGCGAGCAGGTACCCCGAGCGGTGGGAGAGCACCGCCACCGCCATGCCGAGCGCCAGCGTCCACTCGCCGCGCCCGCGCCGCGCGAGCTGGACCACGCCGGTTCCCGCGAGCGCGATGCCGAGCAGCAGCGGACCGTACTTGTCGTATCCCGCGAAGTGGAGCAGCGTGCTGCCGCCCAGGAGCGCGACCGCTCCCGCGGGCAGCGCCGCGCCGCGGGCGCCCGCGGCGCGCAGAAAGCCGAACCCGGCCAGCGCGAACAGCGCCCCGACCGACGCGCCTACCAGCGGGAGCGCCGCGCCGCCGCCGACTCCCATGTCCTGGAGCGCACGAACCGCGTGAAAGTTGACCAGCAGGTCGAGCGGATAGGCGTGCTCGAGTAGGCTCGCGGGCGGCGCGGCCATTCCCACGAGCCCCGCGCGCAGGCCGGAATCGCCCGTAAAGTGGAGCGGATCGCGCACGAAGAACAACAACAGGCCGATCGCGGCGCAGGCCGCGAGGTCCGCGCGCCAGCCGGCCCGCTCCCAGATTTTCCCCACCGCATCGAGGCGGCGCTCGATCAGGTGCGCGCCGGCGGGCACGAAGCCGATCGCGGCGAGAATCACGAGCGGGGCCGCGGCGGGGAACGGCCAATGACGGAACGCGTCCACTCCCCACAGCCAGTTCGACGGAACGAACCATGCGAAGAACCGCAGAAGGAGCGTGAGCAGAAGTGCGGCGAAGACCAGTCCCGCGCTCGAGGGGACAACCGGTTCAGCAAGTGCGGGTGGCGTGGGCAGAGGCCGGCGACGGGAAGTCACGCGCGCCATGGTAGGGGAGCCGCTACTCGGCCGCCAGATCCCGCACCAGCATCTTGTGAAAATGGTGCACGCCCTGCTCGCGCGTGGGCGAGTAGCGGCCGCGCGTGTAGAGGCGCGCCGCAGTGCCGCGCTGGATGCTCTCGACGATCGCCTCGTCCTCGCGCTCCACGCGATCGATCGCTCCGCCCGCGCCGCGGTCGAGGCGCGCGGCATCCCACACGTACGAGAGGAACGACACGCGCGTGAGATCCGCCGCGAGCGGCCGCACCACGTTGATCGAGACCCCCCACGGATAGAAGTTGAACATAGTGTTGGGGTAGATCCAGAACCAGTAGGCCGCAATCTTCTGACCGTGATCGGGCGAGGACGCCGGCGGATCGAAAACGTCCTCGCCGCCGGCCGCGACACCGATCTGGAGACTGCCCCACGGAAGCAGCTCGGTGCGATACGCGCCGTAGTCGATCGCCTGGGCCAGTCCCGCGTGCACGAACGGAATGTGGAAGCCCTCGAGAAAATTGTCGCAGTAGAGCGCCCAGTTGGCCCGCACGCGATATTCACGCGAGCGCGTGGGATCGAACGCGGCCCGCGCGAGCGGCATCCACGCGCAGCGGTCCCTCATCTCACGGATCACTTCATCGAATGGCGCGGCGGGCCTGAGCGATGCGAACAAGAAGTTCTCCCACGCGCCAAACGGCACGTGCGGCAGATCGTCGGCCGCCGAGGGAAATCCCTTCGCCTGCTCGAACTCGGGCATGAACTGAAATCGTCCATCGAGAGCGAAGCGGCGGCCGTGATATCGGCAACGCAGCCCGTTCTCGACGCTGTCGCCCTCGCACACCAGGTTGCCGCGATGCGTGCACACGTTCGAGAGGCAGTGGAGTTGATCGTCGCGATCGCGCGAGAACAGCAGCGGCTCATCGAGCAGGCCTTCGAGCAGCGTGAACGGATGCACCTGCCCCGGCACCTTGACGCGTGACGCATCGGTGATGAACTGCCAGCTCGACGCGAACACGCGCTCGCGCTCGCGCGCGAAAACGGCAGGATCGGAGTAGACGAAGGCCGGAAGCGTCTCGGCCTCGCGGATGTCGTCGTGAATCCGAAACGGCGGGATCGGCGGCATGGGGCGATCAGAGCCGGGGGGAGGGAGCTGAGGAACCGGGAACGGGCTGCAGAGTTCGTGGAGAATGTCCCAGCCACGCCAGGACTTCAAACCGGGCCCGATTTGGCGTGGCCTTCGGTCGAGATGCCAGAATCGGGTCGGACATCCACATGCCCCTCGCGCGAGCCAACGCCTTGCCGGGCCCCGAGATGCCCTCGCGAGCACAGGGCGCGCCGCGGCCATCCAGAGTTTCAGGGCATGCAAGCGAGGCCTCATCGGCCGGCGTGGCAGTTCCGGCAAAATTGACTAACTCCCTTCAATCGGTTACCTTCCAGCCGTAATCTAACCTACGCGTGAGGGTTTGATCTTGAGCACTGAGCCAATCCAGAACGGGCATCTTCTGAGGGTCGGAGATCTCGCGCGCCTGACCGGCAAGTCAGTGCGCGCGATCCGGCTTTATGAAGAGCAGGGGCTGCTCCAGCCGGCGACCCGCTCGAGCGGCGGCTTCCGCCTTTACGAGGATCACGCGGTCGAACGCGTGCGCTGGATCGATCTGTTGCACGGCCTCGGTTTCTCGCTCCACGAGATGCACGATCTGCTGCGCTCGTGGTGGAGCGCCGGGTTGGGCCCCGAAGCCATGACGGAGCTGCGTGAGCTGTTCGGCCGCAAGCTCGCCGAGACCCGCGAGACCATCCTGCGCCATCAGCAACTCGAGCGCGAGCTGACCGAGGGCCTGCGTTACCTCGAGACATGCCGCGTGTGCGCGACCCCCGCGGCCGTCAAGGGCTGCAAGAGTTGCACCCAGGATCATGGAATGAAGAACGAGCCGGCGCTGGTGGCCGGCATCGTCACCCCTCCGGGCGCGGCGCGGCGCTTCGCGCGAGCGGGCTTCGTCCGGATCGACGGGATCAAGACTTCTCACGACCGTTTGGCGCATGAGTCGAAGCCGCCGGTCGTGAGTGCAGGAAAGGAGTCGAAGGCATGATCACGCTGACTTCCGTCGCGACCCAGCGGGTCAAGGATCTGGTGGCTCAGCGCGGAACCCCCGGCCTCGCCCTTCGCATCGGCGTGCGCGGCGGCGGATGTTCGGGCAACTCGTACTTCATGGAGTTCTGCGAGGCCCCCGAAGCCGGCGACCAGGTGATCGAGTGCGACGGCGTGCGCGTGATCGTGGATGCGCGCAGCGCTCAAATGCTGGGCGGCACCGAGGTGGACTACGTCAGCGGCCTGATGGGCGCCGGATTCAAGTTCAGCAACCCGAACGTGCGGCACAACTGCGCGTGCGGGGAGAGTTTTTCGGCGTAACGATCGATTCGCACCTATCGTCGAAACGACGGACATTCGGAGTTCCGGGCTTCGCCATCGGCGCTGCCCGCGCTCCACAACCCGCCGCCTCGCGCGGCCTCGAGAGAAAACCAAGCGCATGAGCCAGACGCCTGAACTGATCGTCAAGGACCTCCACGTCGCGATCGATGGCAAGGAGATTCTGAAGGGCTTGAATTTGGAAGTCCGCAAGGGAGAGATGCACGCCCTGATGGGGCCGAACGGATCGGGCAAGAGCACGTTTGCGAACACTCTGATGGGGCATCCGCGCCACCAGATCACCTCGGGCGAGATCCTCTTCAAGGGCCAGAGCATTCTCGCCATGGAGACCGACGCGAGGTCGCGCTCGGGCCTGTTCATGGCGTTCCAGTACCCGGTCGCGATCCCCGGAGTAACGGTCGCGAACTTCCTTCGCAGCGCGATCAACGCGCGCCTCGCGCCGACCGAACCGAACGGTAACGGCGCCATGCCCCGTTCGCGCGGCATCAACCCGAAGGAGTTTCGCGCGCTGCTGCGCGAGAAGATGGCGATGCTCCAGATGGACGAATCGTTCGCCGGCCGCTACCTCAACGAAGGTTTCTCGGGAGGCGAGAAGAAGCGCGCGGAAATTCTCCAGATGGCGCTCCTCAAGCCCGAGATCGCGATCATGGATGAGACCGACTCCGGCCTCGACATCGACGCGCTGCGCGTCGTGGCGGATGGCGTGAACGCGCTGAGCGGGCCCGATCTGGGAGTGCTCGTGATCACGCACTACCAGCGCATCCTCAATTACATCAAGCCGCATCGTGTCCACGTCATGCTGGACGGAAGCATCACACTATCGGGCGGCCCCGAACTGGCGCTCCAGCTCGAAGAGAAGGGCTACGACTGGGTCCGCGACGCGAAGGAGGTGGGTGCGCCATGAGCACGAATCCCGAACTCGACATCCGCGGCGGCTACGAGACCAAGTACGGGTTCCACGACAGCGACCAGTTCGTCTTCAAGAGCCGGCGGGGACTGGACCACGAGATCGTCGCGCAGATTTCCGACATGAAGGGCGAGCCGGCGTGGATGCGCGATTACCGCCTCAAGGCGCTCGAGATCTTCGAGAAGAAGGCGATGCCGATGTGGGGCGGCGCCGTTTGGGACATCGATTTTCAGAACATCTACTACTACGTCAAGCCGACCAGCGAAGAGGTGAAGAGCTGGGAGGACGTGCCCGCCGACATGAAGCGCACGTTCGACAAGCTCGGGATCCCCGAGGCCGAGCAGAAGTTCCTGTCCGGGGTGGGCGCCCAGTACGACTCCGAGGTCGTGTACCACAAGATCAAGGAGAACCTCGAGAAGCAGGGCGTGGTCTTCCTGTCGGCCGATCATGGGCTGCGCGATCACGAAGAGCTGTTCAAGCAGTATTTCGGCACCGTGATCCCGTCAACCGACAACAAGTTCGCGGCCCTCAACTCGGCGGTGTGGTCGGGCGGATCGTTCATCTACGTGCCGAAGGGCGTGCACGTGGACGTGCCCCTGCAGGCGTACTTCCGGATCAACACCAAGGACATGGGACAGTTCGAGCGCACCCTCATCATCGTGGACGAGGGAGCGTACGTGCATTATGTCGAGGGGTGCCTTCCGCCCGGCGAGCAGGTGAGTCGGGGCGATCGCTGGGTGAACATCGAGAGCGTCCTCCCGGGCGATACCGTGATGGACTCGAACGGCGAGGAATCGCGGGTCGCGAGCACCCGGGTGCTGCCCTACAAGGGCGACATGCTCCGCGTCGTCCCACTGTCGTCCGCCAACGCATTCCGACTTACTCCGGAACATCCGGTTCTCGCGGTGCGGCGGCGGGATGTGTTGGTGAAGCGGAGCGAGCGCAAGAGCTGGTTGCGCGAGGTCAACAGCACGCGCCTGCGCGCGTCGGCGCCCGCATTTGTCCCCGCGGGCGAGCTCGAACGCGGCGATTTCATGGTGTTTCCGATCAGCAAGACCACGCGCGAGAGTGCCGTGCTCACGCGCCCGGTCGTTCGGCTGCTCGGCTACTACCTCGCCGAAGGCTCGGCTTACGTCCACAAGACGCTCAAGCAGCCGGTGGTGACGTTCACGTTCTCCGAGCGCGAACGCGAGACCATCGACGAGGTCAAGGCGCTGATCCTCGAAGTATCGGGAAAGAGGGCGATCGAGGTCGGGCAGCCGAAGAAGCACGCAGTGAACATCATCGTCTATTCGCGCAAGCTGATGGACCTCTGTCTCGATCATTGCGGCAAGGGCGCCGCCGAGAAGCGCCTGAGCAAGGACGTCATGGAGCTGCCAACGCCGCTCCAGGCCGAGCTGCTCGAGACCTATCTCAAGGGCGATGGCAGCGTGTACCGGAAGCGCAAGCACACCATGACGCGCGCGTGCACGGCTTCGCAGGCGCTGGCGTGGCAGCTCCAGGAGCTGATCGCGCGGCAGGGGCATTACGCGACGATCAACGTGCGCAAGGGCGGCCCCGACACGATTCTGGGCCGGGCGATCACGCGCCGCGATCAGTACATTCTCTATTTCTCGCACGACAAGGAACAGAGCGAAGTCCGGCGCGGCGACGGCTACTTTCTGGTGCCCGTCAAGCGGATCGATCGCTCACCATACGACGGACCGGTATTCAATTTCGAGCTCGAGAGCGCGCCGAACGCCTACGTCGCTCGCGGCTTTGCCGTGCACAACTGCACCGCGCCGACCTACTCGAGCGATTCGCTGCACTCGGCGGTGGTCGAGATCATCGTCAAGGCCGGCGCCCGCTGCCGCTACACCACGATCCAGAACTGGTCGAACAACGTCTACAACCTGGTGACCAAGCGCGCCGTGGCCTACCGCGACGCGACGATGGAGTGGGTGGACGGAAATTTGGGGTCGAAGCTCACTATGAAGTACCCGAGCGTTTACATGGTGGAGCCGGGCGCGCATGGCGAGATCCTCTCGATCGCGTTCGCCGGCAAGGGTCAGCATCAGGACGCGGGTGGCAAGGTGGTGCATCTCGCGCCGCGCACCACGAGCAAGATCATTTCCAAGTCGATCAGCAAGGATGGCGGGCGCGCCGGGTACCGCGGCCTGGTCAAGATCGCGAAGGGCGCCGTGGATTGCCGCAGCTCGGTCAATTGCGACGCGCTGATTCTCGATGAGGACTCGCGTTCGGACACCTACCCCTACATGGAGATCGAGGAAGACCGGGTATCGGTCGGCCACGAGGCCACGGTTTCGAAGATCGGCGACGAGCAGTTGTTCTACCTGATGAGCCGCGGAATCCAGAAGGAAGAGGCGGCGGCGATGATCGTCTCGGGATTCATCGAGCCGATCGTGAAGGAGCTGCCGATGGAATACGCCGTCGAGATGAACCGGCTGATCCAGCTCCAGATGGAGGGATCGGTCGGATGACGACCGCGAACCTGGAAACGCTGCCCGCCGAAACGCTCACGGCGTGGTCCGAACGGGCCTCGTCGCGGGCGACCGAGCATCGTGAGCCCGCGTGGGCGGTCGCGCTGCGCCGGCGTTCCGCGGCGATCGCCGCGGCGCTGCCGTTCCCGGATCGCGAAAGCGAGCTGTGGCGTCGTACGGATTTCCGCACACTCGAGGCCGGGCTCGCGGGACTCGATCCGTTCGCGCCGGTGCCCCCCGCGCGCCAGTTGGACGACCTGCCGCCGGGGTTGATCGCGCGGCTCGCCGAGGGCGGGCCCACTGCCCTGGTCGCGCAGCGCGGCGCCGACGTGGTGCTGGAGCAGACCCATCCCGACCTGGAGCGCGCCGGCGTGATCGTCTGCTCGATGGAACGCGCGCTGCGTGAACACGGGCCGTTGCTCGAGGGCCGGCTCGGCGGGATGATCGATCCCGATTACGACCGCTGGGCCGCGATCGGCGCCGCGCTGCGCTCGGGCGGCGCGTTCGTGCACGTGCCGGACGGCGTCGAAGCCGCGATCCCGGTGCGCCTGCTGCACTGGATCGACGGCGGCGGCCGGCTGGCCGCTCCGCACACCGTGATTTCGCTCGGGACCCGCGCGCGTCTGACCGTGATCGAGGAACAGGTTTCGGAAGGCGCCAAAAACGCGTCGCTCCATCTCGGCTCGACCGAAGCGTACCTGGGCGAGGATTCGCGCCTGGTGTTCGCCACGCTTCAGGACTGGGCGCGCAACGTCTATCACTATTCCAATCAGCGCGTCCGCATCGGACGCGGCGCCGAGGTGCAGTGGATCCACACCGTGCTCGGCGGACGGATGGTGAAGACCAACTCGTACTTCAATCTGGCCGGCTCCGGCGCGCAGACGTTCGTGCACGGCTTCATGTTCGGCGACAGCCGCCAGCATTTTCATCTGCACACGCTCCAGCGTCATCTGGTCGATCACACCACCAGCGATCTCCTGATCAAGGGCTGCCTCAAGGATCGCGCGCGCAGCGTCTACCAGGGGCTGATCCAGGTCGCCGAGGGCGCGCAGCGCACCGACGCCTACCAGGCGAATCGCAACCTGCTGCTCTCCGATCACGCGCGCGCCGACAGCATTCCGGGGCTCGAGATCCTCGCGAACGACGTGCGCTGCACGCACGGCGCCACGATCGGCAACGTGGACGAGGAACAGATGTACTACCTGATGTCGCGCGGTCTGCACAGCAGCGAGGCCCAGCGGCTGATCGTCGAGGGGTTTTTCACGCCGGTGCTGGATCGCATTCCGCTGGAGAGCGTGCGCGAGCAGCTGCGCGAGGCGATCCAACGCAAGATCGGATGACCATGGTCCCGGCCCCGGGAAGCGCTCCCGCTCCCGCGCCGGCCCGCACCTTCGACGCGCGGGCGGTGCGCGCTCAATTCCCGATCCTGCGCGAGCCGCGCGAGCAGCCTCTGTTCTATCTCGACAGCGCGGCCACCTCGCAGAAGCCCGATGCGGTGCTGCAGGCGATGGATCGCTACTACTCGACCTGCAACGCGAATATCCATCGCGGCGTGTACGCGATCGCGGAACAGGCGACCGCGGCTTACGAGGACGCGCGCCGCCGTGTCGCGGCCTTCGTGGGCGCCGGATCGCCGCGCGAGATCATCTTCACACGCAACAGCACCGAGGCGATCAACCTGGTGGCGTACGCGTGGGCCCGCAGCACGCTCCGGGCGGGCGACGCGATCGTGCTCACCGAGATGGAGCACCATTCGAACCTGGTGCCGTGGCACATGCTGGCCGAGGAATGGAACGCGCGCGGAACCGCGATCGAGCTGCGATTCATTCCGATCACGCCCCAAGGCGAACTCGACCTCTCGGTGCTGCCCGCGTTGCTCGCCGACGGCCGCGTGAAACTGGTCTCGGTGGTGCACGTCTCGAACGTGCTCGGGACCATCAATCCCGTGGTCGAGATTGCGCGGCAGGCGCACGCGGCCGGTGCGCGCGTGCTGATCGACGCATCGCAGAGCGTCCCTCACCTTCCGATCGAGGTGCGCGAGCTGGGCGCCGACTTCGTCGCGTTCACCGGCCACAAGATGCTGGGTCCGACCGGCATCGGCGTGCTGTGGGCACGACGAGAAATCCTGGAGGCGATGCCTCCGTTCATGGGCGGCGGCGAGATGATTCGCGAGGTCAAACTCTCGGGCTCCAAGTGGAACGAGCTGCCGTGGAAGTTCGAGGCCGGCACCATGCCGATCGCCGAGGCGATCGGGCTGGGCGCGGCCGTGGACTATCTGACCGCGCTCGGGATGGACGCGGTGTTCGCGCACGATCGCGAGCTGACCGCGTACGCGCTGCCGCGGCTCGCCGCGATTCCCGGCGTGCGCCTGATGGGGCCGGCGCTCGAGCGGCGCGCGGGCGTGGTGGCGTTCACGCTCGAGGGCGTGCATCCGCACGATGTCGCCACCGTGCTCGATCGCGACGGAGTGGCGGTGCGCGCCGGCCACCACTGCGCCATGCCGCTTCACGAGAAGCTCGGGGTTCCGGCCTCGGCGCGCGCCTCGTTCCACTGCTATTCTGTGCCCGAGGACGTGGACGCGCTGGTGCGGGGGCTGCATCGCACGCGTCACGTATTCGGCTCATGAGCGAATGGGACGAGCTGTTCCGCGAGAACATCCTGGATCATTACCGGAACCCGAGGAACCGCGGCGTCCTCGAACATCCGGACCTGACGTACGAGGATGCGAATCCCCTGTGCGGGGACCGGATCCGCATGGACTTCAAGATCAGCGACGGCCGCATCGAAGAGGTGAGGTTTTCGGGCCACGGCTGTTCGATCAGTCAGGCGTCGGCTTCCATGCTGTGCGAAGAGATCGAGGGCAAGCCGCTCGACGAGGTAAAAAAGCTCTCGCGCGAGGATGTGCTCGAGATGCTGGGGATCGAACTGGGGCCGGTGCGGCTCAAGTGCGCGCTGCTCGCGCTCAAGACTCTCAAGGCGGGGGTTTACGGCCTGCCGCAGTGGCCGGGCGAGGAGGACGCGTGAGCGAGGACGGATTCGTCACCGTTGCGCGCGTCGGCGAGATTCCCGAAGGCGGCCGCAAACTGGCTCGCATCGAGGATCAGGAGATCGCGGTGTTCCGCCTCGACGGCGAATACTTCGCGATCGACGATGTCTGCACGCACGACGGCGGTCCGGTGGCCGAGGGCGAACTCGTGGGATGCATCATCGAGTGTCCGCGCCACGGCGCGAAATTCAACGTGAAGACCGGAGCGGCGATCTCGCTTCCGGCGACGAGTCCGGTCCCGACGTACGCGGTGCGCGTGCGCGGGGACGAAATCCAGGTGGGGTGGGCATGAGCGAAGATCCGAAGCAGAACCCGAACCCGAATGCAAATCCCGGCGCCGGGAACGGCGCGCCTGCGGCGAGCGCTGGCACCGCGCCTGCCGCCGCGCCGGGCGCCACACCGGCCGCCGCCCCGGGCTCGGCGCCCAGCCAGCAGGAGATGGCGATCCGCTCCGCGCTCGAGACCGTGATGGATCCCGAACTATCGCTGTCGGTGATCGACCTGGGTTTGATCCGCGAAATCGAAATCCGGCCCGGACGCACCGTGGTTCGCATGCTGCTCACCACGCCGTTCTGCCCTTACGCTCCCCAGATCATGGCGGAGGTGAAAGAGGCCGCGAAGAGCGTGGTGCCGCAGGAGTGTGACGTCGAGATCCTGCCGGATGCATGGAGCCCGGACATGATGCCGGATCCCGGGCTGCTGGGGTTTTCGTACTGACGACGGGGTGATCCCCGACCTCGGGCCGTTCCATGAGTTCAATCCACCTCAACCGGCGGAGCAGTGGTCCGGATGGAGGCGTTCTACCCGCCGTCTGCGCTGGCGGGACCCCCGCGCCCGAAGTATCATGAACGCGGCCGCATCATCGCGCCCCTCATCCTCTCGAGCCCGGAGTGGACCCATGTTTCCCCTCGCCACGAAACTTGCACCGAAGGGCGCGCGTTCGATGTTCGCGCCCACGGTTCTGCTTCTCGTGCTTCTCGCTCGGCTGGCGCACGGCGCTCCGGTGATTGGATTCGTCGAGCACTGGCCCACCGGTTCGCTCCAGGGCTGGGGTGGCGGCGACTTCTACGCCAATCCCGGGACGGGAGGAGTGCTCGGCGCCGGCGACGGGTATCTCACCATTACAACCCCGGGCCCGACGCCGTTCTTCTCGACCAACCTCGGGGCTTTCTCGCAGGGGCTCGAGTACACCGGGGACTGGCAGGCCGCGGGAATCAAGCAGGTCCGATTCTGGCTCAACGATATCGGCGCTTCCGATCCGCTGGAGATTCACTTCGCGATCGGTGACGCGATCAACGGAAACTTCTGGCAGTGCAACACGGGCTTCATCCCGCCCCCTCAGGCGTGGGCGCAGTTCACCGTGGACCTCACGACGCCCGCAAATTTCACTCACATTATCAATAACCCGCCGGGTGGCACCTACAACCAGGCGCTGCAGAACGTGAACCGCGTGCTGATCCGGCATGATCACGCGCCCTACGTCCAGTCGCCGGATGGGATCAGCGCCGATGTCGGGGTGGACGAACTGCTGCTCACCGACGGAGTCGTGGGGATCGTTGAGGTGGGGCCGCCGGGCCGGGTCGCGGCGCAGCCGATCAAGCTCGCCCCGCCTTATCCCAATCCGTCGCGGGGAGCGGTGGCGCTGTCGCTCGAGACCTTCGAGGTCGCGCCGATCCACATCGAAGTGGTGGACGTGACCGGTCGCCTTGTGCGCCACGCAATACTGCCGGCGGCGTCCGCGGGTTTGCGGCTCTGGACCTGGGACGGCCGCGGCGATTCGGGCGAGAGCGCGCCCGCCGGCTACTATCGGGTGCGCGCGTTTGGCCCCTCGGGTGGCACCAGCCGTCCGCTCACTCGCCTGGCCGGAGCGCGTTAGGCGAGCCGCTCCGGGGCGTCGAGTCGGCACGTGCGCCCGGGCGTCACTCCACGACCGGGTTTCCCCGACTTTCCCTGACACCGAGCGATCCCCGTGGCATGTTATCGTCCCCACTCTCTTCGGCACGCCGATGGTGTCGATGGGAGGTACATCGGCGATTCGGGGGTCAGGACAGCTCGGTGCAGTTTCCCGGTAGCACCACCGACCCCCACCGAACCCGATCGCCCGAGCGAACACGGAGGAATGAGTGTCTCAGCATCCGGATGGTCCAGACCCCAGCGCCCCGGCGCCGCCCCAAGATTCCGCCGATGTGCCGAACTTTGAAGATGCCGCCACCATCGCGGCCGGCGACATGGGCGCCATCTCGGCCGGTATCGCCGGGCCGATTCCATCCGCGCCGACCGGGAAACTGCCGGGCTCGATCGGGCGCTACCGCATCCTCGGCAAGTTGGGCGAAGGCGGCATGGGTATCGTCTACGAGGCCGAGCAGCAGGACCCGCGCCGCCGCGTTGCGCTCAAGGTGGTTCGCGGCGGGCAATTCGTGGACGATTCCACGATCCGCATGTTTCGGCGCGAGGCTGAGACGCTGGCCCGCCTGCGGCACCCCAACATCGGCGCCATCTACGAGTCGGGCCGCACCGAAGAAGGCCAGCACTTCTTCGCCATGGAACTGGTCCAGGGCGACAACCTGGACGCCTACCTCGCAAAGCGCCCGCGAATCGTTACCTCCGAGGAAGTGCGTTTTCGCCTGGCGTTGTTCCGGCGCATCGCGGACGCCGTTCACTACGCGCACATGCGCGGAGTCATCCACCGCGACTTGAAGCCCTCGAACATCATCATTTCCCGCGAGGCCGGCAGCGACTCCAGCGTCACCACGCTCTCCGGCGTGCGGCTGCCCGACTTGAAGATCCTGGACTTCGGTCTGGCGCGCATCACCGAAGGCGACGTGCAGGCCACGCAGGTCACCGAAGTGGGAGTCATCAAGGGCACGCTGCCGTACATGTCGCCGGAGCAGGCGCGCGGGAAAACGGAAGCCATCGACGTGCGGACCGACGTGTACGCGCTCGGCGTGATCCTGTACGAGATGCTGTCCAACTCCAAACCGTACGACGTGAGCCGGGCCTCGCTGATCGAGGCCGTGCGGGTCATCTGCGAGGAGCCGCCCCGCTCGCTGCGCTCGACCATCAGCGGTTCGCGCCGGCTCGACCCGGACATCGAGACCGTCGTGGGCAAGGCCCTGGAAAAGGACGCTGACCGGCGCTACGCCAGCGCCGCGGCCATGGCCGAGGACGTGGAGCGGTACCTGGCGTCCCAGCCCATTCTGGCGCGTCCGCCCAGCACCGTGTACCAACTTCGCAAGTTCGCGGGACGCAATCGCGCGCTGGTTGCGGGAGTGCTGGCCACGGTCGTGGTTCTGGTGGCGGGCGTGGTGGTCAGTTCGCTGCAGGCCCTGCGGGCCACGCGGGCCGAGACCCTGGCCACGTCACGCATGGCTCGCGCGGAGTCGGCCGAGGTGCTGGCCATGGCGCGACGCAGGGAGGCCGAGCAGGCCCGGGCGCTGGCGGAAGAGCGCCGCACGGAGGCCGAGGTGCAGAAGGCCGCCGCCGAGACCAGCCGTGAGCTGGCCAATTTGGAGACATCGAAGGCCGTCGCGATCAACCGGTTCCTGGAGGACATGCTGGCCACGGCCGATCCGTGGGCCGGCGGCGGGGGCAAGGTGACGTTGGACGCGGCGCTCGAGCGGGCCCAATCGCACATGGGCTCCTGGGCGGGGAGCGATCCCGAGGTGGACTGCGCGATTCGCGGCATGTTGGCGTCCGCTTTCGCCGGCGTGGGCAAGTATGCCGAGGCCGAGTCCTTGCTGAGCGGCGGCATCGATCAACTCAACAGCCCGCCGAAAGCGCGTCCGGAGCTGGTCGCCGGAATGCGGCGTTCACTCGGCGGAATTCTGAGTCAGACCGCCCGGTACGACGACGCCGAGCAGCAGTATCGCGAGGCGCTCGCAAGTCAGGCGCTCGCGGGACACCCAGCGAGCGATACAACGGCGCTGATCATGAGCGACGTGGCCGCATCGCTGGCTCACCAGGGTCTCTACGCGGAGGCCGATTCGGTGTCCCGTTCCGCCATGCGCATCGTGCGCCGCAACGGGCTCGGGACAGGCGTGGCATCCCCTTCGGAGTGGCGGTGGCGATGCGACGCGAGGCTCTGGGAGACAACCACCCGCTGGTGGCGCGTGCGCTCGAAAACCAGAGCGAACTCCTGTTCCGATCGGGCCAGCTGGACCAGACCATCGAGGTGTTGAAGCAGGTGCTGGCGATCCGGCAACGGGGACTGGGCCCCGAGAGCGAACTGGTCGGGCGGACGTGGATCAGCCTGGGGCCGGTGTACGCGCACGCCAATCGGCTTGACGAATCCGAGGCCGCATTCGAGACCGGCATCGGGATTCTCAAGAAGAAACTCGGCGACCGACACCCGGATCTCGCCGCGGCATACAAAGGCTATGCGGAACTGCGTGTGCGGCAGCGCCGTCTGACCGAAGGCGAGAAGCTGGCGCGCGAGGGCCTCTCCATTCGGATGGAGCGCCTGGGCGCGAGCAGCGGTGGCACCGTCGACTCTCAGGTCGGACTCGCGGACATCATTCGCGAGCGACGTTCGACGTCGAGGTACCCCGAAGCCGAGGCGCTGCTGCTGTCGGCGCGCACCACGGCCATCGCGGCGCGCGGCGTGGAGGATGCGGGAGCGATCAAGGCGACGCAGGGACTGGTCCAGCTCTACGACGATTGGCACAAGCCGGCGGAGTCCGCGAAGTGGCGAGCAGAGCTGCCCGCAGGACAGGACGCGGGGGTCTCGCCGTAGGCGCAGTGTCTCAACCGGAGAATAACCGTGACGCCGATCAGCCGTGACGCCTTCAAAGGTGATACGTCCCGTGAGGCACTCCGTGCGCAGTTCACCGCCTTGCGCCGCACGACGCCCGCTCAGAGGCTCGCGCTCATGGACGATCTCACCCGGCTCGCCCGATCGATGAGCCGGGAGGGACTGAGAAGGCGTCATCCGGGAATCGCGGAGGCGGAACTGGACAGAATGTTCTTCGAACTTGTGCTCGGCGCGGATCTCGCGGCAGCTGTGCTGGAGCATCGGCGGGCTCGCTCCGCACGGCCGGCATCTTGACGCTCCCCACGGAATTCCTGGTCTACATCGCCGAACTCCTCGAGCGGCTGGGAATCCCGTACCACGTGGGTGGTTCAGTCGCGAGCTCGGCGCACGGCATGTACCGCGCCTCGGCTGACGTTGACTTCGTCATCGACCCCTCCGCCGACCAACTGGAAGCGCTAGCGCGGGCCATGGAATCGGAATTCTATGTCAGTCGCCCGGCGATGGCGGAGGCGCTTTCGCAACGGGGCACATTCAATTCCATTCACGACCGGACGTCGTTCAAGATCGACTTCTTCATCAAGGGTGCGACTCCGTTCGACGCCGAGGAGTTGCGCCGTTCCGTCCGACAAGTCGTCGGCGACGAACGGGCGCATACGGTGCTCCTCAAGAGTCCCGAAGACACGATCTTGAGAAAACTGGACTGGTTCCGACGTGGCGGCGAAGTGTCAGAACGTCAGTGGCAGGATGTTCTCTCGATTCTTGCGGCCGCGCGCGGACAACTCGATGAGGCGCACCTTGACCGATGGTCGCGGGAATTGGGCGTTGCCGACCTCCTCGACCGCGCCCGGCGTGAAGTTGTGGACCTGTAAGAGCGCACGACGAGGTGGACTGCGCGGCCGGCGGCTGATGCGCCACCGTCGCCCGCCCGTGGCCCCGTAGCTCAGACCGATCGAGCAGCGGTTTCCTAAAGTTCGACCGCGATGCCCCAGTTGAGCTTGAGCTGCCGGTAGTCGCTCACGTGGTGGTACTTGAGCTCCAGAAAATTCTGGACCTTCGTCGTGAGCGGGATGGTCACGCCGCCCAACAGCGAGAAGCTGCCCTTGGTGAGCGACTTGGTGGCGTCGTAGATGCCGAGCGATGGGGCGTCCACACGCGACGACAGGAAATGCACTCCGATCCCGCCGCCCACGTAGGGAATGAATCCGGGACGCCGGAACTCATAGCGCGCATCCATGCTCAGCGTGTTGTCGGATCGCACCGACTCGATGCCGTAGGGATCGACGTGGCTCGAGCTACGCCACCATTCGAGCGTGGGCATCAGCACGATGTTGTCGATCAGCATCGCGGGGTGCAGGCGGGCACGCACGGCGAAACCCGAAATCGAGCTCTGATTCTCCTGCATGACCGTGGACATGAGGCCGTCGAGGCCGAACTTCGATGCGGCGCGGGCGGGAGCCGCCAGCAGGCACACGGCGACGAGTGAAGCGGACAGCAGCGAAAGGCGCATGTGGATCTCCTCGAGGATCCTTCCTCGTGTGAGTCGTCCGTAACCCGGGGAGCACTGTCGCCGACTATAACGCGTTGGTGGGGGAAAGGGCCAGCGCGAGGAATTCCGCGAGGAATTCCGCGAGGAATTCCGCGAGGCAGGTCAGCGAGGGGGCGAACGGAAGCCGCCCGCGATGGCGGCGGGGCTTGGGTCAGCGCGCCGCTCGAGGCGACGCTGCCGGCCGCGGGCAGCGGAACGCGGAACGAGGCGCGGGAGGTGAGCGCATTCTCGGCGCCGGCATCGAACGTGGCACTCACGCGGTAACCGCCCGGCCTGAGCGCCGCCACGCAGATCCACGAGAAATCGCGCGCTGCGCCCGGCAGCACCACGCCGCCGCCGATCGTCCCGGTCTGAATGCTGGCGCCGCTCGAATCGACCAGCGCGAATTCGCTCGAGACCGTGAGGTGGCGCTCTCCGGTGTTCCGAATGCGCGCCGAGACCAGGATCGAATCGCCGCCGAGCGAGGTGACGTTCAAGGCGGACGCCTCGGCCTGAATCTGATCGCCCGGAATGCGCGTGAGATAGACCGTGGTGCCCAGCTCGGCGCTGGCGCTGGCGCTGGTTCCTGACGGCGCGGGCGCACCCGCGGCCGGCCGCACTTCAGCGAGCAATATGCCCCAGCGCGTCGCGGGTCCCGATCCCGGCAGCATCAACGTTACGTGCACCCAGCGATTCTGATTCGGGGCGAGCGTGAATTCAGCGGGCTCGAGTTGGATCTGCCCGAGCAGTGATGCGGGCGTGCTGCCCGCGGGCGCCAGACTCAGCTCGCCGTCTTCGCTCAACTGCCAGTCGGAGAGCCTGACTCGCACCGCGACCGGCTGGTCCCCGAGGTTCGAGATCTGGATGTCGCGGCGGATCGGCTCGCCCGGGCGCACGGTGAGGCTCATGCGCACCGGGTTGACCTGTGCCAGGATCTGCGCCGACGCCGCTCGGGCGCAGGTCGCCGCCAGCGCAACAGCAACGCACAGGCCGGCGCGTGCGCGACGATGCCGATTCGCGAACATAGGAGAGCCCCCCGCCTTCGAGTTCTCGGGCGCCCTCGTGGCGCGCAGGAACTCCGACTCGTTATCGGCGGCGGAAGGCGTGGGCTGAAGTGTGGCGTCAGTCGCCGAGGTCGCGGATGCGATAGCTCACGAGGCGCGTCTTGAGCCAGCGCACGCCGACCAGATCGCGCAGCCCGCGCCACAGGCGGTTCGAGACCCCGTACTTCGACACGCCGTGGCGGCGCGCGCGGTGGGTGAGCGGAACTTCGACCAGCCGCGCGCCGCGAAACACGCACAGCGCGGGCAGAAATCGATGAACGCCGACGAACATCGGCAGCCCTTCGAGCGCTTCGCGCCGGTAGGCCTTGAACGAGCAGCCGATGTCGGTGACGGGATCGCCGAGCACGGCGCGCCTCGTCGCATTCGCGATGCGTGACGAGGTCCTTCGCCTCCACGAATCCTGCCGGCTCACGCGCACGCCCGAGACTACGTCGGCGTGATCGAGCGCGGCCAGCACCCGCGGCAGATCGGCGGGGTCGTTCTGCAGATCGGCATCCAGAGTGACGATCACGCGCCCGCGCGAGCGCGACAGTCCGGCCGCAAGCGCGGCGCTCTGCCCGGCATTCTTCTCGAGCAGCACGGCGCGCACCGCGGGGTCGCGCGCCGCTTCGGCGGCGATGCGCTGCGCGCTACCATCCGTGCTCCCGTCGTCCACCAGCACGATTTCGTGCGTGCCCGCTACCCTGGCCAGCGCGGCACGCAGCTCGGCCAGCAGTGGATCGAGGTTCTCGACCTCGTTGTACGCGGGAATCACGATCGAGACGTCGATCGCGGCGGAATTGGGTTCGCTCATGGGACGCGCGAGCATCGCAGAAGGCAGCCCGCGGGAGCCAGAGGATTCGGCGTGGCGATGTGAGCCGCGAATCGCAGCAAGCCGGGCCGTGCGTTGCAGCGAGCCAGACTGCGCCTGGCGGGCTCGCGGACGCAGTTGGCCGGGCGCCGGGGCTGTGTTACACAATGCGCTCCGTGCCCATCCATGCGATGTTGAAGGAGCTGCGCTCGAGCGTGAGCCGGCCGCGTGACTCGCGCGTGCGCCGGCCGCGTCGCCGGCGCTCCGTGCCGCTCGAGCAGCTCGCGTTCGAGCTGCCGCCCGAGCGCCCGCGCTGGTCGTTTTCGCGGCTGGTGCTCCGTTCGCCGCATCGCGCGCGCATTCTCGAGCGCATCGAATTCGTGCGGCGCTTCTTTCCCGAGCTCGAGGACTACACGGTGCGCGTGGGCCTCGCGCAGAAGCGCGGAATCCTCGGCTGGGGCTCGCTCGATCCCGAGCGGCCGGGAATCTGGGTGAGGCCGAGGCGGCTCGAGACGTTCACGGTCGCGCACGAATTCACCCACCTGCTGCAGGCGCGCGGGCTGGTGCCACGCGGAGAGCGTTCATGCGACCTGTGGGCGCTGGCACGCTCGCCGCTGCTGATCGATCATGCGCCGGGATATCTGCGCGTTCCCGGCCGGTTGCGCCGCGCAGGACCCGATTCCCGCGAGGCCCGGATGCTGTGCGAGATGGCGCGCGCGGCGATCGCATCGCGCGCGGCCGGTGAGCGGTGTTACCTGGCGCGCTTCGAGCGCGAAGCCGCGCAGAGGTTCGCGGTCGCGCCCGATCCGGCAGCGCGATCGGCGGCCTCATGAGCGGGGTTGGGCGCGACGAGCCGGGCGCGCGGCGGTTTCTCCGCGTGGTGGCGGGTGTGGCGTGGCAGGAGGGGCTGGTCCTGATGACGCGGCGGCCGCCGGGCGGGCCGCTCGGGCTCCGCTGGGAATTTCCAGGCGGCAAGATCGAGAGCGGCGAATCGCCCGAGTGCGCGCTCGAACGCGAAATCGCGGAGGAGCTGGGCGTCGGCGCGCGCGCGCTCGAGACGCTCGGGACCACGAGCCACGTCTACCCTCACGGGCTCGAAGTGGAGGTGACGTTCATGGCGTGCGCGCTCGATTCGACCGAGTTCCGCCCGAGTCGCGACGTGCATGAGGTGCGATGGAGCGTTCCGGCCGAGATTCACGTGCCGGACGTGCTGGAGGCCGACCGCGCGTTCGTGCTCGGTCTCGCGGGCCGGATGAAGCGGACTGGGGACTAGAAGTGGTCTCACAAACAGCGGCGGAGCAGGATGACGATGCAACCGAGTTGGACGAAGCCAAGGTAGTTGAGGACATTGCGATCATGACGCGTCAGGATGCGGCGAAAG
>JACOSU010000179.1 GCA_016178685.1 Candidatus Eiseniibacteriota bacterium | reverse complement strand
GTGCCGGCCCACGCGGCGCCGGGCTTGCCCTGGCCGTCGAGCTCCTGAAATTCGTCCTGCCGCGCCGCCCCCGGACCTCCGGTCTCGCCCTCGCGCGCCAGCCACCATTTCGAGTACACGCGGTCGGGCCACCCGATCGCCGAAAGGTAATTGAGCAGCGCATCGGTCCACACATACGCGGTGTGCCCCGCGCTGTCCGGAATGTCGTCGGGGAGCGCGACACCCCACGGAATGCTGGGGCGCGTGACGCTCACATCCTGCAGCCCTTCGCGGATGACATTCATGACCTCGTTGCGGCGGTAGTCGGGCTGGATGAACTCCGGATGCGCCTCGAGGTGGCTGAGCAGCGCCTCGTCGTATTCCGAGAGGCGGAAGAAGAAATTCGCCTCCTTGATCCTACGCGGGAGGGTGTCGTGGTCGGGACACCTTCCTTCCACCAGATCCTTTTCCTGCTTGAACGCTTCGCAGCCGTCGCAGTAGAGCCCCTCGTAGCTGTCCTGATAGAGCACCGGCTCCCCGCTCTTCGGGCTCCTCGCGTCGTACAGGCGCCGGAACAGCTCCTTCACCGCCAGTTCGTGACGCGGATCGGTGGTGCGGATGAACTTGTCGTGCGAGACGCCGAGCGTCTTCCACGCGTCGCGGAACGTGGCGGTGATCTCGTCAACGAACGCCCGCGGTTCGAGGCCCGCCGCGGCCGCGGCCTTCGTGATCTTCTGGCCGTGCTCGTCGGTGCCGGTCAGAAAATACGTGGCGTCGCCCTTCTGGCGGTGATAACGCGCCAGCACGTCGGCCAGCACCTTCTCGTAGGCATGCCCGAGATGCGGGCGGCCGTTGACGTAGTCGATCGCGGTCGTAATGTAAAAGCGAGCGGACACGGAGTCTCCGGGTGGAAAAGGGCGGGAGGGATTATAGCGGAATCCGGTCCCCGCGTGCGTTAGAGTGCCGCACCATGTCGCTCACTCCCGGCGCCCGCCTCGGTCCCTACGAAATCACCGGCTCGCTCGGCGCCGGCGGAATGGGTGAAGTCTATCGCGCGCGCGATCCGCGCCTCGGCCGCGACGTGGCGATCAAGGTGCTGCCCGCCGCGTTCGCAAGCGACGCCGAGCGCATGGCGCGCTTCGAACGCGAGGCGCGGCTGCTCGCCTCCTGCCAGCATCCGAACATCGCCGCGATCTACGGGCTCGAAGAGGAAGCCGGCCGGCGCTTCATCGTCATGGAGTGCGTGGAGGGCGCGACGCTCGCCGAGCGCGTGGGCGCGCGCGGTCTCCCGATCGCCGAAGCGCTGGATGTCTGCCGGCAGATCGCCGCCGCGCTCGAAGCGGCGCACGAAGGCGGCGTGATCCACCGCGACCTGAAGCCCGGCAACGTCAAGATCACGCCCGCGGGCGAGGTCAAGGTGCTGGACTTCGGGCTCGCCAAGGGCGGAGCTACGATCAGCGCCTCCGATCCGAATCTTTCAGCGTCGCCGACCATGACCTACGCCGCGACCGGCATGGGCGTGATCCTCGGGACCGCGGCGTACATGAGCCCCGAGCAGGCACGCGGCAAGGCGGTGGATCGGCGCACCGATATCTGGTCGTTCGGGTGCGTGCTGTTCGAGTGCCTGACCGGGCGCCAATGCTTCGCCGGCGAGACGCTCTCGGACACCATCGCGAAAATTCTGCAGGGAGAGCCCGAGTGGAACGTGCTGCCCGCGAAAACGCCGGCCCGCGTTCGCAATCTGCTCTCGCGCTGCCTCGAGCGTGACGCGAAGAAGCGGCTGCGCGACATCGGAGACGCGCGCATCGAACTCGAAGAGACGGTCGCCGGCACCAGCTCGACCTCGCGCGCGGGAGGCGCGGCCGGCGAGATCGCGCCGCGCGCGGGCGCCGGGGCCGGGCGCTGGATCGCGGGTGCCGCGCTCGCGGGACTGGGGCTGGGCGCGACCCTCGCGGCGCTGCTCGGCTGGGGCGGCCGCGAAGCGAGTTTCACGCGGGAGCAGGTCGTGCGCTACCCGGTCGATCTGCCGCCCGAGTTGGGCATGGCGATCACCGCCTTCACGGCCTTCGCGTCGTGGGACGTATCGCCCGATGGACGCTATGTCGTGGCTCGCGTCGAGCCGCGCAACGAGGATCCAGCGCGTTATCAGGGTCCGCGTCTGTTCGTGCGCCGGCTCGCCGACTACGAGTGGCACGCGGTCGCGGGCTCGGAGCTTGCTGTAGGCATGCCCGCGTTCACGGAGGACAGCCGGGCGATCGGATTCGCCGCGCTCGTTTCGCGCGAGGGCAATGACTTGCGCGTGATGCGGGCCACGCTCGACGACGTCAATCCGGCTGCCACGCTGTGCGATCTTCCTTCCGGAGCCGGTACGTGGCGGGTGTTGCCGGATGGCCGCATCCTGATCCTGAATTCGGATGGCCGACGCTTCGCATTGCTCCAGCCGGGATCGAGCGCCGCCGTCAACTGGAAGCGCGCGGAGATCGGAGCCCTAAGAGGAATCCTGGATCTCCAGCCCACTGCGATCGACGCCCACCTCGGTGGGAGCCGCATCTTCGTGGGCACGACTACCTACGGTGACGACGGCTGGCATCGCGGCACCGCAGTCTTCGATGTCGCCACCGGCAAGGTGACCCCTGTTCTCAAGGATGGACAGTGGCCGGTTCTACTTCCGGGCGGCCGCATCCTGTTCTCGCGCGGCGAAGCGCTGCTCGCAGGGAAATTCGATCGCGACCGGCTCGAAGTTCGTGGCCAGCCGGTGTCGTTGTTCCAGGGCGTGCGCGCACGCGGCGCGTGGTTTCCCGGAGCGTTCCGGCTGACCGCGGGCGGAGATCTGGTTTACGCGCCAGGTGGGCTGGTGGGCGAGAGGCGGCAAGTCGTCGTGTTCGATGCGCAAGGCCACATGAGCCCCATCACCACCGACGTGCGCGCCTATTCGGGCAACCCCTCGGCGACGCCCAACGGCCGGCGTGTCGCGTGCGTGGCCACGAACGCCCGCGGCATCGACGAGGTCTGGCTGATCGACGCCGCCGACCGGTCCGCGCAGCGCGTGGTCAGCTTTCCCGACGCCGACGTGGATGGCGCCAAGATCTCGCCCGATGGAAAGTGGCTCGCCTACCGGCGCAACGGAGTGGGGGGGCAAAATGGACTCTACGTCTGTGCGACCTCCGGCGAGGGTGAGCCTCGCTCGGTGTTTTTCTGCAGCGTGGCGGCGGATTCGATCATCGAGGTGCAGTCCTGGATTTCGGGGCGCGACCAGATGCTCACGATCATGGGCCAGTTCCCGGCCACGCACCTGGTCGTCATCGAAGCCGGGCCGTCCGCGAACCCCGGCGCGAAGCCGCGCGTTCTGCTTCCGACCTACCCGGTGCAGTCCGCGCGCTGTTCGCCGGACGGGCGCTGGATGGCATTTGAATCCAATCGCTCGGGGCACGGGCAGATTTACGCGTGCTCGCTTGCTCCGGATGGAGCCACCGGCCTCCCGGTCGCGATCGTGCGTTCCGGCAACGCGCCGTTCTGGTCGGGTGACGGCGCCCGGATCTTCTACGGAGACAGCACGTCATTGAAGTTCGTGCGCGTCTCGACCTCGGGCGAGATCTCGGCATCGGCGCCCACCACGATGTTCGACGTGGGGCTGATGAACCGGCGCTTCGACGGAGCGATGACCCTTCCGGACGGGCGGACGCTGGCCGTGATGCGCGCGAAGGAGGATCCGGAGGCGACGCGGATCGAAGTGATCCAGAACTGGCTCGGCTCGGTGCGGAGCACGCTGCCGTGATGACGCGGGCGCGAAGCCCATGGCCGTCGTAACCGCGGCCGGCGCGAAGAACCGGCCGCGGGAGATCAACCCTTGAGGAACACACCATTCGCCGCTCGTAACGGCGGGGCCTGCAGATCTCGCGCTGGATTCCTTCGGCAGACGGGCAGAAATTCCTGTTCAGCGCGCCGATGCGCGCCGGCGCTACGAAATGTCGGGGGGCGTGACGTCCAGGCCGCTGTCCCCGCCCGGCTCGCCCCCGCGCGGCTCGTGGTTTCCGCGCCGCGGATCATCTCCGCCGTCTTCGCCCTTCTTGGGTTTCTTGCCGCAGTTGCAATCGCCGCACTGGTGGTAGGGCCCGGGCGGCAGGTCGGCGTACGCGATCCGATGTTCGCCACCCTCGTCGTCCCTCACCCACACCGCCTCCCGGTGCACTTCGGTGCGCGTGACGGTGCAGATGCCCTGGCCGGTCTTGAGCTGCGCGCCGACCGGCGGCAGACGCTCGGCGCTGTCGCGATATTGCGCCAGCTCGTACGCGAGGCAGCACATCAACCGCCCACAGACGCCCGAGATCTTGCCGGGGATGAGCGAGAGTTGCTGCTCGCGCGCCATGCGCAGCGTGACCGGATGAAAATCCTTGAGCCAGGTCGAGCAGCAGAACGCGCGCCCGCACGGGCCGCAACCGTTGAGGCGCTTGGCGTGGTCACGCACGCCGATCTGGCGCAGTTCGATGCGGCACTGGAACCGGGCGGCCAGATCGCGCACCAGATCACGAAAGTCCACGCGATGGTCGGCCGAGAAGAAGAACGTGATGCGAGAACCGCTGAACGCCGCCTCGACCTCGGACAGGTCCATCTTCAGCTCGCGGAGCTCGATGCGCTGCTTGCAGTATTCGAGCGCGTCCTTCTCTTTCGCGGCCAGATGATCGATCTCGTCGAGATCCTCTTCGGTCGCCTTGCGGATGATCTCGTGCGTGACGTTGCCGGGGCGCTTGAGCGCGATCAGCGTCGGGTCCTTGAGAAATACGGCGCCGGAGCTCTCTCCGTGCTCACCCTGCACGATCACGATGTCCCGCAGCCGCAGCCACAGCGTTCTGGAATTGAGGAAAAACTCCTTGCGCGACCCACGCAGGGCAACCTGCACGATCTCGGTCATCCCAGCCTCTATCGGCGGCCGGGGAGGCCGCCGGTCACGCCGGCGCGAGGGCCGGCGATTGAGTCCATCTGCGGATTCCGGCGCGAAGTGCGCGACGCTTGATGCGGAGCGGGTGTCGGGCGCTTCGAAACCGGCTATGAGAGAGCCCCCGTAACACCGGAGGACGTCGAGCCCCAAG
>JACOSU010000169.1 GCA_016178685.1 Candidatus Eiseniibacteriota bacterium | reverse complement strand
GGACGAGGGCACCAAGGTGCAGGAGAAGAAGAAGATCGAGAAGCTGCGCCGCGAGAGCAAGAAGGAGCGCGAGCGGATCGCCGACGTCCGGCTGTCGAGCGTGTCCGAAATCCTCGCGGACCAGCTCGTGAACGTGATGCGCAGCGCCTCGGCCAGCGAGCTGCTGGCGCGCAAGGGCCGCAAGTTCTCACCCGATTTCCTCGAGAGCATCGACTTCGACGATCTGGCGTGGGGCACGCCGGTGACCGAGGACGCCAGGCTCAACGAGCGCTTCTGGGCGGCGATGGAGGGCGCGCAGTCGGCGTTCACGCGCTGCGAGAAGGAGCTCGAGAAGGAAATCGAGAAGGTCACGCGCGGCGACGAGCTGCCGCCCGGCGTGGTCAAACTCGTGAAGGTGTACATCGCGAAGAAGCGCAAGCTGTCGGTGGGAGACAAGATGGCCGGCCGCCACGGCAACAAGGGCGTGGTCGCCAAGATCCTGGCCGAGGAGGACCTGCCGTATCTGCCGAACGGCGTCCCGATCGAGATCGTGCTGAACCCGCTCGGCGTGCCTTCCCGAATGAACATCGGGCAGGTGCTCGAGACGCACCTGGGTTGGGCCGCGCACGCGCTCGGCTACAACTGCGCCACGCCGGTGTTCGCCGGGGCCACCGTGGACGAGATCAAGTCGGAGCTGCGCGCCGCCGGCCTGCCGGAAGACGGCAAGGAAGTTCTGCGCGACGGCCGCACCGGCGATCCGTTCGATCAGCGGGTGTGCGTCGGATACATCTACATGCTCAAGCTCAGCCACCTCGTGGATGACAAGATCCATGCGCGCTCGACCGGTCCGTACTCGCTCGTCACCCAGCAGCCGCTGGGAGGCAAGGCGCAGTTCGGCGGCCAGCGCTTCGGCGAAATGGAAGTGTGGGCGCTCGAAGCGTACGGAGCCGCGTACACGCTGCAGGAGCTGCTGACCGTGAAGAGCGACGATGTCGCCGGGCGGTCGCGCATCTACGAGGCGATCGTCAAGGGTGAGAACCCGCCCGAACCGGGCGTGCCGGAGTCGTTCAACGTGCTCGTGAAGGAACTGCAGAGTCTGTGCCTGGATGTGCAGTTCGAAGAAGTGTGACCGACTTCTGCCCGTTCCCGCCCTCGCCGCGATCGCGGTCTGAGGCCCGGGACTTCCGGCTCGGACGAAGGAGAGTGGAATGATTCAGGAAACGGATCTGCAGTCGCCGCTGGGAATGACCGCGGGTAAATTGGGCCTGAGCCGTCTCGACGATCGGGAGCCGCGCCGCCGCGCGGCGTTCAACTCGATCCGGATCCGGCTGGCCTCGCCCGACGTGATCCGCAGCTGGTCGCACGGCGAAGTCACCAAGCCCGAGACCATCAACTACCGCTCGTTCAAGCCCGAGAAAGACGGGCTGTTCTGCGAGAAGATCTTCGGCCCGGTCAAGGACTGGGAGTGCAACTGCGGAAAGTACAAGCGCATTCGCTACCGCGGCGTGATCTGCGACCGCTGTGGCGTCGAGGTCACCCAGGCCAAGGTGCGCCGCGAGCGGCTCGGCCACATCGAGCTCGCGGTGCCGGTGTCGCACATCTGGTTCTTCAAGGGCGTGCCGTCGCGCATCGGCCACCTGCTCAACATGAGCATCCGTGACCTGGAGCGCATCCTCTACTACGAGTCCTACGTGGTGATCGAGCCGGGCAACACCGGCTTCAAGAAGCGCGAGATCATCAGCGAGGATCAGTACAACGAAGTGATGGACGAGCAGCCCGACTCGGGGCTCAAGGCCAAGATGGGCGCCGAGGCGATCCGTGATCTGCTCTCGGAGCTCGACCTGGAGGAGCTTTCCACCGACCTGCGCGCGCAGGCCAAGATGGAGACGTCGGTGCAGCGCAAGAAGGAGCAGCTCAAGCGCCTGCGCATCGTCGAGGCGTTCCGCCACAGCGGCAACCGGCCGGAGTGGATGATCCTCGCCACGATCCCCGTGCTGCCGCCCGATCTGCGCCCGCTGGTGCCGCTCGAGGGCGGCCGGTTCGCGACCTCGGACCTCAACGATCTGTACCGGCGCGTGATCAACCGCAACAACCGGCTCAAGAAGCTGATGGACATCAAGGCTCCCGAAGTGATCCTGCGCAACGAGAAGCGCATGCTGCAGGAGGCGGTGGACGCGCTGTTCGACAACGGCCGCCGCAGCCGCGCCGTGCGCGGTCAGGGCAACCGCCCGCTCAAGTCGCTCAGCGACATGCTGAAGGGCAAGCAGGGCCGCTTCCGCCAGAACCTGCTCGGCAAGCGCGTCGATTACTCGGGCCGTTCGGTGATCGTGGTCGGCCCGGAGCTCAAGCTCAACCAGTGCGGTCTGCCGAAGAACATGGCGCTCGAGTTGTTCAAGCAGTTCATCATCCGCAAGCTCGAAGACCGCGGCTACGTCCAGACCGTGAAGAGCGCGAAGCGGCTGGTCGAACGCGAGAAGCCCGAGGTGTGGGACATCCTGGGCGAGATCATCGAGAACCACCCGGTGCTGCTCAACCGCGCGCCGACGCTCCACCGGCTCGGCATCCAGGGCTTCGAGCCGGTGCTGGTCGAGGGCAAGGCGATCCGCATCCACCCGATGGTGTGCCAGGCGTTCAACGCGGACTTCGACGGCGACCAGATGGCGGTCCACGTCCCGCTGTCGTTCGAAGCGCAGATCGAGACCAGCCTGCTGATGCTGTCCACGAACAACATCCTGTCGCCGGCCAACGGGCGACCGCTCGCCACGCCGAACCAGGACATCGTGCTGGGCTGCCACTACCTGACCAAGCCGCGCGGCGAGATCGTCAATCCACGCGCCGGCAAGCACGTGAAGGCCGGCGACGCGCGGCGGCTGCGCTCGTTCTACAGCCCGGCCGAGGTGCGCGCCGCCTACGACAACGCCGAGATCAACCTGCACGGCCGCATCGCGGTGCGTACCGGAAGCCTGAGCCTGCTCGAGCCGGACGCCGCTCCGTTCGTGATCACGACCGCGGGCCGCGTGCTGTTCAACGAAGTGGTCCCGAAGGAGCTCGGTTTCATCAACAAGAGCATGGAAAAGAAAAGCCTCGAGCGGCTGGTGGGCGACTGCTACCGGCTGCTCGGTTCCGAGATCACGTCGGACCTGCTCGACGACCTCAAGAACCTGGGATTCAAGTACGCGACCCAGGCGGGGTTCACGGTCGGCATCGACGACGTGCGGATTCCGCCCGAGAAGCACGCCATCATCGCGGAGGCGCAGCACGAGGTCGAGCGCATCAACGGCAACTACCGCAGCGGCGTCATCACCGACAGCGAGCGCTACAGCAAGGTGATCGATACCTGGACCCACGCCACCACCGAGGTGGAGCAGGTCACGTTCGATGGCCTGTCGCAGGATCTCGGCGGCTTCAACCCGATCTTCATGATGGCCGACTCCGGCTCGCGCGGTAACCGCGAGCAGGTGCGCCAGCTGGCCGGCATGCGAGGTCTGATGGCGAAGCCGCAGAAGAAGATCACGGGCGGTCTCGGTGAGATCATCGAGTCGCCGGTCACGCACAACTTCAAGGAAGGGCTGTCGGTGCTCGAGTACTTCATCTCGACGCACGGCGCCCGCAAGGGACTCGCCGACACCGCCCTCAAGACCGCCGACGCCGGCTATCTCACGCGCCGCCTGGTGGACGTGGCGCAGGACGTCATCATCAACGAGCCGGACTGCGGGACGATCCGCGGCCTCTCGGTCGGAGCGCTCAAGGACGGCGAAGACATCATCGAGCCGATCGCCGACCGCGCGCTGGGACGCGTGGCGGCCGAGGACGTCGTTCACCCGATCTCGAACGAGACCATCGTCGAGGCCGGCCAGATGATCGACGAGGAGATCGCGGCGCGGATTGACGAGGCGGCCAAGGCCGGGCTCGACAAGATCCGCATCCGTTCGGTGCTAACATGCGACGCGCGGCGCGGCGTTTGCGCGAAGTGCTACGGCCGCAATCTCGCGACCGGCCGTCCGGTGGATCTGGGGGAGGCCACCGGCGTGATCGCCGCGCAGTCGATCGGCGAGCCGGGCACGCAGCTCACGCTGCGCACGTTCCACATCGGCGGCACCGCGAGCCGCATCGTCGAGCAGTCCAGCGTGGCCGCCAAGGACGCGGGCGTGGTCAAGTTCGTCGCGCTCGATACCGTGGCGCACGCGGATGGATTCCACGTGTGCGTGGGCCACACCGGCGAGGTCGAGCTCGCGGACACCAAGGGGCGCGTGCGGCAGCGTTACAAGGTTCCCTACGGCGCCCACGTGTTCATCCACGACGCCCAGAAGGTCGCGGCCGAAACCCCGCTGTTCGAGTGGGATCCGTACAATAACGTGCAGGTCACCGAGAAGTCGGGGGCGG
>JACOSU010000164.1 GCA_016178685.1 Candidatus Eiseniibacteriota bacterium | reverse complement strand
CGGTGGCAGCAGAGGTTCGATGACCGCCCATTCTTCATCCGTGAGTTCGTAACGGCGCATCCGTTGTGCCCTCCCAGACCCGCCATCCGTAGCGGGCTGCGGGCAGTCTACGACTTGCGACCGTTCTCAAACAGAGCCTAGGCCGGATTCGCGGACGGCTCGCCAAGCAACTCGCGCACCCGCGTGAGGAGAGCCTCGGCAGTGAACGGCTTTTCGATGAATCCGGCGGCCGGCCCGAGCCGGTCGCGGCGGGTCGATTCCGACCGCAGGTAACCCGACATGTAGAGAACGCGCAGGGATTCATCGTGCGCACGCAGGCGTTCGATCATCTCGGGCCCGCTCATTCCGGGCATCACGGTGTCCGTGACCACGAGGTCGATGGACAGGTTTTTCTCTTCGATCAGGCGAAATGCCGCATCGGGCGCGGCGGCGGGGAATACCTCGTAGCCCGCGCGCACCAACCACTCGATCACGACGCCGCGCACCAGGTCATCGTCTTCGACCAGAAGCACGCTCTTCGAATCAGGGTGAGGAGGCGCGTTCGGCGAACGCCACGGCCGCAACTCATGCCGGGATTCGGGCGGGGTCGATTCGGGTCCTGGCTTCCGGAGCGCGTCCGGACGCTCAACGGTGTGGGTTCGAACCATCGGCTCCTCCTCCCTGAGTGGCCGGGTCATGGCAGGCGTTGAATCCTCTCCGCCAGACCATGCGACTGTCCTGCCTGGCGAAACCCATCCGGGTTCATCCTGAACCCGATCACCAAGCAGTGTCCCATGTGCCAAAACTTTTTGCGATCCTGTTTTTGGGGTCGTGGCTGCCGGGAGCTACCCCGATCTCCGCCCGGCACCAATCCGCTAACGATCTGTGAGCACTTTCGTTAGCAGGTCGAAATCGGGCGGCTCGAGAAATCTTCGTCGCGGCCCTTGCGCTTTCCGGGGCCCCGCCACATGTTGTGGATGTCTCCGGTAGCTGTGGATGTGCGTTTTCGACGTCGAACGCCGCCTGGACAGGGCGGCTTTTTCTTTGATGGTCGGAGTCCAGATCGCGTAACCCCGGCTGCGCGGATCGGGGCTAGAGCAGTTGCCGCGAGCGCAGGCTTACCAGCCCCCGGGAGGCCACGATCACATGGTCCAGCACGCCGATCCCCACCAGCTCGCCCACCTGCACCAGCCGGCGCGTGATGCTCAGGTCTTCTTCGCTGGGTTCGGGATCACCGCTCGGGTGATTGTGCACCAGCACCACACTCGCCGCGCTGTGGACGATGGCCGGCAGAAACACCTCGCGCGGATGAACGATCGACGCATTGAGGCTGCCGATCGAGACCGTTTCACGCGCCTGCATTTCGTGACGCGCGTTGAGCAGCAGCACCACAAAGTGCTCCTTGCGCGCCCGGAACAGGTCGCGCACGTGCGCCAGCACGTCGTCGGGGCCTCGAATGGGCTGGGAATGCGCGGGTCGCTCCAGCGCGCGGCGACCGAGCTCGAAGACCGCCGCCAGCGCCGCGGCGCGCGCGGGACCGATGCCCGGAACGCGCGACCATCGCGCACCCGTCCAGGCCGCGAGTTCGGCCGGCGGATGCCGGCTGAGTCGCCTCGCGGTGCGCAGGGCGGTGCGGCCGGCGCACCCGGAGCCGATGACCAGCGCGAGCAGCTCGGCATCGGTGAGCGCCCCCGCGCCGCGCTCGCGAAGTTTCTCGCGCGGACGCAGCCGGAGTGAGGCCGGACTCGACAGAGGAACAGGATCGATGAGTGGTTCGGCGCTATCGGTCATGACAGGGTTCACGAGGCGGCAACGATGGCAGCGGGGCGACATTTGGAGGAGCGGCGGGGCTCTGCGATAATGGTCCTCTTCACCCACGATCCACTTGGTGGCGCGCCCCGCGGCGCGCCCGTACATTCGGGGTACCCAGCATGCGACGTGCCATCCTGCTGACTGCCGCGGTGATGCTGGCCTCCGCCCTGGCGGGCCCCGCCCACGCCCAGTTCGCCGGCGGCTTCGAGATCAACGGCATCGGCCTGATCGACTACGGGCGCCGTCCGGACTTCAAGGTGGGCACCTGGACGCGTTATCACGTCACCGGTCAGACCTCCATGGGTCACGTCGACGACTACGTCGTCACCGTGGGCGTCGCCGGAGAAGAGCGATTCTGGGGCGAGGATTGCTTCTGGGTCGAGACCGAGACCAGCTCAAAAACCGGCGGCTCCTCGGTGCTGGCGACGTTGATGTCGTACTCGGTGTTCGATGATTCCCTGCCGTTCCCCCACATGCAGTTCTACATGCGCAAGAACATCAACGACGTCGACGCCCAGGGACAGCCGCTCGAGATGATCAGCCGGCGCCCACCCGCCTCGATCAGACAGCGCAACCGTGTCGAGCGCGATCTCAAGTGGTACATCGACACGCTCGGGGTGGACAGTGTGCACATCGCGCTCGGATCCTACCTGTGCAAGCGCGTGCACATCCGGCAGGACGTCCAGGTCGAGGCCGACAAGGGCGACAGCACAACTTCGGACGAATCGAAGGAGGATCGCGACAGTTACGTGTCGCGCCAGGTGCCGCTGACCGGAATCGTGCGCGAGGACATCGACTTCAAGGGACTGCGCACCGCGTGGCTGATCGGACGATCCAAGGACGCGCCCACGGTGGTGCTGGATCATTCGACCGGGCGCGCCGAACTCGTGGGGTTCGGCTACAACTATCGCGGCCAGATGGTCCCTGAATCCAAGCGCAGCTCGATCCGAGAGCAGGAGCGCGCGGCCGCTCCGACCGCGCCCGCGGCGCCGGCCTCGAAATCGAAAAGCACTCACAAGTCGGGCTGAGAGCGAGCGGTTTCGACCGATGCGATCCGGCCGCGCGCGGTTTGAACAGGCTGCGCGCGGGTCCATCGGGCGCTGCGCGATGGGATCGGGCGGTGCGCGATTCGGTCAGGCGGTGTGCGATTCGAACAGGCCGCGCGCGAACGCCTCGGGGTCGAATGGCTCCCAGTCGTCGATCCCCTCGCCCAGTCCCGCCACTCGGATCGGCAGGCCCAGCTGATCCGCGATCGCGAGCACCGCGCCTCCGCGCGCCGTGCCGTCGAGCTTGTTGATCGCAAGGCATGTGATCGGCGTGGTGCGCTGGAATTCCCGCGCCTGCTGCAGTCCGTTCTGACCGAGCGTCGCATCGAGCACCAGCATCACGTCGTGCGGCGCGCCGGGGACCACGCGCGCACACACCCGCCGCACCTTGCCGAGTTCCTCCATCAGATTGTGGCGCGTGTGGAGGCGCCCGGCGGTGTCGATGATCGCGATCTCGACCGCGCGCGCGAGCGCCGCCGACAGGCCGTCGTGCACCACGGAGGCCGGATCCACGCCGTCGCGGCCGCGCACCATCTCGACCGCGGCGCGCTCCGCCCAGACCTCGAGTTGCTCGGTGGCCGCGGCGCGAAACGTGTCGGCGGCGATCAGCAGCGTGCGCCGGCCCTCGCGCGCGAAGCGCGCGGCCAGCTTGCCGGCCAGCGAGGTCTTCCCCACGCCGTTGACTCCGACCATCATCATCACCCACGGCCGTTCGCTTCCGGGCTCGAAACCGGCCCCGCTCGCGCCCAGCATCGAGGCGGCCTCGCGCTCGAGCCCGGTTCCAAGATCCACGTCGTCCTCGCGCATGCGCTGCTCGGCGCGCGCAATCAGGCGTTCGGCGGTCGCGGGCCCGACATCGGCGGCGATCAGCGCGTCTTCGAGCCGCTGACGTGTGCCGGCATCCACGGTCCCGCGCAGCCCGAGCGCGCCTCCGACGCTCTCTGCGAGCGCATCGCGGGTGCGCTCGAGTCCCTGACGAAAGCGGCTCCACAGGTTCATGCTCGGGTCATGGAATCCGGGCCGGCAGCGAGGAATGTCGATTCGGAAACCTCCCGCGCGGCCCGGTTCGGGCTGGAAGGTCGCGCGCGCCGGCTCAGCCCGCGGACGCCCCGGCCAGCTCGGCCGGGTGCATGCGTTCGGCGCGCTTCGAGGCGTCTTCGCCGTCGAACTTCACCGACACCAGCTTCGAGATGCCCAGCTCCTGCATGGTCACGCCGTAGAGGCAGTGCGCAGCCTCCATCGTCTTCTTGTTGTGCGTGATCACCACGAACTGGGTGCGCCCGCTGAAGCGCCGCAGCATGTTCAGGAAGCGCTCCACGTTCGCGTCGTCGAGCGGCGCGTCGACTTCGTCGAGCAGGCAGAACGGTGACGGCTTGACCAGGTAGATCGCGAACAGCAACGCGATCGCGGTGAGCGCGCGCTCGCCGCCCGACATGAGGCTGATGCTCTGCAGGTGCTTGCCGCGGGGCTTCGCCACGATTTCGATCTCGCACTCGAGCGGATCCTCCCCCACCATGCGCAGCTCACAGTCGCCGCCTTCGAACAGAGTCTCGAAGATCACGCGAAAGTGCTCGTGCACCTTGAGAAACGTATCGCTGAACATCTGGCTGGCGGTCAGGTTGATCTTCTCGATCGCCTCCAGCAGCTGCGCCCTCGCCGAGTTCAGATCCTCGCGCTGCCGGGTGAGGAACTGCCAGCGTTCCTTTTTCTTCGAATACTCCTCGAGCGCCAGCAGGTTGACAACGCCGATGGCCTTGAAGCGCGCGCGCTGCTCCTCGAGCTGCCGGTGAGCGGCGGCCTCGTCGAATCCCTCGGGCGGCGCCACGGGGCTCCAGGCGTCCGGGTCCATTTCGTATTCGGTGCGCAGGCGCTCGAACGTCAGGTCGAGTTCGGCGCGGGTCTGCACTCGGTCGAGTTCGAGCTGGTGGAGAAGCTCGCCCAGTTCGGTCTGCTCGAAGCGCTTCTGCCGCGCCGCTTCCTCCCCGACCCGGGTCTCCTCGCGGGTCGCGAGCATGCGCTTCTGGAGTTCGACCACGCGCTCGCGCTGGGAGGATTCCGACTCGAGCAGCCCGGTGAGACCGGACGACAGTCCGTTCACTTCGGCCTCGATCTCGGCGACGCGAGAGCGCGCCTCCGCCTCGTCGCGCACGCGCTGCTCGATGCCGCTCTCGAGCTCGCGCCGGGTCTGCTCGGCGCGCGCCCACTGGCTTTCCCACTCGCCCAGCTCGCGCGAGAGCCGCAGCAGCTTTTCGCGCGACGCCTGCGCGGCGAGCGCCGCCTCGTCCCGGCGCGTCTCGAGAGCGCGTACGACGCCGTCCAGATCCGTGAGCCGGGCGCGCGCGGCTTCGAGCTGTCGCTGGAATTCCGCGTGGTCCGCCTCGGCCTGAACCCGCGCGCGGCCGAGCGAGTCGAGCTCCGCATCGATCGCGGCGATTTCGCGCCCCCGCTCATCGACCTCCGCCGCCGACCAGCGGCTCTCCCGCTCCGCCGCCTCGAGATCGCGGCGGGCCGCTTCGAGCGCGACACGCCGCGCGTCCACTCCCGCCTCGGCCAGGGCGCGGTTCGCGAGCAGCCGACCGCGCACGGCCTCGAGCGATTCGCGTTCGTGGTCCAGACCCTCGATCGCGAGCGCCTGCTCCGCGATCTGCCCGCTCAGTTCACGGATCTGGGTCTCGCGGTGCAGCAGGCCGCTCAGGTTGCGCGAGGATCCCGCGCGAACGCGACCGCGCTCCCACACTTCGCCATCCAGGCTCACGAACCGGAGTCCGCCCTCGGATCCGAGCGCCAGGCGCTCCGCCACTTCGCGGTTCTCGACCACCAGCACGGTGCCGAGCAGCCGCTCCGCGAGAGACCGGAAGCGGTCCTCGCAGCGCACCAGATCGGATGCGCGTCCGATCACGCCCTCCCCCTTCGGAACCGGCGGCGCCGGTGCGGAGGAGAGGCTCGAGACATCGAGCACCGTGGCGCGTCCCGAGTCGAGCGTGCGCAGGCGTTCCACCGCATGCTCGACCGCCGCGCGGTCCTCGGCCAGCACGAACGCGGCCGCCTCGCCGAGCGAGGCCTCGAGCGCGTCGAGGTAGCGGGCGGGAACTTCCAGCACGTCGGCCACCACGCCGCGCACTCCGGCCGGGCGATCGTTCTCGCGCAGCAGCGCCTTCACCCCGTCCGAGACGCCATCGAAGTTCCGCTTGAGCTCGAGCAACGTATTGAGTCGTGACTCGGCGGCCGCGGCCTCCTGGCGCTGGGCCGAAAGACGCGCGGCATGGGCGGCGTTCGAGGCCACCAGCGACTCGATCTCGCGATCCGTTTCGCCGAGCAGTCGCCGCGATTCGTCGAGCTCCTCCGCCAGGCCCCGGACGCCCGCCTGGCCGGTCTCGGTCACGCGCGTGAGCTCACCGATCCGCGCTTCGATCTCGGCCCTCCTCGCCGAGGCGGCGTCGCGCCGCTCGGTGAGCGAGTGCTGGCGTTCGCGGATGCGCTCGCACGCCCCGCGCTTCTCGGTCTCGGCCGAGAACAGGTCGAGCGAAAGCTGCTTGTGATCCGAGGCCACCCGGCGGCGCTGGCGCAGCTCTCCCTCGAGCTCGTTCAGAGATTTTTCGCAACCCTCGGCCGCGGTCTGCGCGGAATCACGCTGCTCGCGGATCGACACGCGCTGCGTGTCCGCCTCGTTCTCGCGGGATGAAACTTCGGCGTGACGCTCGCGCAACCGGGCCGCCTCGCCGGCGCCTTCCTCGGCGCGGCGGAGCAGTCCGGCGGCCCGCTCGCGCAGCAGCACAACCTGCTGTTCAGCGCGGGCGCGGGCGTCTTCGCGATCGCGCAGTCCGCCCTGCGCGGTCGTGAGCTCGCGTTCGACCTCGAGCAGCGCGAGCTTGGAATCGTTGAGCGACGCCTCGAGTTGATCGAGCGCGGCGGTGATGCCCTCGCGTCGGACCGCCTCCTCCTGCCACTGCTCCCGCGTTTCGATCTCGTGCTTCCTGAGCGCCTCGACCCGTCCGGCTGTGAGCTGCAGGTCGAGATCCCGGATCTCGTCGCGCAGACGCTGATACTTGCGGGCCTTGCCGACCTGGCGCGCGAGAGAACGCAACTCGCGCTCGATCTCGAACACGATGTCGTTGAGGCGCGTCAGGTCGGTCTCGGTCGCATCCAGTTTCGAGAGCGCTTCCTTCTTGCGGGCCTTGTATTTCGTGATGCCGGCCGCCTCTTCGAACAGGAACCGGCGATGGCCGGTGTTGTCCGAGAGGATGTTCTCCACCATCTGCCGCTCGATCACCGAATACGCGTGGCTCCCCATCCCGGTGCCATAGAACAGGTCGCGGATGTCCTTGAGCCGGCACGGCGTCTGGTTGAGAAAGTACTCGCTCACGCCGGAACGGAACACGCGCCGCGAGATCGCGACCTCGGAGAACTCGGTGGGCAGCAGCCCGCGATCGTTCTTGAACGTGAGGTGGACCTCGGCCATCCCGAGCGGCTTGCGCGACGGCGCGCCGTTGAAGATCACGTCTTCCATCGAGTCGCCGCGCAACTGTTTCGCGCTCTGCTCGCCCATCACCCAGCGGATGGCGTCCGAGACGTTGGTCTTGCCGCACCCGTTCGGACCGATGACGCCCGTGATGCCGTCGCTGAACAGCACGTCGGTCTTGTCCACGAACGACTTGAAGCCCTGGAGTTCGAGCTTGTAGAGAAACATCCCTGTCCCCTCTTCGTTCGGCGCCCGCGGAGAGTCGAACCGCGGCGGCGCAACCGAACTCGTCGTCTTGCGAGACTTCGCTGTCGTAGCAGGATGCATGCGCACTGTCTCTGGGGCCGGCCGTCGCGAACTGGGAGGCGCCGCGGACCGCGAGGCCCCCCCCTGGCGAGGGGCGTGGACGGAGCCGGCACGAAGCATTCGGAACGGTCTGCCACCCGCCACAGTAACGGCATGGGCCGCGGGGGTCAACGATTCCGTGCGGGTTCTCGCGTGGTCGGCCTCAGCTCCAGATCGCGGCCAGAGCCCCGGTCGCTTCATCAAGCTCGGCCTCGCTCAGCGCGCGAGGATCGAGGCGGAATGCGCCGCCGCGAATGATGCCGAGCACCGGCGGCTCGGCCGATCGAGCGAGGCGCTGAAGATCGTTCGCATCGAGCGAAGCGTGCCTGACCTCGACCGCCCAGCCGGGCAGTTCGTGAAGCGGCAGAGCGCCGCCGCCCACCTCACCGGGACCCCGCACGAGGCGCACGGTGAGCGCGGAAATCCGCGATTCGAGCGCCGTAGCGAGCCGTCTCGCCCGCACTTCGAGCGCGTCCTCCCCGATCGCCAGCATCGCGAGCGCCGGAACCTCCCGCGCCGCGCGGAGCGGGTCCGCGTAGAGCGGCAGCGTCGCTTCGAGCGCGGCGAGCGCCAGCTTGTCGAGCCGCAGGGCCCGCGCGAGCGGATCCTTGCGCAGCTTCTCGATCCACCGGCGGCGGCCCACCAGCAGCCCGGCCTGAGAGCCGCCCAGCAGCTTGTCCCCCGAGCACGTCACGACGTCCGCTCCCGCCAGGAGACTCTCGGTGACCGTGGGCTCGTGCGCGAGCCCGAGCGCCGCCAGATCCACCAGCGCCCCGCTGCCCAGATCCTCGATGAACGGAACGCGGCGCTTTCTTGCCAGCGCCGACAGCGCTCGCGGATCGGGCTGTGCGGTGAAACCGTCGAGCCGGAAGTTGCTGCGATGAACGCGCAGGATCGCCGCCACGTCATCGCCCTTCAGCGCCCGCTCGTAATCGCGCAGATGCGTGCGGTTCGTGGTGCCCACCTCGATCAGCCGCGCGCCGCTCTTCTCGAGGATCTCGGGAATGCGGAACGAGCCGCCGATCTCGACCAGCTCGCCGCGCGAAACGATCACGCCGCGTCCCCTGGCCAGGGAGGAGAGCGCGAGCAGCACCGCTCCCGCTCCGTTGTTGACCGCCAGCGCCGCCTCGGCGCCGGTGAGAAGCGTGAGCCAGCGCTCGACGCCCAGGCCGCGCTCGCCGCGCCGTCCGCTGTCGAGATCGAACTCGAGGCTCGAATAACCGCGCGCCACGTCGGACACCGCGCGCCGCGCGACCTCGGCGAGCGGGGCGCGTCCGAGATTCGTGTGCAGCACGACGCCGGTCGCGTTGAGCACGCGGCGCAATTGAGGGCGGGCGGCCTGCTCGGCGCGCCGCGCGGCCTGGGCGGCGAGCGCCGCCGGATCGGGCGCGGCCCCGCCTTCGCGCGTGAGCCGCGCGCGCGCATCGGCCAGTTCGGCCCGCACCGCTTCGACCACCACCGGGCGCGGAAGCCGCTCGAGCGCGCGCGCCAGGGCGGCGTGGCCCAGCAGCGCTTCGACCGCGGGCAGGTTTCGGAGGTTCGATCGGCGCACGATGCGCGCCATCTTAAGCGAACGTCCGGCGGGCGGCCACCTTGGCGACGGGGGACGCCGGTTACGCCGCCATCGGCGCGGATTCGTCGTCGGCCGCCGGGAACATGCGGTCGATCAGGGCCAGCAGCTCGCGGCGCTGGATCGGTTTGGACAGGTATTCGTCCATGCCGGCGGCCAGACACTTCTCCCTGTCGCCGGTCATCGCATGGGCGGTGAGCGCGACGATCGGAACGTGGCGCCCGCTCGGAGCTTCAGCCTCGCGGATCAGGCGGGTCGCTTCGAATCCGCCGATGCCCGGCATTTCGACATCCATGAGCACCAAATTGAATGTCTCACGCGCCAGCGCGTCGATGGCGCTCTGGCCGTCCACGACTTCCGTGCAGGCGTGGCCGGAGGCGCCGAGCATGGACGTGATGACAAGACGATTGACGACATTGTCCTCGGCGAGGAGGACGCGGAGCGAACGTCCGGCTTGAAGCGGGGCCGCCGATTCCGTACGAGCGGCGGGAGATGTGCGGTCCGATCCCCGCATCACGCCCCACAGGACCGAATGCAGGTCGGCGCCCGGCCTGAGAAGGAAATTTTCCGCATGTCGTGGGTCTCCGAGTGACGCCACCCTGCGAAGCCGGTTCACGGGCGCCGGGGGAGTGCCTGCGGCCGGGTGGAATTGATTCGGTCCCGGCGACGCCCTGCCTGATCCGTCGCGGGCGCCGGAGGGAAGTTCGGCCTGGGTATCGGCGTCAGGCGCCTGCCACTTTGGGAGTATCTCGGACCCGCTTGCGGGAAGGCACGGCTCTGTCGCGGCGTGACCTGCGGCGGATACCGGGGATACGGGCGGGTCAGAATGTCCCGGTTGGGACATCAACCGCCGAGATAGGCGCTCTTGACTTCCGGGTTTTCGAGCAGGGCTGAGGCACGGTCTTCGAGCCGCACGTGTCCGGTTTCGAGCACGTAGCCACGGCTCGCGATCGAGAGCGCCATGTGCGCGTTCTGCTCGACCAGCAGCACGGTGACGCCGCCGCGATTGATCTGGTGAATGGTGCGGAAGATCTCGCGCACCAGCAGCGGGGCGAGGCCCAGCGAAGGCTCATCGAGCAGCACCAGCCGCGGGCGCCACAGCAGCGCGCGGCCGATCGGGAGCAGCTGCTGCTCGCCGCCCGAAAGGGTGCCCGCGCTCTGGCGGCGGCGTTCCTTCAGCCGAGGGAACAGCGTGTAGACCCTCTCGCGGTCCTCGAGGATCCCGGCGCGATCGCGGCGCAGATACGCGCCCAGCTCGAGATTCACTTCGGCCGTGAGGTTCGCGAACACCATGCGGCCCTCAGGCGCTTGAGAAATTCCGAGACCCACGATCTCGTGCGCCGGCATCTTCGTGATGTCCCGGCCTTCGAACGTGATGCGGCCGGCGCGCGAAGGCACCAGGCCCGAGATGGTCCGCAGCAGCGTGGTCTTGCCCGCCCCGTTGGCTCCGATCAGCGTCACGATCTCGCCCGACTCGGCGCGCACGCTCACGCCTTTCAGAGCGTGGATGGCTCCGTAATAGACGTCGAGATCGCGAACCTCGAGCACGCTCAGCTCCCCTTCGCCCTGGGGACCGTGACTTCTTCGCCGAGGTAGGCCTCGATCACGCGCGGATCGCTGCGGATCTGGTCGGGCGTGCCCTCGGCGATCTTGATTCCGTAGTCGAGCACCGCGATGCGCCGGCAGATCCCCATCACGACCTTCATGTCGTGCTCGATCAGCAGGATCGTGAGCTCGAAACGGCGGCGGACGTCCTCGATCAGGCGCATGAGCTGCTCGCTCTCCTGCGGGTTGAGCCCGGCCGCTGGCTCATCGAGCAGCAGCAGGCGCGGCCGTCCGGCGAGAGCGCGCGCGATCTCGAGCCGGCGCTGCTGGCCGTACGGTAATTCGGTGGCGCGCGTGTCGGCCCACTCGGTGAGCCCCATCACGCCCAGCAGCTCGTCGGCCCGGTCGCGCATTCCGCGCTCGTCCTCCGCGAAGCGCCGGTTGCGCAGCAGCGCGTCGGAAAGGCCGGCGGTGGCGTGGTGGTGCGCGGCGATCAGCACGTTGTCGCGGCAGCAGCGCGAGGCGAACAGCCGGATGTTCTGGAAGGTTCGCGTTACGCCGCGCTTCGCGATCGCGTGGGGGCGGAGCCCCTGGATCGCGCGGCCCTCGAACAGCACGCGGCCCACGGTCGGCGCATAGACGCCGGTGACGAAGTTGAACACCGTGGTCTTGCCGGCGCCGTTGGGACCGATCAGCCCGACCAGCTCGCCGCGGCCGATCTCGAGCTGGAGGTCCGCGACCGCCTTCAAGCCGCCGAATTGCATCGTGACGCGATCGACCTCGAGCAGCACGTCGGGATTCATGCGCGCCCCGCGGAGCGGCGGCGGCGCAGGAAATCGAGGCTGATCTCCCGGTTCCCGAGCAGTCCGCCCGGCCGTGTGATCATGAGCACGATCAGCATCAGCGAATAGATCACCATGCGCAGCTCCTGCGCCGAGCGCAGCGCTTCGGGCAGCACGGTCAGCAGGATCGCGGCGAGGATCGAGCCCGAGATGCTCCCGAGGCCGCCCAGCACCACCATCGCGATCACTTCAATGCTCTTGAGGAACGTGAACGAGTTGGGGTGAAGGTAGGCGTTGTAGTGCGCGAACAGTCCTCCCGCGAGCCCCGCGAAGAACGAGCTGATCACGAACGCCAGCACCTTGTAACGGGTGGTGTCGACGCCCAGCGCCTCGGCCGCGATCTCGTCGTCGCGGATCGCGAACAGCGCGCGCCCGTGGGTGCTGTTCGCCAGGCGCCGCGAGACCACCACCACCGCGACCACCGCGAGGCCCACCCAGAAGAAATTGGCCCAGCCCGGGATTCCCGGGAGGCCGCGCGCCGCGCCGACCGCATCCACGTTCGTGATGATGACGCGGATGATTTCTCCGAATCCGAGCGTGACGATCGCCAGGTAATCCCCGCGCAGCCGCAGCGACGGCAGACCCACCAGGTACCCGGCGATCGCAGCCAGCACACTGCCCACCATCAGCGCCACCAGCAACGCGAGGCCCTGGGCCGCCGCCTCGGGCGCGCCCGCGGACTCCAGCGTCCTGACCCAGCCCGCGCCCACGTGCAGCGAGAACATCGCCGAGCCGTACGCGCCCACCGCCATGAATCCGGCGTGTCCGATCGAGAACTGGCCGGTGAAGCCGTTGATCAGATTGAGCGAGACCGCCAGCACCACGCTGATTCCGCACAGCATCAGCACGCGCATGAAGTAGGGATTGAGCGCCTGCGGGAGCACGAAATTGAGAATGCCGAGCACCCCCAGGATGAGCGCGAGGCCGGCCAGCTGCTTCACGTCACACCTTCTCAGCCACGTTCCTGCCGAGGATGCCGGCCGGCCGCACCAGCAGGATGACGATCAGCAGCACGAACGCGATGGCGTCGCGGTAGGTCGGCGACACGTAACCCACCACCAGCACCTCGGCGATGCCCATCACCAGGCCGCCCAGCACCGCTCCCGGAATGTTGCCGATCCCGCCCAGCACCGCGGCCACGAACGCCTTGAGCCCCGGCATGATGCCCATCAGCGGCTCGATCTTGGGATTCTGCAGCGCCACCAGCACGCCGGCTGCCGCGGCCAGCATCGAGCCGAGCATGAACGTGAAGGTGACGATGCGATCCACCGAGATCCCCATCAGCGCGGCCGCCATCGGATTGTACGACACCGCCTGCATCGCCTTGCCGGTGCGGGTGTGGAGCACGATGAAGCGCAACGCGAACATCAGCACCAGCGAGACGGAGAGGATCAGTATCTGCTGGTTCGAGATCGTGACGCCCATCCCCAGCGCGATGTTCCGGGCCGGGATGATCTGCGGGAAGAACTTGGGATCGGGGCCGAACAGCAGGATGCCGCCGTTCTCGAGCAGCAGCGAGACGCCGATCGCGGTGATGAGCGCCGCGAGGCGCGAGGAGCGGCGCACCGGCTTGTACGCGGCGCGCTCCATCACGATCCCGATGATGCCGCATGCCACCATGGCGGACAGCAGCACCAGCAGCGCCTTGAACGGGCTCGGGTCCCGCGCCGCGTTCAGGAAACGCGCGGCGAAGAACCCGAAGAACGCGCCCAGCATGTACACGTCACCATGGGCGAAATTGATCAGTCGCAGGATGCCGTACACCATGGTGTAGCCCAGCGCGATCAGGGCGTACACGCTTCCCCACGTCACCCCGTTGACCAGCTGTTGCAGGAACTCCGACACGGGATCAGGGATTGAACGACGAGTTGTAGGTCTTCTTTCCGCCCTTGATCTCGATCACGACCGCCGGCTTGGAGGCGTTGCGGTTTTCGTCCAGCGTGATGGTTCCGGTCACACCCGGGTAGCTGGTGGTGGTGGCGATCAGATCGCGCAGCCTCTTCTCGGCCGCCTTGCGCGCGTCGCTGCCGGCTTTCGAAGAAGCCAGCCCCTTGAACGTCTGCGGATCCTGCTCGGCGAGCTTCTCGAGCGCACCGAACAGGACGTTCGCCGCATCGTACGCCAGGCCGCCGATCGCGTCGGGATCACCCTGGTACTTGTCGCGATAGGTCTTGAGGAAGGCCTGCAGCCGCGGCTCCTGGAGGTCGAGCGCCCAGTGATTCGTGTAGACGCAGCCGTTCAGCGCGTCGCCGCCGATCTCGATCAGCTTCTCGCTCTCCCAACCGTCGCCGCCGATCAGAGGCTGCTTGAGCCCCAGCTCGCGGGCCTGGCGGGCGATCAGCCCCGCCTCGGTGTAGTAGCCGGGCACCACGATTGCCTCGGGATTCTTGGCCTTGATCGCGGTCAACTGGGCGCGGAAATCGTTGTCTCCCGACTGGTACGCCTGCTCGGTCACGATGCTGCCGCCGAGCCCGGTGAAGGCCTCGGTGAAGAACCGCGCGAGGCCCACGCTGTAGTCGTTCTTCGAATCCTTGAGAATCGCGACCTTGCGGAGCTTGAGGTTCTGGGCGGTGAAGCGCGCCATCACTGTGCCCTGGAACTGGTCGAGGAAGCACATGCGGAAGATGTAGTCGCCGACCTGGGTCACCCGGGGATTGGTCGATGAGGGCGAGATCATCGGCACCCCCGCGTTCTGGCAGATCGGTCCCCCCGCCAGGCTCCGGGAGCTCGCCACCTCGCCCAGCACTGCGATCGCGCGATCCTGATTGATAAGCTTCTGCACCACGGTCGCCGCTTCTTCGGCCTTGCTCTGGTCGTCCTCGACCTGCACGCGCACCGGGAGGCCGCCGATCTTGCCCTGCTTCTGCGCGGTCAGTTCTTCGAGCGCCACCTCGACGCCGTTCTTGGTGGACTGGCCGAATGTCGCGTCGTTGCCGGTCAGCGAGCCGTACTCGCCAATCACGAGTTCGTCCTTCGAGGCGCTGCCGCCGCATCCGGCGGAGATCAGGCCTGAGGCGAGCACCGCGACGACGCTCAGGCGAAGAAGTGTCCGTGACGTCATGTGGATCTCCTGTCGGTGGTCAAGAATGAGCAGGCGGCGCCCGGATCGCGGGCCACCCCGGGTGCGCGCAACGGGCTGCTGGAGGGGGCCCGACCCGCGCGCATCCGGCCGAGAGACGTAGCACGCCCGCGCTCAATCAGGCAAGCCAAATGATTCTGGGGACGAATGTTGCCGCCCGTCCGAAGCGGATGCTAGAGTGCCCGGACATGAGAGCGAACGCGAGCGCACGGACGCCTCGCGCGGCCCGGCGCGCCTCCCCGGCCCGGTTCGTTGCGCTCGCCCTGCTGCTCGCGGGCTGCGCGCACGTCACCGCTCCCCCTCCCGCCCGGCTACCCCGTCCCCGCCCCGGCTACGAGCATCGCCTGGACGAGCTGGCCTCGGTGGATGCGTCGCGGCTCGCCGGCCGCAGGATCGCGATCGATCCCGGGCACGGTGGACTCTTTCGAGGCGCGATCGGCGTCAACGGCCTGACCGAGGCCCAGGTCAATCTTGGCGTCGCGTTCGAGCTGCGCGCTCTGCTCCTCGCGCACGGAGCGAACGTGTTCATGACGCGCGATACCGATCGCGATTTTGTCTCTCCCGCCGACAGCTCGCTGCGCTTCGATCTCGCCGAGCGCGTGCGGCTCGCGAACGCGTTTCATCCCGACCTGTTCCTCTCGATCCATCACAACGCCGATGCGCGCGGAGCCCACGACGTCAACGAGACGCAGACCTATTACAAGCTCGGCGACGACGGGCCCTCGCTCGACGCGGCCTCCAACGTGCACCGCTACCTGGTGCGAAACCTCGGCATCGAGAAGCACCGCATCCTGCCCGGCAATTATTTCGTGCTGCGCAGCAGCCAGGCGCCCGCGCTGCTCACCGAGTCGAGCTACCTGACGAATCCTGACGTCGAATCGAAACTGGCGCTCTCCGAGAAGCGCCGGCTCGAAGCCGAGGCGATCTTCCTCGGGCTGGCGAGATATTTCTCGCGCCGCGTGCCGGTGATCGACACGGTGTGGGTGTACGCGGCCGGGTATTCGCGATCCGACACGGCATTGGGCGGGGCCCATCCGGTGGTCGCCGCGCGCGTAAAGGGAAGTTTCGATTCGGCCCGGTTGACGCTGGATGGCGCCGCGCTTCCGTACTCGTTGATCGGGGATTCGATCTTCTGGGCGGCGTCACGCGCGCTCCCGGTCGGACCGCACGAGGCCTGGCTGTCGGCGCGACTGGCCGGCGAAGGCGCATCGCGGGCACGCGTCACGCGCTTTCGCATCGTCAACGCCCCGATGCGCGTCAGCGCTGAATATCCCGATCAGGTGATCTGGACCGGAGATCAGCCGCTCGGGATGCGCATCCGCGTGTTCGATCAGGATGGGCTGGTCTATCGCGACACGGTTCGCGTGCGCGTGCGGGACGTGGGCACCATCCGCGTCTTCCCGGCAGACACGCAGCTGGTGCTCGCGCGCGGCGAGGGCTGGCTCTATTTTCGCGTGCGTGAATGGCCGCGCTTCCGCCCGCGTCATCCAGTTCCGGAGTTGAAGATCGAGGCGGCGCTCTGGCCCACGCCTCGCGGCGAGTTCGGCGTTCCGCTGGTGGATCCCGTGAGAGCCAGCATCACGACCAGTGTCCCCGCGGGATACGCGAATCCGATTCGCGCCGGCTTTGCGATCGCGATGCCCGGCGACACCGTGCTGCGCGCGGCCCCGGGCACCCTGGGTGACGATCCCACGCTGAGCTGGATCAACGCGGATGGATTTCTCCGGCTGTGGAGCGACTCGAGCGGCAAGGCGCACGTTCCACGCCTCGCGGGCTATCGCGCATGGCCAACGGCGCACGACGCGATCCTCGCGCCGCATGACTCGAGCGAACTCGAGGGCTTCGTCCCGGTCCCGGCCGCGGCGCCCGGCTGGCCGCCGCGCTTCGTCGCGATCGCGGGCGGCGCGCTGCATGGACGCCGGATCGTAATTGATCCCGCGGGCGGCGGCGACGATGCTGCGGGCGAGGGAGCGAGCGGCACGCGCGCTGCCTCGCTCAACCTCGAAGTGGCGCGTGCGCTGGCCGGTTTCCTCTACGCGGCCGGCGCCGACGTGAAACTCACACGCGACGGCGACTACGCGCTCTCCGACGTCGAGCGCGTTCAGATCAGCGAAGCGTTCCACGCCGAGCGCTTCCTGCGCATCGGCCACGCGCCCGAGCCGCCGATGCTGGGCCATTACTTCTCGAGCCCGGCCGGTCTCGCATGGGCGAACCGCACGGCGGCGACGTTCGAATCGCTGGGGCTCGAGGTGCCGCGTGTGATGGAGGACGCGCAGTACCCGCTCCAGCAGACCTCGTGCCCGGCGCTCTACGCGTCCCCGGCACGCGTCGATCAAGCCGGTTCCGAAGAGCGGCTGCTCTCGGCGGGCGCGCTGCGCGCCGAAGCCTACGCGCTGTTCGTCGCCCTGGCGCGCGAATGGGGGGCCGACGCGGCGTGGGCCGCCGACTCGCTCGAGGTGGAGGATCCCCTGGGGCGCCCGGTGGCGGGCGCGGCGATCACGCTCGGCGGCGTCCTGGTGCTCGAGACCGACGCGCTCGGCCGCGCGCGCTTTTTCCGCACCGAACCCGGGCCGATCGAGCTCGAGATCGCGATCGGAGAGCGGCGGATCCGGCGCGTTCTGCTAGAATCCGAGCGGGGCGTCTTGCTTTCGACCGGGCCCACCGGCCGCTGAAGCCCCGCGCGGCCCACCGCCCCCGCGGAACCCGCATGACTCATGGTTCGCAGCAGTACTTCGCCGAACGCGCGCGATTCGAGACGCGACTCTCGGCCATCACGATCTCGGTCGCACTCGGCCTGCTCGCCCTGCTCCTGATCAGCGAGCACACCGCTCTGCGGCAGCTGATGAGCGATCCCGAGCACTTCGGATTCGAGGGTCCGGAGCGCTACGTGCGGCGGATCGAACTCGAGACCCTGGGCGAATCGCGCGGCTCGGCCGATGTGCCGCGCGGTCTCGAGTACCTGCCGCGCGCGGACCGCGGCGGCGGACGCGGGGCGGGGCGCGCGCGCATGAACGAGCGCGCGCCACGCGTGGGCGAAGGCCCGAGCGGACCGGGCGATGCGCCCCAGAATCTGCTGGCGCGCGCGATGCGAAGATCATCGAACCTGCCGATCATCCAGTCCGAGAATCTGATCTTCGAACGTCTGGTGCGCCCCCACTATCCACCGGAAGCGCAGTCGCGCGGCATCGAGGGCCGCTTCTCGATTCTCGCGTTGATCGACACCGCGGGCCGCGTGGTCGAGGTGCAGGTGCAGAGCGGCGATCCCGAAGGGATCCTGGAGCGCGAAGCGGTGGCGGCGGTGCGCCAGTGCCGGATCCGGCCTTATCGAGTGGCGGGTGTCCCGCGCGAGATCGTGGCGCGCTTCCCGTTCAACTTCTACCTGCGGGACTGAATCCGGGACCACGACCCGAGGGGGCGGACGCGCGGCAGGCCAGCGGCGTGCACGCGAGGGAGCTGCGGAGGTGGGGGCCGCCGGACGCCGACGACTAGAGCTGGAACTTGCCGAAATCTTCCGGGTTCAGCTTCTCGAGGAACCGGCGCAATTGCTCGGCCTTTTCCTCCTCGTTCAGCTCGCGAGGCGCGGCTTCGGGCGTTTCCTCTTCGGCCGCCGCCTCGGGAGACGGCTGGAGCAGCGTCTCGTTCACGAAGATCGGCGCCCGCGCCCGCAGTGCGATCGCGATCGAATCCGAAGGCCGCGCGTCGATCGACAGCGCATCGCCTTCGCGCTCGATCATGACGCTCGCGAAAAACGTGCTCTCGCGCAGATCGGCAATCACCACCCGCGTCACGCGTCCCTTGAATCCCTCGATCACGAGCTGGATCAAATCGTGAGTCAGCGGGCGCGGAAACGACTCCTCCGCCAGGAAACGGCGGATCGCCTGGGCCTCGGAGGGGCCGATCCAGATCGGCAGGATGCGTTCGCCTTCGATCTCGCGCAGGATGACGATGTTCTGCTGGGTCTTCTGCTCGAGGATCAGGCCGTGGACCCGGACTTCGACCACATTCACGGTTTTCCGGAGGAAGCCGGCTTGCGGGATCCCGCGCTGTTCCTGGCCGCGGGCGACGGCGCCGCCTGGCTCGAATCCGCCTGCTGGGTGATGAACGCGGGGGCCTCTTCGGTTCGCATGTGCTCGATCATCCAGGTCGCCGACGCGGCCAGCTCCGACTGCGGATATTTCTGGAGCAGCGTCCGAAACGCCTGGTCGGCCTCATCGTAGTTCTTGAGTTCTTCCGACTGGATGAATCCGATCATGAACTGGGCCTGCGGCGCGACGTCGCTCTGGGGCCACGCCTCGACCACGCGGCGATAGCCCTCGATCCGGGCCTGGGGGCCGGAGGCGTCCTGCGCGTCCTTGAACATTTCGCGCGCCGGCCTCCGGGCGGACACGAAGCTGCGGATCGCCGCCGAATCGGGAGTGATGCCGACCTTGCGACGGGCATCCTCGAGCATCTTGCGATAGAACTCCTGGGAGCGCTGGCCGCTCAGCTGCCGGACGATCATGGGCCGGGCCTGCTCGAACGCCCGCGGGCTCGCTTCGCGCTTCTGATCGACCTTGATCAGGTGCCAGCCGCGGTCCGATTTCCAGGGACCGCCCACGCCGCCTTCGCGCAGCGTGAAGACGGATTCCGCGAGCGCCTTCTGGGTGCCGAGCGTCGGGAACACGCCATCCGGCGTCACGGTGCCGAGCGTCCCGCCGGTCTTTTTCGTCAGAGTGTCGGCCGAGTATCTCTCGGCGAGCTTGCCGAAGTCCTGCTTCGGATCGCGCGCGAACGGCAGCACGCGGCGCGCTTCAGCATCGGTCTTGAACTGGATATGGCGGAGGGTCGCGGTGGCCGGCGATCGATAGTCGGCGGGATGCGAGTCGTAGAACACTCGCGCCTCGGAATCGGAGGGCGCGGGGCTGGTCGCCATCTGCTCGTTGATCCAGGTGCGGATCAGGAGGTCGCGGCGTTGCTGCTCGAGCTGCTGCTGGATCCTCGGCCGGTCCGCTACGCCGTTTCGAAGCGCGGTGGTGAGCCAGACCTTTTCTTCGATCATGCGGTCGATCACATGCTGACGGCCTCCGGGCGTCGCGTACTGGGCGCGATACTGTTCGGGCAGCTCGTCGATCCGCGTCTGCACCATCGAGACGGTGATGGGCTCGTTCCCCACGCGGACCAGCACGCGCGAGGTGTCCCGGGGCGCGCCCTTGCGGCTCTTCCCCGCCGCGGCCGCCGGCGCTGCGTTCTTCTTCGGGGCGCCGCCCGATGCGGCGCCACCTGCCGCCGCATGAGCGGGCACCACGCCCGCGACCATCGCGATCAGTGCCGCGCAGGCGAGTGCCATTCGTGCGTGCCGAATCATGCGCGGACCACCCACATCCGGACGGTCGCGGTCACCCCCGCGTGAAAGCGAATGGTGGCGTCGTAGCGGCCGAGTTGCTTGATGTGCTCCTCGATCTCGATCTGCCGCTTGTCGACGGTATGACCCGCCTTCGCGAGCGCATCCGCCACGTCCGCACTCGTGATCGACCCGAACAGCGTGTCCTCTTCGTTGGCCTGGGCCGGAATGTTGACCTCGACCCCGTCGATCTTCGCCGCCTCGGCGCGGGCCAGCGTGATGCGCTTGTCGTCCTTCACCTGACCCTGGCGCTGAAGCTCCTGATACAGGTTCGTGGCCCGGTCGCCGGCCGGAATCGCGAGGCGCTTCGGCAGCAGAAAATTACGGGCGAAGCCGGGCTTCACGTGGACCATCGCGCCCCGCGCGCCCACGCCCTTCAAGTCTTCGAGCAGAATGACGTTCATCAGTTTTCCTCTCCGTTTCCGGCCGGCGCCGGTTCCAAGCGCCGGAAATCCAGCCACACATCACTCAAACCCACCGCCATCGAGCCGAGCAGGAAGACCGGCAGCGCGGCCGCGAGCACGAAAAGCATGGTCAGCGCGATGATCGAGGAAGGCACTCCACGTGCCAGCATCCACGATTCTACGACCGCGACTCCCTGCACGCAAAAACCGATCCCGGTATTGAGCAGCAGCGTCCACCCGGTAGCGAGCCATGCCGGCCACGGCCCGAGCAACAGCGCTAACCCTGCGAGAAACGTCCACAGCGCTCCGTCCGGCAGCCGCCATTCGCGCAGACGCCCGCGAGAGAGCGAAGGCCATCGCAACGCCGCCGCGGTCCGGGCCGAGAGCGAGCGCCCCGCGTAAACCAGCAACGCGATCCACAGGAACAGAAGCGTGGGCAGCGCGTAGGGCAGGGCACGCTGCCAGGTCGTCAGGCTCTCTTCGAACGCGTGCTCGAGTTCGGCCACTCGCGCGGTCGGGGTTCCCCCCTCGCGGACCATCTGCATCAGCTCCTGATCGCTCCTGCGCATCTCGGTCTCGACATGGGCGATCATCGCCGGGTAATGCGCGGTGCGGGGCAGCACGGCCGCCAGCAGCACCAGCGGGAGCAGCATCCATGCGCGCGAGCCGGAACCGCCCTCGGCGTGCTCTTCCCGCACCCCCATCCAGACTCCGCACAGCGCCGCGGTCGGAATCCACCACGCCCACGGGGTCGCGGTGTGCCCCAGGCCCAGCACGCCCGCCGCTAGCGCGGCCGGGACCGCGAGGCCCCAGACGCCGAATCGCCACGACAGCAGCAGCGAGAGCGCGACCGCGACCGGGACCAGCAGCCACAGCACGCCCCACGGCGAAGCGGTGAGCGACGCACACGAGCCGAGCAGCGCGATCAGCAGCGTGGCACGCAGCCACGCCCGTCCGCGCGAGAGCGGCGCCCGCTCAGCGATAGAAGTCACTGGTAAACGGCAGCAGAGCGAGCACGCGGGCCCGCTTGATCGCCGTCGTCAACTGCTTCTGGTGGCGCGTGCAGGTGCCGGACACCCGGCGCGGGACGATCTTGCCGCGATCCGTGACGAACCGGCCGAGCCGCTTCTCGTCCTTGTAATCCACGAAGCCGACCTTCTCCATGCACAGCTTGCAGTACTTGCGCTTGATGCCCTTGCCTTCACGTTCCTTGGCCATGTCGCTGTTCTCACCTCCCCGTGAATCCCGGGTCTCTCGTCGTGTGCGCGGGCCGCGCGGTCGCACCGGCCTGGCCCGCGCGGCTCATTCGTCCTCTCGCGGGACCGCCGGCGGGTTCGACTCCAGCGAGCGCTCCAGGAAGTGCACCGACTCGCCGCGGATCTCGAGGCGCTTCTGCGCCTCGCCCCCTTGCGGAGCGTTCCACTCCCTCACTTGAAGCCTTCCCTCGACCAGCACCGCGCTGCCCTGCTTCAGGTACTGCCCGCAGACTTCGGCGAGGCGCTGGTACGCCACGATCGTCACGTAGCCGGTTTGTTCCGCCATCTTGCCGTCCCGGCCGCGGTAGCGGCGGTGGAACGCGATCGTGAAACTGGTGACCGGCGTTCCGTCCGGCGCGTAGCGCCGGTCGGGATCGCGCGTCAGACGACCGCTCAGCATCACCCGGTTCACCTCGGGCAGCTTGAGTTCGGTCATGTTTCCTCCCCCCTGGGGGGCGGCGCCGCTAGTCGTCTCCGGCCTCTTCGGCCGCCGCCAGCGCTTCGACATCGACCTGTGGCTGGGTGAGCTCCGGTGGAACGTGCAGCACGGTGAGCACGCGCATCACCTGCTCGTTCAGACGCAGACGACGTTCGATCTCCTTGACCACGCTGCCCGGACCGCCGTACAGAAACATCGTGTAGATGCCATCGCGCTTGCGGTTGATCTCGTAAGCCAGGCGCCGCTTGCCCCAGCGTTGCACTTCGATCAGCTCGGCGCCCAGATCCTTGATCCACCCCGAAACGCGTTCGACTTCCTCGTTGACCCGCACCTCGTCGAGGCCGGGCTCGAGGATGAACGTGGTTTCGTATCGGGTCACGGCTCCTCAACCTCCTGTTCCAACCTGCGGTTGAAACGGTTCATGGCGGCCGTCACGCCTTCGAGAACCCAGCACTCGGCCGCTTCCGCGGCCCGCGCGAGGGTTTCCGTCACGGTCGCCTGTTCGTCCTCCTGAAATTCGTCCAGCACGTGCTCGCGCAACTCCGGTTCGCCCGGATGTCCCACTCCGATTCGCAGCCGCCCGTACTCCCGGCTCGCGAGGCTCGACTCGATGCTCTCGAGCCCGCGATGCCCGCCGCTCGAACCGCCGGTCCGGATGCGCAGCGTTCCGATCGGCAGATACACGTCGTCCGAAATCACCAGAAGATCTCTGGACGCAAAATCGTGCCGCCGGCGCCACTCCTCGAGCGCCTCTCCCGACGCGTTCATGAAGCTCATCGGCCACACCAGATCGACGGACCGCCCTCCCGGGACGGCGCGCATGCTGCGGTAACCCGGAGTCGTCTCGCCCGGATCCGCCCTCCACTTTCGCGCCAGCCGGTCCAGCACCAGCCAGCCCACGTTGTGGCGGGTGTGCGCGTAACGCGCTCCGGGATTGCCCAGCCCGACCACCAGCGGCACGGGCTACTTCTTCTCCTTCTTGTCCTTGTCCGTCTTGTCTTTGGCGTCCTTGCCTTCCTCGCCTTCCTCCTCCTTCTTGCCCTTCGCGATCACTTCCGGCTCGGTCGAGGCCGGGGCGGCCACGGCTTCCTCGGCCGGCTTCTCCTCGATCACGGTCGGCGCCACGACGGTCGCGATCGTCGCGTCGGGATCGCTCAGGATCGTGACGTTTGGCACCGAGAGATCGCGAGCGTGAATCGAATCCCCAACGGCGAGCGCCGTGACGTCCACGTCGATCAAGACCGGGATCGCGGTCGGCAGGCAGCGCACTTCGACCGAGCGCAGGATGTGCTCGAGGATGCCGCCTCCGTCCTTGACCCCGACCGCCAGGCCGGTGAGGTGGATCGAGACCTGGACTTCGACCGACTCGGTCAGCGAGATGTGCTGGAAATCCAGGTGAAGGATGTCGCGCGACAGCGGGTCGTACTGCACGTCGCGGATCAGCGCGGTGTACTCGCTCTGGTCGATCTTCAGGGTGACCAGCGGATTGCCGCCCCGGTGGCCGCGCAGCGCGAGATCGAACTCGCGCGAGCCGACGGAGACCGGGATCGGGATCTCACCGTGGCCATAGAGCACGCCCGGAATCTGACCGGCCACCCGCGATTTGCGGGCGCCGCCCTTGCCGAGCCGCTCGCGGCGCGCGCCGGAGAGGGGAATGACGGACATGGAAGTGCCTCCTGGTGCCGGGATCGCTCCCGGAGCTTGCGGCGGCCCCGCCGCCCGAAGGCGCGGCACCCGCGTGGGTTTCAGATGAACAGCGTGCTGAGAGAGCGTTCCTCGTGAATGCGCTGCACCGCCTCTCCCAGCAGACCGGCGATGGACAGCTCGATGATGTTGTTCGGCAGCTTCATGCTCTCGTGGCTCACGGTGTCGGTGATCACGAGCTGGCGGATCGGAGATCGGCCGATGCGTTCGATCGAATCCGGGCTGAAGACGCCGTGCGTCACCCCCGCATAGATCTCGCGCGCGCCCGAGGATCGGATCGCCACCGCCGCTTCGCACAGCGTCCGCGCCGTGGTGACCACGTCGTCGAACAACACGACGTTCTTGCCGCTGACGTCGCCGATGATGTTCATGATCTCGACCGCGTCGGGACGCGGACGCCGCTTGTCCACCAACCCCAGTTCCGCGCCGAGCCGCTTGGCGTAGGCGCGCGCCATCTTCACGCTCCCGATGTCGGGCGCCACCACCATCAGGTCGGAGATCTTCTTCTGCGAGAAATAGTCCACCAGCACCGGAGCCGCGTACAGGTGATCGAACGGGATGTCGAAGAACCCTTGGATCTGTGCGCTGTGCAGATCCATGGTCAGCGCCCGGTCGGCCCCCGCCACGGTGATCAGGTTCGCCACCAGCTTGGCCGAGATCGGCGCGCGCGGCTGGTCTTTGCGATCCTGGCGCGCGTACCCGAAGTAGGGCAGCACCGCCGTGACGCGACGCGCCGAGGCGCGCTTCGCGGCGTCGAGCATCACCAGCAGCTCCATCAGATTTTCCGCCGGGGCTCCGGTGGCCTGCACGATGAACACGTCGCTGCCGCGGATGTTCTCGTTGAACCGGACGGACACCTCGCCGTCCTCGAAGCGCGAAACGTCGACATCGCCGATCGGCGTCTTGAGTTTCTCGCAGATCGACAGCGCCAGCTTGCGGCTGGCGTTTCCGGCGAATACGCGAAGCGGATCCAATCGAGGTCCCTCGGTCAGCAGGCCTGCGTTCCGGTCCGCACGAAGCGCGAAGGGACGAGACTCCATCCCGCGCCCCGCACGACCGCGTCGTCACTGCGCATCATGCACCACGACACCGTCGCTCGAAGCGACGGCGAAACCCCCAGACCCGGCGTGATCCTCCGGACCCTGAAGATGGCTGGGGCGGGAGGATTCGAACCTCCGGATGCGAGAACCAAAATCTCGTGCCTTACCGCTTGGCCACGCCCCACCAACAGAACGGGTTTTCCGTCACGGTCCGGCGGCCGCTCGCGCGGCTTCCGGGGTGATGGCAACTGGCCCAGAGATGAACGGATGTGCGGCAGAAAAGCCGGGGCAGACTACCGGGGGGACGAGCCAAAGTCAAACCCGGGGCCGCGCCCCCGCATGGGGTCCGCGGCTTCGTGAAAGCGCCCGCGTTGTGGCTTCATCGGGGCGCGCCGAGGCCTTCGATCGCCTGGTTCTAGCGCGCCGAGGTCTCCTGAACGTTCACCTGCTGGGTCGGGTTCGCGAGTTCCCGCTCGAACTCGACCATCACGCGGTCGGTCAGATACTTGCGGGTCTGATCGTTGATCGGATGGGCGAGGTCCTGGTGCTGGCCGTCCGGACGCTTGCGACTCGGCATCGCCACGAACAATCCCGAGTTACCGCGAATGATCTTGAGGCCGCGAATCACGAACGAATCGTTGAGCGTGATGCTCACGAACGCCTTGAGCTTGTCGTCGTTACGCAGCGAAATTCTGACCTCGGTGATCTCGATCATGAGAATCTCACCTCGGAGCCTTCCTTGCGCGGTGGTGCTGGTCCGGTGGGGCGGCCAGAGGAACCAGCCATTTCCGAAACGTCTTGAGCATTCCGCCTCCCTGCCTCGCTCAAGCGACTACCGCGAAACCACTCGCTGTCCGAGTCCCAGAGACCGTACGGCGAACAGCGGCTCATCTCCCTTGAAACGGCGTGCGACCTCAGCGAAAGAGGTTCTGGATTCGATCAACCCGAAAACCGCCGAACCGCTTCCGGTCATGAGGGGGTTCCGGATACCCACAGCACGCAGCCGTGCGCGCAGCGAGAGAAAATCAGAGCGGCGAGCCCCCAGCGCCCGCTCCATCGTGTTGCCAAGACCAAGCGCCCGATCGGGTTTCAGGCGTCTGGCGGTCAACTTCTGAACGAATCTTAAGTTGGACGCCCACCCTGTCAAGCCCAAGTTTTTGAGATCAATCTGATTGAATGCCCGCGCGGTCGAAACGCGCCATCGGGGAACGGCAATCAACGCCCGGAACGGAGCGGCCAGGCGAACCGGGATCAGCCGTTCGCCGCGACCCAGTCCGAGCGCCGTCCCGCCCCGCAGGGCGAAGGGGACATCCGACCCGAGCCGGACGGCCAGCGCCATGCGCCGCGCGCCCCCAAGCCGCAGCGCGAACAACCGGTCGAGTGCAACGATCGCGGCCGCCGCATCGGCGCTTCCGCCGCCCAGTCCCGACCGCGTGGGGATCCGCTTGATGAGCGTGAAGCGAGTGCCGCGCTCGAGGCCGGTGCTGCGCGCGACGAGCCGCGCGGCGCGCAGCACGAGATTGCCGGCTCCCGCGGGCACCCGCTCGAGCGCGGGCCCGATCGACCGGCCTCCCCAACGCGTGGCAGGGCCCCGCGCCCGAGCGACCTTGCGGCGCAGCCCGGCAGGGCCCGGAATCTGCCCGACCGCACGACGCAACGCCGCGTCCTCGTAGACGATGCGCAGCGAGAACCCGCGTCGCGCCGGAGCTGCGTTCAGTGTGTCGGCGAGCGACACGGACTGGAAGAACGTCGCGATCTCGTGGTAGCCGTCGGCGCGTCGCGGTCCCACCCGCAATCCGAGATTGAGCTTGGCGCAGGCTTCGACCGTTACGCGGCGCGGTCGCGCGGCGCGGCGCGGACGGGACATCAGGGGTGGTACAGGATGATCGCGACCGCCGCCACGTACATCAGGACGCACACGCCCAGCGGACGGTCGGTGAGCAACACCTGCGAGGGATCCTCGGTGCTCTCGGAGAAGCGCACCAGGTACAGGTAGCGGAAGATCCCGTACGCCACCAGCGGCACCGTGTAGAGGAGCGCCTCGGTGTGGAATTTGGCCACCGTGGCGGGCCAGATCGTGTAGAGCGCGTAGCCCATCAGGCTGGCCGCGGCCGAGACCAGCAGCAACCCGTCGAGCAACTCGGGCGTGTAGTGTTCCAGCACCGCGCGCTGCTGGCCGGCGTCGGTTCCCGCGTTCGAGATTTCGCGCCGCCGCTTGGCCAGTCCCAAGAACAGAGCACCGAAAAACGTGCACACCAGCAGCCACGGAGAGAGCTGGGTGCCCGGCGAAACCGGGAGCAGCAGCTCGACGCCGGCGATCGCACGCAGCACGAATCCGATCGCGACCACGAAGACGTCGATCAGCACCTGACGCTTGAGCCCGGCGCTGTACGCCAGGTTGAACGCCAGGTAGATGGCCGCGACGCTCGTGAATCCGCGCCCTAGCCACCACGCGATCGCGCCCGAAATGCCGAGCACCGGCAGCAGCGCCAGCCACGCGAGCGGTGCCGGGAGCCGCCCCGACGCGATCGGGCGGTTGCGTTTGCGAGGATGAAGCCGGTCGGCGTCCGCATCGAGCAGATCGTTCAGCAGGTAGACCGCGCCCGCCAGCAACGAGAACGAGAGGAAGCCCGCCGCGGCCCGCCCCAGCATCGCAGGCTGCCCAAGCTGGAGCGAGAACAGCACCCCCGCAAATAGCAGCAGGTTCTTGGTCCACTGCCGCGGACGCAGAGCTTCGATCAGCGCGAACATCAGCGCGGCGCTTTCGCAGCGCGCACGCGCGGTTTCGCCGCGCCGCCGCGCCGCTTTAGCCAGCCGCCCCCGATCGCAGCGCCGCGGCGCCGCTTCACCGCGCCGGCGTCCCGATTCGCCACGCTCGCGCCCTTTCGTCCCGCGCCCGCGCCGCGCGGGGGCGGGAACATGGCGCGCTCGATCAGTTCGCACAGAGCATGGCCCATCGTGATGTGGCCTTCCTGAATGCGGGGCGTCGAGGGGTGCGGCGTCACGAGCGCATGGTCGCACAGCGCCGCGAAACTCGCGCCCTTCGATCCCGTCATCCCGATCACCGTCATGCCGAGCGCGTGTGCGGTCTCGACCGCCCGCCGCACGTTCGCCGAAGCGCCGCTGGTCGTGATCGCGACCAGCACGTCGCCCGGCGTACCGAGTCCCTCGAGCTGGCGCGAAAACGTCTGGTCGAATCCATAGTCGTTGCCGATCGCCGTGAGCGAGGATGAATTCGTGGTGAGCGCGATCGCGGCCAGCGCCGGACGATCGACGAAGTAGCGGCCCGCCAGTTCGGCGGCCAGATGCTGGGAGTCGGCCGCGCTCCCCCCGTTGCCGCAGAAGAATACGGTCCCGCCCGATTCGAGGCACGCGATCGCCGACTCGGCCGCTTCCGCCACCGCGCGCGCGCAGCGCGGCTCGAGCCGCCGCATCGCGGTCCCCGCCTCGCGCAGCACCGCGCGAGCGTGGCGCTCGAGCGGACCACGATCCCGATTCTGACCCACGTGTGGACCTCCTTTTCGTCCGGGCGCGATCTTCACGCCCCGCATTCCACATAGCGATCCACGGCATCGCTCCATTCGGGCAGCGTCAGCCCGGAGATCCGTTCGAAGAACTCGTGACTCAGAACCGAGTAGCGAGGCCGCGGAGCGGGCCGCGACAGCGCCGCGCTGTCGGTGCGCTCGAGCCGCGCCGTGACTCCCGCGCGCAAAAGAACGCGAGCCGCGAGGTCGTACCACGTGCAGTCGCCACGATTCGTGCAGTGACAGGTGCCGAACTGCCCGCGCTCGGCGAGCCGGATCAGCGCGGGCGCGAGATCGCGCGTCCAGGTCGGCGAGCCGCGCTGATCGTCCACCACGCGCAGCGATTCCCCGGCGCGCGCCCGGCGCAGGATGGTGTCGATGAAATTCGCTCCACCGTGTCCATAGAGCCACGAGGTGCGAACAATCAGGTGGCGCGCGTGCAGCTCCCGCACCGCCTGCTCACCCGCCAATTTGGACGCGCCGTAGACCGAGAGTGGATCGACCGGGTCATATTCGCGATAGGGCCGAGTCGCACGGCCGTTGAACACGTAATCGGTCGAGATCGAGAGCAGCGCCACGCCGCTCGCGGCCGCGGCCTGCGCCACGTTGCGCGCGCCCAGCGCGTTCACCAGGTGCGCGCGAACCGGATCGGCCTCGCAGTCGTCGACCCGCGTGAACGCCGCGAAGTGGAAAATCCAGTCCGGTGCGAAGGTCTTGAGCGCGTGATCGAGCGCGCCGATCTTCGTGACGTCGGCGTCGGCGTGCGCGAGAGCGAGCGCCGCGTGCCCGGTCGATTCGAGCGCCGGCAGCACGGCCCGGGCCAGCATTCCCCCGGCGCCCGTCACCAGCACCTTCACGCCAGCTCCACGCGGCTCGAATCGCCGAGCATCAGGCGGTGCGTGCGCGGCCGAGTGCCGCTTGCGCACACCACCGCATCCTTACCGATCAAGCTCGATTCGATGCGGCCCGTGATGTGGGCCAGCCGGCTGCGCTCGAGCACGATCGAGTTCTCGATCTCGCAGTGTTCGACCTGGCAGCCGGCCCCGATCGAGGTGTAGGGGCCCACGTAGGCGTCGCGGATCACCGCGTTGCGGCCGATGATCAGCGGTCCCCGCAGATGCGAGCGCTCGACCACCGTGCCGCCGCCGATCTGGACCGCGCCCTCCACCACGACATCCTTCGGCAGATCGATTTCGATCTTCGCCTCCTGACCGGCCAGCACAACATGATTCGCCTCGAGCATGTCTTAGACCTTGCCGGTGTCCTTCCACCATCCGGTGATGACGTGAGACCTCACGCGCTTGCCGGTGTCGATCAGCTTCTGGATCGCGTCCGTGATCTCGAGCTCGCCGCGACGGCTCGGCTGGATCGCGCGCACGGCGTCGAACACGGTGCGGTCGAACAGGTACACGCCGACCAGCGCCAGATCGCTCTTCGGATGCTGCGGCTTCTCCTCGAGCCTCACGACCCGGTCGCCATTCAGCTCCGCCACGCCGAAATGCTGCGGAGTCTTGACGTGCGCGAGCAGGATCTGCGCGTTCGGCTTCTCGCTCTCGAACTCGCGCACGAACATGCGGATGCCGTCGCGAATCAGGTTGTCGCCGAGGTACATCACGAACGGCTCGCCCGCCATGAAGTCTTCGCTGATCTTGACCGCGTGCGCCAGCCCGAGCGGCGCTTCCTGCTGGATGTAGGTGACCTCGAGTCCGAACGCCGAGCCGTCACCCACCGCGGCGCGGATCTCGGCCTGGCTGTTGACCAGCACGGTGGTGAGCTCGCCGGTCCGCCGGTCGGGCTCGAGCAGCTCGCGCGGATCACTCACCACGATTCCGACCTGCGTTATGCCGGCGGCGCGGATCGACTCGAGCCCGTAAAACAGCACCGGCTTGTTCGCGACCGGCACCAGCTGCTTCGCGCTGGTGTGGGTGATGGGCCGCAGCCGCGTGCCACGGCCTCCGGCCAGGACCAGCGCCTTCATGAATCCTTTCCGCGCGCGGGATTCGAAGCCGCGCGTCGATGCGGAGTTTTCGCCTCGCGCCGCGGCCCTCGAGGGGCCCGCGGCGTCAGGCTCCCAGCGCGTGCTGGATCAGGCGGCGCGCTTCCGCGAGCGCCTCGCCAAGTTTCTCCGGTTGCTTGGCGCCCGCCAGCGCCAGGTGCGGCTTGCCGCCTCCCGAACCACCCGCGATCTTCGCGACCGCGCGCACCAGATCGTCGGCGCGCAGCTTCTTCCCGGCCACCAGATCGTCGGTGACCGCGGCCACGAACGTGAGTTTGCCGCCGCCCGCTACGGCCAGCAGCGCCGCGCCGCGCCCGAGCCGCGAGCGCAGCGAATCGGCCGCTTCGCGCACCGCGATTCCGTCGGCGTCCGCTTCGATGCTGGCCACGACCCAGCGGCCGCCGGGCGCGGAGATCGCGCCTTCTGCGAGTTTCGCCATCTCGCTTGCGAGCTCCCCGCTTCGCAGCTCGGCCTGAGTCTTGCGCAGTCTCTCGACCTCGCCCTTCAGCTTCCCGATCTGTTCCGGCAGCTGCACCGGACTCGCCTGGAGTATTTCCGCCGCGCGCGCGAGCAGCTCGCGTTCCGCGCGGAAGTGGCGCAGCGCCTGGTGGCCGCAGAGGGCTTCGATGCGGCGCACGCCGCTCGCGATCGCGCCGTCGCTCACGATGACGAACGCGCCGATCTCACCGGTGCGGCCGACGTGCGTGCCGCCGCACAACTCGAGGCTCGGAGCGAGCCCCAAATCCTCGACGCCCTCGACCGTGACCATCCGGACCTCGGCGCCGTACTTCTCGCCGAATAGCGCCGTCGCGCCCCGCGAGCGCGCTTCGTCGATCGGAAGGGTATCCCAGCGGACGGCGCGGTCCGCGAGCACCCATTCGTTGATGCGTCGCTCGACGGAAGCGAGTTGTTCGGCCGAGGGAGCTTCGAAGTGCGTGTAATCGAATCTCAGTCGGTCGGGCGCGACCAGCGAGCCCGCCTGGCGCACGTGCGCGCCCAGTTCGTGGCGCAGCACGGCATGGAGCAGGTGCGTGGCGGTGTGGTGGCGCTGCGTGGGCACGCGATGCGAGACCTCGACCGCTGCCTGGAGCCGGCCCTCGCGCCCCGCGAGCAGCATCGGATCGCGATGGCCCGAGACCAGCCGCACGCGATGAACGATCGATTCGCCTTCCCGCCAGATCCGGGTCAGCGTGGCCTCGGCGCCCTCGCCCGTGATGCGGCCGCGGTCCGCGACCTGACCGCCCGACTCCGCGTAACAGGGTGTGCGGTCCAGCACCAGATCCAGTTCGTCGTCCGCCTCGCGCCAGCGCCTCACGTGCAGATGATCCGCGGCCAGCCGCTCGTAGCCGGTGAAGCGGGAATCGGGCCCCGCGGTCCACTCGTTCCAGGGCGCACTCCCGGATTCCGAGGCCCCCGCGAATTTGCTCGCGGCGCGCGCGCGGCGGCGCTGCTCTTCCATCGCGCGCTCGAATCCCGTGCGATCCACCTCCACGCCGCGCTCCGCCGCGATCTCTTCGGTGAGCTCGATCGGGAACCCGTAGGTGTCGTGAAGCGCGAACGCGTCCCTGCCCGTGAGTCTCTTCGCCCCGCCGGAGAGCAGTTGCTCGAGGCGCGCGAGGCCCGTCTCGTAGGTCTCGGTGAATCCCGCTTCCTCCTGATCGAGCACGCGGAGCAGGCGCTCGCGCTGCTCCTCGAGCTCGCGGTAGTGACCGCCAAACTCCCTGACCGCGGTCGCCGCGCACGACGACAGGAACGCGTGCTGGATCGAGAGGCTCTGCCGTGATCTCCCGCGCGTCCCCGCGCGGCGCAGCAGGCGGCGCAGCACGTAGCCCGCGCCCTCGTTGCCGGGCAGCGCGCCCTCGGCGATCGCAAACGTGAGCGCCCGCACGTGATCGGCGATCATGCGCGCGTCGCGGAGAGCGGCCTTCGCCGAGACGGACGCGCCATCCCGATCCGCGACGCGCGCGGCGGGAGCCTGCGACAGCACCTGGCGCACCAGCGGCTCGAACAGGTCAGTCTCGAAGATCGTGCTCTTGCCCTGCACGATGAGCGCGAGCCGCTCGAGTCCCATCCCGGTATCGATGCCGGCCCGCGGCAGTCGTTCGAGCGAGCCGTCCTTCTGCGCGTCGTACTGCGGGAACACCAGGTTCCAGAACTCCATGTAGCGGTCGCCGGCATCCCCGGGCTTCTCGCCCCAGAACGCGCCCTCGGAAAGGTACTCGGGCCGCTTCTCGCCGAGGTCGAAATAGATCTCGCTCGACGGGCCGCACGCGCCCGCGCCGCCGGCCGGGCCCCAGAAGTTGTCCGCGCGGCCGAGCGGCACGATGCGATCGGCCGGCATCCCGACCTTCTTCCACAACGCGATGGCTTCCTCGTCGCGCGGCAGCGTGCCCTCGCCCTCGAAGATCGAAACGCAGAGCCGCGACCGGGGCAGGCCCAGCACGTGGGTCACGAACTCCCATGCGAACGCGATCGCCTCTTCCTTGAAGTAGGCGCCCTTCGCTCGAGGGCCGAACGAGAAGTTGCCGAGCATCTCGAAGAACGTGTCATGGCGCGGCGTCAGCCCCACGTTTTCGAGATCGGTCAGGCGCAGGCATTTCTGGATCGAAACCGCGCGGGTGTACGGGACGTCGCCGGCCGCGGAATAGTAGGGCTTGAACTGCACCATGCCGGCGGTGGTGAAGAGCAGCGTCGGATCGCCCGGCACCAGCGGCGAGGACGGCACCTCGGTGTGCCCGTTCTTGATGAAATAGTCGAGGAAGGCGCGGCGCAGCTGCGCTGCGGTTCTGACGCTCGACTGGGTTTCGGGCGATGTCATCCGGTCTCCGATTCTGCGCACAGGCCGACGCGAGTGCGTGCGACGGCGGCGCGCGCTTGGACGGCGGAGCAGTCGCTTGAAGTTCGAGAAGATAGCCGATCGGAGCGCGCGCGAAAACCGCAGGAAAGATGCGGGAGAGCCGAGTGCGAAATCGCACGTGAATTCAGCGGGCGAAAGCCGGGCGATCAGCGAACGACGCGGATGCGATAGGCTGGCGAGGGTGGCTCACCGCCGGTGCGATCGGAGACCCACATGACGCGCGACTCGACAGATCCTCCCCTCCATGATCTCGACCCGACCGGACGCTTCAGCGACCGGGCCGAGGACTACGTGCGCTACCGGCCGACCTACCCTGCCGCGGCTGTGGCATGCCTGCTCCGCGAAATGGACGACGCGCGGACACTCCGCGGAACCGGCGATCAAGGTTCCATTCTTGCGGCCGACCTCGGAGCCGGCACGGGGATCAGTTCGCGCCTGCTCGCGGAGCGGGGCGTTCGAGTGCTCGCGATCGAGCCGAACGCCGCGATGCGTGCTGCCGGGTCGCCGCATCCGCTGATCGAATGGCGCGCGGGCACGGGAGAGGCGACGGGGCTCGACGCCGGGAGCGTGGAACTGGTGATGTGCGCGCAGGCGTTTCACTGGTTCCGTCAGCGTGAGGCGATCGCCGAGTCTCATCGCATTCTGCGCCCGGGTGGTCGGCTCTGCATCATGTGGAACAGCCGCGACGGCCACGATCCGCTGACGCGGGGCTACATCGAGGCGATTCACGCGGTCAACGGCGAGGATCCCGCCGAGCGCCGCTCGTTCGAGCCCGAGGTGGTGAGCGCCGCAGGACTCTTTACGCCGGCCCGGCTCGAGACGTTCGATCACACGCAGGTGCTGGATCGCGCCGGGCTGGTGGGACGCGCGATCAGCGCTTCCTACGTGCCTCGCGAGGGTGCCCGCTTCAGACGCCTGGTCGAGTTGCTGGATGAACTGTTCGAGCGCCATCGCGATGAGAATGGCCGCGTCGTCATGCGTTACGTGACGAAGGTCTACCTGGCCGAGCGAACGTAGAAGGCGCGGGAAGGAGCTTCGCGACCTGCATCGGCGGGCGGGCGGAGGAGCCGGCGCCTTGAACCGCACGCCCCGCCTCAGGTCTCGATCGTGGTCTCGAGCGTGACCTTCGCGTTCAGCAGGCGCGAGATCGGGCAGCCCGCCTTGGCCCCATCGGCCGCGGCCTGAACCTTCGCGCGCTCCGCTCCCGGAACGCGGACCTTGAGCGTGAGCGCCGAGCGCGTGACGGTCCATCCCGCGTCGGTCTTCTCGAGCGTCACGGCCGCCCGGGTCTCGATGCGCTCGGGGGTCAGGCCGGCCTCGCCGAGCTGCCCCGACAGCGCCATCGAGAAACAGCCGGCGTGCGCGGCCGCGATCAGTTCTTCCGGATTGGTGCCCGGAGTGTTCTCGAAGCGCATGCCGAACGAATACGGTGTCGAGCGAAGCACCCCGCTCGGAGTCGTGAGTGAGCCCTTTCCATCCTTCAACCCTCCGGTCCAGACCGCCGTGGCTTCGCGCCGCATGGTTACTCCTTCGAATGAGATGGATCGGACCGGGTGGCCGCGCTGCGTGCTCCTTCGATGCTCAGTCCTCGGGCGGATTTTCTCTGAGCGCCCGCTCGATCACATCGCCGTCGAATCCGCGACGCATCAGCAGCGCCCACAGCCACTGACGCCGGCGGCGTGGATCGAGCGCCGCGTAACGCCGCGCGCTCTGTTCGATCACGCGGCGGGCCGCGGCGACCTCGTCCACTGCGCCCACACGCTCTTCGAGTTGTTCGCGCGCGCGCGCGATCGCATCGGGCGCGACGCCGCGTCCCCGCAGCTCGGCCTCCAGCCTGCGCCAGCCGGCCGCGCGCCGGCCCCAGCGCCCGGCCAGGAACGCACGCGCGAACTCGACGTCATCCACCAGCCCCACGCCCTCGAGCCGGTCGAGCACATCGGAAATCGTCGCCTCGGCGAAGCCCCTCTCGCCCAGCTTTCGCGTGAGATCGAAGCGCGTACGGAGGGCGCGCTCGAGCAGGCGCAGCGCCGCCTCCCGCGCGGCGTCGGAATCGGTCGATCGCTCGCCCGCCGCGGGGCGTGCCCGGCGCGTGCCGAACGTCATCGCGGCTCCGCCGGGTCGAGGGCCCGGGCGAGGGCCCGGGCGAGGGCCCCGACCACGTCGCGTGCGGTCATTTGCTACCGCTTGCCGTCCTTCGCGACCAGCGTGGGCCGGGGGCGCATCGGCGCCGGACCGCTCTTGATCGGTTCGGACGTCGCGGGACGAGCCGGGGCTGTTCCCGCCTGGGTTGCCGCGGCATGGAACGCGGAGGGTCTCTCGGCTGCGGCCGGGCTCGCGCCCAATCCGTTCTCGGAGCCGCCCGCGTCTTTGCTCTTCAGGCCCAGCTGAGGCAGCAGCTTCGCCTCGATCTGAGCGCGAATGTCCGCGTGTTCCTTGATGAAGAGCCGCGCGTTCTCGCGACCCTGGCCGATCCGCTCCTCGCCGAAGCTGAACCACGTGCCGCTGCGCTGGATGACGCCCTTGTCAAGCGCGAAGTCGATGATCTCGCCTTCGCGCGAGATGCCCTCATTGTAAAGGATGTCGAACTCGGCCTCGCGGAACGGCGCCGCCACCTTGTTCTTGACCACCTTCACCTTGGTGCGGTTGCCGATCGCCTGCTCGCCGTCCTTCAGCGTCTGGATGCGGCGGATGTCGAGCCTCACCGAGGCGTAGAACTTGAGCGCGCGGCCGCCGGCGGTGGTCTCGGGGTTGCCGAACATGACGCCGATCTGCATGCGGATCTGGTTGATGAAGACGACGGTGGTCCTGCTCTTCGAGATCGAGCCCGTGAGCTTGCGCAGGGCCTGCGACATGAGCCGCGCCTGAAGCCCGACATGCGAGTCCACCATCTCACCCTCGATCTCGGCGCGCGGCACCAGCGCCGCGACCGAGTCGATCACGACGATGTCGACCGCGCCCGAGCGCACCAGGTGATCGGTGATCTCGAGCGCCTCCTCGCCGGTGTCGGGCTGCGCCACGTGCAGGTTCGCGATGTCCACGCCCAGCTTCTGCGCGTACGCGGCGTCGAGCGCGTGCTCGGCGTCGATCATGACCGCGTTGCCGCCCGCGCGCTGCGCGTTCGCGATGATGGTGAGAGCGAGCGTGGTCTTGCCCGAGGACTCGGGGCCGTAGATCTCGACGATGCGGCCGCGCGGAACGCCGCCCACGCCGAGCGCCAGGTCGAGGCCGATCGATCCGGTCGGAATGATCTCGATGCCGACCTTCGAAGACTCCTCACCCAGCTTCATGATGGCCCCCTTGCCGAACTGCTTCTCGATCTGCTGAAGCGCGAGGTCGAGGGCCTTGACCTTTTCCTTGGCGGAGGGCGATGCGTTGTTGAAGTTCATCGTCTGCGTCTCCTTCGCAGGGGCGTTTCGTTACCGGGGGCGGGTCGCGATGTAATCTTCGCAGGTACGCACGCGACGGGCCACGATTCGATGACAGACATGCTACACATTTGGGCACTAAAGCGAAAGGCCCATTTTCAGGGCAGTTTTCGCGGGTTTCCGGGCTGTTTTTGCGGATTCCCGAGCCACGGGTCTCTGCGCGAACCGCGGAAACCCGCAACGCGAATGGGTCGGCGGCGGGAGTTAGTCCAGCCGCACAAATCTCTGCGTCAGCCTGCGCCCCACCGCCTCGAGCCTCACGAAGTAGAGCCCGCTCGCAGCACGCGCGCCCGACTCGTCGCGTCCGTCCCAGCGCTCATCGATCCAGCCCGCGCTCCGCTCGCCCGAGACCAGCGTCTTCACCCGCCGCCCCTGCGCGTCGTAGATCGCGAACTTCACCACACCGTCGCGCGGCAGGCCAAAGCGCAGGTTCGCTCCTTCTCCGCGAGAGGGATTCGGCGTGATCGGCTCCAGTGACAGCTCGGCCGGCAGCCCCGCCCTCGGTGCGTCCAGCGTCCCGGCCGGCTGCGCCGTGCTGCACCCGCCCTCGTTCCCGTGAATGTCGTACGCGCACACCTTGTAGATGTACGCCTTGTTCGTCGCGTCGTGGTAGCTCGGCACCACGCCCTGGTAGATCCGATTGCCGGGCGTCGGCGTGAAGTTGAGCGGTGCGCCGCGATAGAGCCGGTAGCCCGCGAGATCCGCTTCGCCGTTCGCGCCCCAGCTCGCGAACGTGCCGTTGGGCGGCGAGTAGGTGGCGCTGAACGGCGAGGGCGCCACCGGCGGAATATTGTCCACCGAGTAGCCCGAGTCGGGCGCGCTGCTCCAGTAGGGAGTGCCATAGTACGTGGCCGCGTCCACCTGAAAGACCGTGTAAGGATTCGATCCGCCTAACGAGTCTCCGGTGGTTGCGGCCACAACACTGTAGCTCGGAAACTGCGCTGCCGGTTGCGTTCCCACCAGTTCCCAGTAGTAGGCTTGCCCGGCTTCGATCGAGGTCCGCATTACGCGTCGCGAGGACCTGCTCGCGGCGCCGTTGCCCGCTGCGAGGTCGGTGCCGTTTTCGCCCTCGAGCACGGCCGCGCCCGAGCGCAGCGCCGCCATCGCGGATGCCGCCGGCGCCTGCCGCCAGATGCGGTACTGCCACACGCCGTCGGTGGGATCGACGTCCAGGTAGCTCGCGTTCCAGCTCACGCGCACTTCGCCACCCTGGTCGTTCTTCACGTCCTTGACGCTCGCGATGGTGGGCTCGGGATTGCCGAGCTGACCGAATCTCTCGATCCGCTGTGCGTAGATGTCGTAGTCGAGCCCTCCGCGCTGTTCGGACCAGGCGATGATCGCGCCGCCATTGCCATCGGTCGCGGCGACCGGACGGCCGACCGGGCTGCCGAACGTGCTGACCATCGTCTCGGGGTACGTCCATCCGGTTTCGATCGATCCCGAGGGCGTGACGCGGGTCGCGGCGACGTCATACGCGGTTAGGGAGGAGTTGATCCCCGAGAGAGCGGCGATCGAGCCACCGGCGCCATCGGAAATCGCCGAGAGGCCGCCCGAGTCCTCGCCGATCTGGATACCGCTCGACGACCAGCCGCTGGCGAGGGCTCCGACCGGCCCCACGCGGGTCACGTAGCCGGCACATAAGAGCGAGCAAATGCTCCAGTAGAGATAGAACCCGCCGGCGCCATCCGAGACGATCGCGTCGGGGGTTTCATCGGAGCCGGTGCCGATCAGAAAGAGGCCGTCGGCCTGGGTGCTCCAGCCGGGGCCGATGTTTCCATTGGCGATCACGTGACTCCCGTACACATCGTAGTTCCCAGAGCGCAAATCTCTCCAGACCACCAGGGCCCCGTGGTGGCCGTCGGCCGCGATCCTCGGGTCCGACTGCACGCCTGCGGCGGCGGTCACCTGAACGTTCCACAGCGCCGTCCCGCCGCTCGCTATGAGCCGCGCCACGCGAATGTTGAAGTTCCCGGACGCGTTGGTGTGATAGGCCACCACGACACCGCCCGAATCGTCGGAGGCGATGGCGGGGGCGCTCTCGTTGGTCCCTGCCGGGTCGATATCATTTCCGGAAGAAGTCGAGAAGCCGGGCGCGATCGAGCCGTTCGCGAGGACGTGCTGGACGATTGGATCGAAGTCGATGCCTCCGTAATACCGGGTCCACGCGACGTACGCCCCGCCCGCCCCGTCACCCACGATCGTCGGAACCTGGTCATCATTGGAGTGCGTGCTGAGCGCCGCGCCGTTCGCGGGCCAGGGCGAAACGATGGCGCCCGCGGCCGAGACGCGCTGGGCGTACATATCCCAGTTCGTGCCCCGGTGGTCCTCCCAGGCGACGATCACGCCGCCCGCTCCGTCACTGACGGCAACCGGGAATCTCTGGTCGCCGGCGAGGGTCACGATCGGCAGGCCGTTCACCGGCCACGCCGGGTCCGGGACTCCGTTGCGGGTGACGCGCTGCAGATAGATGTCGGCCCCGGTCGAGCCCTGCGTCCGGTAGTCCTCCCAGGCGATGTACGCGCCTCCGACCCCGTCCGGCGCACAGCCTGGATACGACTGGTCCTTGGTCGCGACGCAGACCGGAAGATTGGTGTACGGATCGTGGGTCCAGGCCGCGGCTGCAGAGCCGGGAGTCAGTCCGATCAGGATCGTGGTGAGCGTCATCGCGGCGATCGGGAGATTCGGAAAACGCATGGCACCCTCCTCGGCGCCCGTGCGCGCTGGGCCGGGCGCCTCCTGCCGAGTACGGTAGCAATTGAACGGGGCTGCCCGCGGCTACGCTTCGAGCGGAGCCTCATCCGCGACACGATAGGTCGATCCCCGCGGTGACAGCGTGCTTTCCACGCTGGCGATGTGACGCACAGTGAACCGCGCATGGGCCCAAGTTTCCAGCGAATTCGCGGCGGCGAGCGGCGCGGTCCAGTCCCGCCCCGGCTGGCGAACGCGCCCGAGCGTCAGATGCGGCGAGAACGGGCGGGCGGCATGGCCGAATCCACGCCGCGCGAGCGTCAGATCCAGATCCTGCGCCAGCGCGGTCAGCTCCTCCGATCCGCTCGAGAGCCCGAGCCACAGCACGCGCGACCGTGCCGAGCTCGGGAACGCGCCGGGTGCACCGAGCGCGACGTCGAAACTCTGCCGCCCGGCCACCGCTTCGCGCGCCGCCTCGCTCGCGCGGCCGAGGCCGTCCGCTCCGATCTCGCCGAGAAAGCGCAGCGTGAAATGAAGGTTCTGCTCGCGCACCCACGAAACTCCATCTCCCGGCCAGCGCAAGGCCTCGATCACGGCCACGGCCGCGGCCTGCGCTTCGGGCGGCGGAAAGACCGCGAGAAAAACGCGCATGGCGGGAAGGCTCAGCCGGCGGATGACGTCGCGCGACGGTCGAGCGCGGGCCTCGCGCGTGCCGCGCGCACGGCGGCCGCCCGTGATCGCATCGCGCGGCGCCTCATGGATCCAGCGACGGTTCGAGCGGCAGCCCCGCGAGCCGGCGCCGCACGAGGTCGAGGGCGGCCTGCGCGCTCCGTTCGCGGATCGCGGCGCGCGTCCCGATCAATCGCAGCTTGCGCAGGGCGTGACCCGCCGGATCGGCGACTGCGATGAACACGGTGCCGACCGGCTTCTCGTCGCTTCCGCCATCGGGCCCGGCGACGCCCGTCAGGCCCACGCCGATCTCGACGCCCGCGCGCTTCGCCGCCCCGATCGCCATCTGCCCGGCGACCTCTGCGCTTACCGCGCCGTGGGCTTCGAGCACCGCCTCCTCGACGCCCAGCAACTCGATCTTCGATCGATTCGAATACGTGACGAATCCGCGCTCGACGTAACGAGAGGAACCGGGTGTGTCGGTCAGTCGCTTGGCGAGCAGACCTCCGGTGCACGATTCGGCGATCGCGATGCGCTGTCCGCTCCGGATCAGCAGTTCGCCCACGGCTTCTTCCATGCCGGACGCGCCCTCGGCGTACACCACGCCGCGCACCACCGCGAGCAGTTCCCCGCACGCGCGCCGCAACACCTGGCCCACCGTCCCGGCGTCGTCGCCGCTCACGGTCACGCGCAGGTCCACGCCCAGCCAGCCCGGCAGGTACGCGAGCGTCGCCCCCGGCCACTTCTCGGGGAGCGCGCCGATCCGCTCCTCGAGCATGCTCTCGAACACGCCGTACGTGCGCAGCGTCACGCTCTCGACCGCGCGCCCGGTCTTCTTGCGCAGGTACGGCACCAGGAATTCGCGCGCCAGGGATTCCATCTCGTTCGGAACGCCGGGCAGCAGCACGACCGGCTTGCCGTGGTGTTCGATCAGCAGTCCGGGCGCGGTGCCAAGACGATTGGGCCATGCGAGCGCGCCGCGCGGCACGCGCGCCTGCGATTCCACCGACGCCGGGAGCATGCGTCCCAGCCGGCTCACGCGTTCTCGGATCGATGCGAGCACGGATTCGTCGAGTTCGAGCGGGCGTTGGAGCGCGGCCGCGACCGCGCTTCGCGTGACATCATCGGGCGTGGGCCCCAGGCCACCCGTCATGACGACCGCCTCGGCGCGCTCGAGCGCTCGCGCAAGACCTTCCGCGATGCGCCCGGCGTCGTCGCTCACGGTGGTGTGCCAGCCCACCTGCACGCTCGCCTCTTCGAGCGCGCGCGCCAGAAACGCGAAGTTGGTGTCGAGCGTGCGGCCCGAGAGCACTTCGTTGCCGATGGTGACGATCTCGACCTGCATGAGTCGCAGGATAGCAGGGCGAGCGGGCCGCCGCAGCGCGCGGCGGGCCACCTCGGCACGCGGCGGGCCACCGCAGCACGCGCGGGGGAGCAGCGAGAGGAGCGCAGCGAGGCCCGCTCGGATTCGGCATCCCGCCGAATCCTCGCTGCTCTCGACGCGCCTCCGCCATCCTGGCTACGGCACGTCTCGAGAGCCTCCCTGCACTCCTCTCGCTGCTCCCCGACGCGACCTGGGGCGGGGTCCTCTGAATTCCGCGCTATGCCTGCTCCGAGTAGATCATTGCCCCCACCCACGTGCCCACGACCTTCGCCACCAACCCGCCCAGCGCGCACTGGACCACCAGCGCGTGCGAGTAGAGTCCCATGAAGCAGAACGACGAGTAGGCGATGGACGAGATCGCCCACACAGTGAGCCCGGCCTTGATCGCGGTGGCCGGTCCGGGCCCGAAGCGCGGGCGAATCCCGGCGTAGACCCACAGGGCCAGCCATCCCAGCAGCAGGTCAGAGATGATCCATCCCATCGCCGACATGCCGGCCGAAGGTGGATTCGCCAAGTGAAGCGCGTTGGTCTCGCTCATCCAACGCGCTCCCAGCATCGGCATGTTGACGATGTAGTCGATGACGTTCATCACCAGGCCCGCCACCAGACCGCCCAGGATCACCTTCATGGTGTTGATCTTGCCCATGACGTCCTCCTCCTTGAAGCTCCCGCCCAACGACACGAAGGGTTCGCGCCTCGGGCGGGCTACGAAACCTCAGAACGCGTGCAGCCCCGTGCGATGGAGCGCGAACGCGATCAGGTGAAACACGCCGCACGCGGTGAAGCCGGCGATGACGTCGTCGGCCACCACGCCAAGGCCCCCCGGCAGCGCCTGAATCTCGCGTGCGCCGAGCGGCTTCCAGATGTCGAAGATTCGAAACAGCACGAACGACAGCGCGAAGGCCGGGATGGTGTGCGGGACGAACAGCAGCGCCAGGCTCTGTCCGATCGCCTCGTCGATCACGATCGGACTGGCGTCGCGGCCGAGCTGCTTCTCGGCTTCGCCCGCGGCCCATACCGCGATCGCGGTCGCGACCACCAGCAGCGCGATCGTGACCGGCAGCGCGGGCGGCGGAATGAACCAGCCGCACGCCGCGACCAGCGCGCTCCCGGCGGTGGCGGGTGCGATCGGCGCGGATCCGGTGGGACCGAGCGTGGCGAGAAATCGCGCGAACGATTTCATGAGAGGGCGCGGCTCGAGCGGCCGATCGCTGCCAGAGACCGTGCGAATGAGTTCACGATCGCACCGGGCAGCGCGCGGGCTGCGTCATGTGCGGAAGAGGCCGGGGCCTGCGGGCGGCCACGTTCGCCGGACGTCCTTCGGATAGCGGCGCGGCGCGGTCGCGATCCGCGGCTGGGGAAGATTCGGACGCGCGACCGACGGGCCGAAGGATGATGGCCCGAAGGGAGCGGTCGCGATGGCGGCGCGCACCGCCGGCGCGGCGGGCGTGTTCGCTCCCGCTCCCTGCCCACCGGCGACAGCCCCGGGCGCGGCCACTCGCGCCGCCGTCATTTCGCCGGCGAGGCGCGCCAGCACCGCCTTGCAGGACGCGCGCAGCGTTTCCGATACGCCGCGGCCTTCGCGCGCCACCGATTCGAAATCGGGCGCCCCCGCGGGATTCAGCGCCGCGCGCATGCGCTCGACCGCGAGCGCCGAGGGAAGATCACGCTTGTTGTACTGGAATACCCACGGCAGGCGGCGCAGTTGTTCGCTCGTCAGGCCGAGCGTCTCGAGATGGGAGCCCGTGTCCGACAGCGACTCGAGATTCGCCTGTTCGCGCGCCGGGTGCGAGTCCGCCACGAACACCAGGCCGTCGAGTCCCTGCAGAACGACGCGGCGCGACAGGCGATAGTAGACCTGTCCGGGCACGGTATAAAGATGAAAGCGGGTGAGGAACCCGTTCACCTGGCCGAGATCGATCGGAAGAAAGTCAAAGAACAGCGTGCGCTCGTGGTCGGTCGAGATCGAGATCAACCTGCCGCGCCGCTCGGCGGGCAGGCGGTCGTGCAGCATCTGGAGGTTGGTGGTCTTGCCCCCCAGGCCCGGACCGACGTAGACGATCTTGAAATGGATCTCGCGCGAACGGTGGTTGATGAGCGCCATGCGGCCTCCCGGTGCGGCTCCGGCGCGTCGCGCGATCGCGGCGCGCTACTCGCCGAACAGGGCGTCCACCTCGCGCCCGGCCGCGTCGACGAACTCGTGCCCACCCGGGGCCGGCTCGATCAGACCCACCTTTTCGAACAGCGCCCGGAACACCAGATCGAGTTCCTGGCAGGCGCGCTGGGCGCGGAAGCGCACCAGCCCCAAGGTGCTTCGGCGATCGAACACCGTGCACATGATGACGCGCTCGGCCAGCATGCAGGAGTGCACGGAACGCGACTTGCCCTCGCTGACCACGGCTTCGACCGAGGGATCGCCCAGCAACTGCGACAATTCCGCGTTGGCGGTGAAGTCGGCGGCGATCAGGCTCGCGAACGCCGTGGCGTCGAAGTCGGCGGTGCGCCCGGCCGTGGTGATGAGCTGGCCGGAGCGGTCCACGAGGTGCGCGGACAGCGCATTCGTGCGCTCCAGCAACTCGTTGAGCACCTGATCGATCGATCGAAAATCATTTTCGAACAGAGTCCACTGAGGCATGGCACCCCCCGCACTCCGGCGGTTATGGGTTACCGAGGGAGACTCCGGGCACGTCCGTGTTCCGGCGCGAGGGATAGCACGCGCCCCGCGGAACCGCAAGCAAAGATTGAACTAGACCGGAAGAGCGGGCGTCGAGGTGGAGAATTGGGGCGATTCCTTCGCGCGGGGGACGCCCGATCGTCTGCGGGCACTCGATCGGACGCGCACGCCTACATCGGCTGCGCCTGGGGCGGGTCGGGCTGATCGTGTTCGTCCTCGATCTCGCCGACAATCTCCTCGAGGATGTCCTCGAGCGTGACGATCCCGAGGAATCGTCCGCCGCGCTCGCGCACCACGGCCATCGCCTTCTTCTCGCGCCGCAGGCGCAGCAGGACCCGCGCGACCGAAGCGTCGGGATCCACGAACAGCGGCGGGTACATGGCGTCCATCAGGATCACCAGCCCCCGGAGGCTGAACAGATGGAACAGGTCCTTGGTATTGACGATTCCGACCACGTTGTCGGGTTCTCCCTCCCACACCGGCATGCGGGTGTGCGCGGTGTCGCGCGCGGTCTCGAGCACTTCGTCTTCCGACGCGGCGAGCGAAAGCGTCACGACCTTGTCACGCGGCACCATGACGTCGCGCACCCGCTTGTCCGAGAGTTCGAATACGTTGCGCACGTAGCTGGCCTGATCGGACGACATGACGCCCGCCTCCTCGGTTTCTTCGACCAGCATGTCGAGTTCTTCGACCGAGTGCACGGACTGCTCGGGAGTGGGGGGCGGAAGCCGCAGCAGCCTCACGACCAGGGTGCCGGAGGTGCGCATCAGCGAGATCAATGGACGCGCGACGCGCGCGAACGCGAGCAGCGGCGCGGTCAGGACCAGCGCCACCGCCTCGGAGCGCTGAAGCGCCACCGCCTTGGGCGCGAGTTCGCCCAGAACCACGTGCAGGTAGGTGATGGCGAGGAACGCGATCGCGATCGCGACGCCGTGCGCCACCGCTACGCTCCATCCGATCGGCAGCGCCGCGACCAACGGATGCACGTCGCGCGCCAGCACCGGCTCTCCGATCCAGCCCAGGCCGAGGCTCGCGAGCGTCACGCCCAGCTGGGTGGTGGCGATCACGTCGCTCTTGTGCTCGATCGCGTAGCGCACCGCGCCCGCTCCGTACACGCCGCGATCCGCCAGCTCTTCGACGCGCGTCCAGCGCACCGTCACCAGCGCGTACTCGGCCGCCACAAAATACGCGTTGAGCGCCACCAGCAGCAGAATGGACAGGAATCCGAAGGTATCGAGCATGTCGCCGCTGGCCTGAAGGCGCGGACTATTCCACTTCGCTCCGGCCTTCGAGCGCGCGCGCCAGCGTGACGAGGTCGGAGTACTCGAGGTCGGATCCCATCGGCACGCCGCGCGCGATGCGCGTGATGCGCACACCGAGCGGCGCCAGCAGGCGGGACAGGTAGAGCGCGGTGGCTTCGCCCGCGACGTTGGGATTGGTGGCGAGGATGATCTCCGCGATCGCTTTCTCCCCCGCAGTACCAGGCGTGGCGGGCGTGGCGGCGCTCGCCGTCTCACGCACCACGGTCGGGCGCATCCGCTCGAGCAGCTCGCGGATGCGCAGCGCGTCGGGATTCACTCCGTCGAGCGGCGACAGCGCGCCGCCCAGCACGTGATAACGGCCCTTGAACTGCCCGGTGCGCTCGAGCGCCAAGGCGTCGCCCGGCTGCTCCACCACGCACAGCAGAGCGGCGTCGCGCGAGGGATCGGTGCACATGCGGCATGGGTCCTCTTCGCTGAAGTTCCCGCACAGCGAGCAGAACCCGACCCGTTCCTTGACCGCGCGGATCGCCTCGGCGAGGCGCAGCGCGTCTTCGCGGGGGGCGCGCAGGATGTGGAGCGCGAGGCGTTGCGCGCTCTTCATGCCGATGCTCGGAAGCTTGACCAGCTCCTCGATCAGGAGCTCGATATATTTCGAGCTGTACACCGGGGTCCGCGCGTCAGAACGGCAGCTTGAAGCCGCCGGTGAGCTTCGAGATCGTCTCGTTCATTTCGGTCTCCGAGGCACGCTGCGCTACGCCGACCGCGGCGAGGATCAGATCCGCGAGCAGCGAGGCGTCGTGGTTGTTGAGCGCTTCGGGCCGGATCTTGATCTCCTTCAGCATCTGCTTGCCGTCCACCACCGCGGCCACCGCGCCGCCGCCCGCGCTCGCCGGGTAGCGCCGCTCGGCCAGTTCCGCCTGCAGATCGGCCATCTGTTTCTGCATCTTCTGCGCCTGTTTCACCATGTCGCCGAAGCTCTTCATCCACCCTTCCTTTCGGTGCCGCGGTCGCGACGCTCGATGATGTCGCCCTCGAACCAGCGGATCGCCTTCTCGATCATCGGATGGAGATCGGGGGCGCGCGCCGGCGCCGCCGCTCCTTCGCCCGGCGCCACGCACTCCAGCACCAGCGCCCGGCCGAACGCCTTCGCGATCTCTTCGGTCGCGATCGCGCGATTCTCCTTCTCTTCGATCACCGCACGATGGAGATCGTCCATCACGAGCACGATGCGTCCGTCGGAAACCCCGGCCAGCGCGCACGCTTCGAAAAACGCGCCGAGCATGCGCTTGCGCCTTCCAACCGCCTCGATCGCCCGCTTCCAGGCCTCGCCCGCATCCCCTTCGGTCTCGGGCGATGCTTCCGCGATCGCGGTGCCGATGGAATCGGGCGCCGGCGCCGCGATCGCGGCGCTCTCTCCCACCGCGAACGCGACCGGCCCGCCCGACGAACGTCGCGGCGGGGAACCGCCGGCGGCGGCCTGAGGCGCGGACCCGCGCGATGTGCCTTCGCTCTGCGGCGCGGACCCGCTCGAAGGGCCGCGCAATGTGCCTCCGGCTGGCACTCCGCCTCGTGTCGTCGGGGCGGCGGTTCCGCCGCTCATCCGCTGCTCCAGCGCCTCCAACCGGCCGATCAGTTCGGCCAGCGTTTCGCCGCGCTCGAGCGTCGCCATCTGGACCACCGCGGCCTCGAGATGGATCAGAGGCTGCGGGCTCTCGCGCAGCGGCCACTGCACGTCGGAGGCGATGCGCAGCAGCCGCAGCAGGTCGCCTTCCGACCAGTCGGCGGCCTGCGCTCGCATGCGGGCGATCTCCTCGCGGCTCGCGGCCACCAGGTCCGCGCCCTCCGAATCCACCTTCAGGATCAACAGGTGTCGCACGTGCTCGGCCAGCCCCTCGGCCAGCTCGCGCGCATCGAGGCCCTTGTCGAACGCCTGATGGAGCGCGGCCAGCGCCGATTTCGCATCCCGCGTAACGATCGCGCCAGCGAGCGCGAAGAACACTTCGCGATCCGCGAGCCCGAGCACGCGCCGCACCAGTTCCGCATCGATCGCGCTCTCCCCTGCCGAAATCACCTGGTCGAGCGCGCTCACCGCATCGCGCATCGATCCCTCGGACTTGTGCGCGATCAGCAGAGCGGCGTCCTCAGTCAGCGTGAAGCGAAGGCCCTCGGGGTCCGCCTTCTCGCGCTCGGTAATCGCGAGGACGCGGTCGGCGACCTTGCGCAGCGGAACGCGCGCGAAGTCGAAGCGCTGGGTGCGCGAGCGGATGGTGTCGGGCAGCTTCTGGGGATCGGTGGTCGCGAATACGAACACCAGGTGCGGCGGCGGCTCTTCGAGCGTCTTCAGGAGCGCGGCGAACGCGTCGTTCGACAGCTGATGCACTTCGTCGATGATGACCACGCGGTAGCCGCCGCCGGTCGGCGTGAAGCGCACTCGCTCACGCAGAGCCTGCACGTCCGCGATGCCTCGATTCGAAGCGCCGTCAATCTCGGTCACATCGAGCGCGGCGCCGCTCGTGATTTCGAGGCAACTGGTGCAGCGGTTGCAGGGATCGGGGCCCTTCCGCTCACCCGACAGCCGCTCGCGGCAGTTGAGCGACTTGGCGAGGATGCGGGCGCTGGTGGTCTTGCCCACGCCGCGCGCCCCGGTGAACAGGAACGCGTGCGCAATGCGGCCCGACTCGACGGCGCGCGCCAGCACGCGCGAGACGTGGTCCTGCCCGACCACGTCGGTGAACACCTGGGGGCGATACTTG
>JACOSU010000163.1 GCA_016178685.1 Candidatus Eiseniibacteriota bacterium | reverse complement strand
CCGCCGCCATCATGCGCACGTGCCCCATCGGCTGGATGAACCGCGTGCCGCGCGGCCCGCAGCGGTTCGCGCAGTCGAACACCGACAGGTGCTCAGTTTTCAGGCCCGGCGCGCCTTCCACGGTCTGGCTTCCGCACACCGCCGCGTTCGCCTCTTCGATCTGCGCGTCGGTGAAGCCCAGGAACGGCAGCGCGGAAAACCCCGGCTTCTCACGTTCGGCCTGCGTCATGCCGAGCCGCGTCAGGGTTTCGTCGGAGATCATGCCGCGCGCGAACGCGGCCCGAAGGTCGAGCATGGTCGGCAGCGACTTCTCGATGCGGTCGATCTCGGATTCGTGGAGCCCCTTCGCGTGCAGCGAGTGGCGCTGAATGTGCGGCGTGTTCTCGAGCGTGCCGGTGCCGATCGCGTGGCGCGCGATGCGCGCGATCTGGGGTTCGTCGTAGCCGAGCCTGCGCAGCGCCGCGGGCACCGACTGGTTGACGATCTTGAAGTAGCCGCCGCCCGCGAGCTTCTTGAACTTGACCAGCGCGAAGTCGGGCTCGACGCCGGTGGTGTCGCAGTCCATGAGCAGCCCGATGGTTCCGGTTGGCGCCAGCACCGTGGCCTGCGAATTGCGGTAGCCGTGCAGAGCCCCGTAGGCCACCGCCCGGTCCCAGCACTCGATCGCGGCGTCGCGCAGATCGCGCGGCGCCGAAGCGAGGTCGATCGACTTCGCCGCCTCGCGGTGCAGCCGCATCACTTCGAGCATGCTGTCGCGATTCTCGGCGTAGCCCGCGAACGGGCCCTTGCTGGCCGCCATTTCGGCCGAGAGCGCGTAGGCTTCGCCCGTCATCATCGCGGTCACGCACGCGGCGTAGGAGCGCGCCGCGTCGCTGTCGTAGGGCAGTCCCTGCACCATGAGCAGCGTTCCGAGGTTCGCGTAACCCAGGCCGAGCGGACGGAATTCGACCGAGCGCCGGGCGATGTGCTCGGTCGGGTACGAGGCGAATCCGACCAGGATCTCCTGCGCGAGGAAGAACACGCGGTTCGCGTGCCGGTAGCCCTCGACGTCGAACGACCCGTCCTCGCGCCTGAACTTCATCAGGTTG
>JACOSU010000162.1 GCA_016178685.1 Candidatus Eiseniibacteriota bacterium | reverse complement strand
TTAACAGAAACACTTAAACCTATATCTCCTGCCTGAAACGCGTAAGAACAGATTTTTGTTGTTGCGCAAAAACCTTTTTAACTTGTACCCAATGAGTGAGCACGCATGCGGTATTTATTGATACCGTATTTTTGCGTTAAATATAGAGTGAAAAGGAGGATAGTATCCAATGATTGATACAGCATATCTAGTGTTAATTGCTGTCGGCGTCGGTGTTGGTGTTGGAGTGATTATGAGCTTTATATATAGAAGCTCTCTGAAGCCGCGGCAATTAGATATTGAGAAAGAAAAAATAAAACTGTTTGAAGAGGCAAAAAAAGAAGCAGAGACCAGAAAAAAGGAGGCATCTCTTGAGGCAAAGGACATTGTCTATCAGGCTAAGGCGGAGGCAGAGAAAGACCTGAAAGAGAGGCGTTTTGAGTTAAACCAGCTTGATAAAAGGCTTAGGCAGAAAGAGGAGACATTAGACCGCAAGTTTGACCAGATAGATAAAAGGGAACATGACCTTACAAGAAGGGAAAAAGAATACGCCTCAAAAGAGCGGGCCATACAGGAGAAAGATAACCGATACAATCAGATGTTAAAGGAGCAGACTCTTCAGCTTGAAAGAATCTCAGGAACAAGTTCTGAGGAGGCAAAGGCAGAACTGTTTAAGAGGGTGGAAGAGGAATCCCGTTTTGAGGCGGCAAAACTTGCAAAGGCTATAGAAGATGAGGTGAAAGAAACAGCCGAGAAAAAAGCCAAGGAAACAATAAGCTTTGCCATACAGAGATATGCGAGTGAGTATGTTGCAGATGCCACAGCATCGGCAGTAAGCCTTCCGAATGACGAAATGAAGGGCAGGATAATAGGAAGAGAAGGCAGGAATATCCGCGCGCTTGAGGCGGCTACAGGCGTGGACCTGCTTGTTGATGATACTCCTGAGCTTGTAACTCTCTCGGCTTTTGACCCTGTAAGGAGAGAGATTGCGAGGATTTCACTTGAGAGGCTTATTGCGGACGGCAGGATACATCCGACGAGAATAGAGGAGGTTGTTGAAAAGGTTAAGAAAGAGGTAGATGCAAAAATAAGGGAAGAAGGAGAAAAGGCAGTTTTTGATATCGGGCTTTCAGGGAATTCGGCGCCCGGGCGGGTCCGGCGCGGCTCAGTGCTTCGCGCTGGACTTGCGACCCGCGGCGGGCGCTTCCGTCACCTCGAGCGAGCAATCGTCGATGTAGACCCTCCCCGGCGCCGGGGCGCTGAACGCGTACCACACCCACACCACGTACGTGTCGCGCGGTACGTCGGCCTCGAGCGTCGCCTCGGACCAGTCGGTGTTGCCCGAGAACCGATCCTTCGTGGTGACCTGCTCCACCCCATGCAGCGTCTTGAAGTAGAACTTCGTGTAGGCCGTGCTGCGCAGGCTGTCGGTCTTGAACCAGCCCGACATTCGAACGTGCTTGCCCTGAAGGTTGCGATTCGGAAGCGCCTGGAACGCGCCGGTGGGGGCTTCGACCCACCCGTTCTCACCGCCGGTGAAGAACGCCGAGTGCCGCCCGCCGTGCGCGACCGTCGAATCCAGGCGGCCGATCATGTTGCGATACGGGGGCAGCGAGAATTCCCACGACTGCGCGCCGTTCTCGAATCCAGGATTGCCGAGCAGATTCGTGTGCGGCGGCACCGCCGGCGCCGGGCGGGCGGGCTCGAACGTCAGCGACGCGTCGTCGAGCATCAGCTGTCCGGTTCCGATCAGGCCGCAGCGCACGAACAGCATGTTCGTCAGCGGAGGGATGAACAGGCGGATCTCGCGCTTTTCCCACCCGGTCTCGGGAGGCTCGATCGTCAGCCGATTCCAGCCGAGATCGTAGAGCGGATCGTCGATCGCCTTGATGTGCATGATCTTCAGCACCGAATCGCGAGGCAGGCCGCGCTCCTTCGCCACGCGCGAGATCGTATCGCGGTAGGCCTGCAGGAGGACGAACGCGCGCCCCTCGACCCCGCTGCTGCGGGTCCAGACCGTGAAAGCCGCGTCCTTGCCCCATTCCTCCTTGCCGATGAGCAGGCTCTGCGTCCAGTGGTGTGAGAACGGCCACAGCGCGCTGACGTTCGCCACCGACACGGCGTACTCGCCGCCGTGCGCGAGCAGGGTGTCGCGCCCGAAGAACACCGACGACAACCCGGAGCGCGAAGTGTCCCAGCCCGCCGGCATCCAGGGATGACCGGGCAGGCCGGTCTCGAAGCCGGGATTCTCGAGGCGGTTGACCGAGGCGGCGGCGGCCGGAAGGGCGGCGAAGATCGACAGGCACAGCAGGAGAACGCGCGGCAGCAGAGCGGCCGACGGCGGGGCAGAGCGAAGCATACGGATCCTTTCAGTATCTGGAAGATGGGGTTCGGGGGGCCGGAACACACCAGTATCGGGAGGAGATCACCCGCGGGTCAAGCGGCATCTCTCCCGGACGCCCGGGTTGCGGGCGCGGAAAGCGCTTGGGTAAAGTTTCATGTCCGACCCCCTTCGTCCCGTCCCTTGCGGAGCCTGCCGTGTGCGAGTGGTTCTTCACGTCCGACCTTCACGGCCAGAACGCTCTGTACGAGCAACTGCTGGCGCTCGCGTCCGCGCAGCGTCCGCGCGCCGTGATCGTGGGTGGCGACCTGTGTCCGCACGCCGTCGGATCGGAGGGCGTCCATCGCCAGCGCCTGTTCCTGCAGGGGTTCCTGGTGGAGTTCGCCCGGCGGCTGCGAGAAAACGCTCCGGGGGCCGACCTCCTGCTGCTGATGGGCAACGACGACTGGGGCGCGAATACCGACTGTCTCGAAGCGCACGACGGAGAGCTGTGGCGCGTGCTCCACGAACGCGCGGTAGACGTCGGCGGCGTGCCGGTCGCGGGGCTCTCGTGGGTGCCGATCACGCCATTCGCGCTCAAGGACTGGGAGCGCTGGGAGGACGGAGGCGACGAATCGCCGCCGCGTCTCGACGGCTGGGTGAGCCGCGGCGATTCGATCGAGGCGCATCGCTTCGATCCGATGCGCCGCACCCCCACCATCGCCGCGGCGCTGGAAGATCTCGCGCGTCGATCGCCGGCGCACGAGACTCTCTATGTGCTGCATTCGCCGCCGCGCGACACCGCGTGCGACATGATCGCGCCCGGCACGCACGTCGGGTCGCGCGCGATCCGGGCGTTCCTCGAACGCCACCAGCCGCCGCTCGCGTTGAGCGGCCATATTCACGAATCCCCTCGCGTCTCGTCCTCGTACCGCGACACCGTCGGGCGCACTGTGGTGATCAACCCGGGACAGTTCGGCAGCGCGCGCCTGTGCGGCGTATGGTTCGATCCGCACCGCGTGGCCGAGACGCTTCGGCACAACGTGCATGGATGACACGCCGGAGGCCGGAGCCGACGGGCCGGAGCTCCCCGGCCGCAGCCGCGGGGCGCGCGAGCCCAAGTGATAGAATCCTGTCGCGTGTTACCCCCGGTCCGATCGAGGAACCCATGCCGGTTCGCAGCTTCCTGAAGTTTCGCCGTTTTCGCTTCACCGCCCTGGCGGGCGCGGTCCTGCCAGCCCTGCTGCTCCTTTCCGTGCGCCCGGCCGGTGCGGCCGAGCCGGGATGGATGTCGTGGGATGAGGGGTTGCGCCGCGCCGCGGAGACCCGGCGCCCGGTGCTGGTGGATGTCACCACCGAGTGGTGCGGCTGGTGCAAGCGCATGGACCGTGACGTCTACGCCAGGCCGGAAGTCCGCGACTACCTCGCACAGCATTTCGTGCGGGTGAAGCTCGATGCGGAGTCGGCGTCGTCGGCCACGTACGGCGGCAAGCCCTACACCGGGCGCACGCTCGCGATGCGCTTCGGCGTCTCGGGATATCCCACCACGATCTTCCTGCGCCCGGGAGGCGAACACCTCGTCAATGTTCCGGGCTACGTCCCGGCCGAGCAGTTCCTGATGCTGCTCCGCTACGTCGGTGAGGGGCACATGGACCGCGGCGAAACCTTCGAGGCATTCCAGAAATCCGCCGGCGCGGGGCGCTAGGGGCGCATGTCGATTCTCTCGGGGCGCGTTCTCATGGTGCTCGACACCGAAACCACCGGGTTCGACCCCGCGCAGGGTCACGAACTGATCGAGGTGGCGCGCGTCACGATCGACGACGGGAAGATCGGCGAAGAGTGGTCGAGCCTGATCCGGCCATCGCGCCCGATCCCGCCCGACGCGAGTGCGGTGCACGGCATCACCGACGCGATGACCGCGTCGGCACCGGCGCCGGCCAGGATCGCCGCGCGACTGCGCCGCGACTGCGCGGGTCATCCGCTCGTGTTTCATAACGCACCCTTTGATCTGCCGTTCCTGCGCGCGCTGCTGCGCGGCGCGGGCGTGGCGGCGTTCGATGCGCCGGTGGTCGACACGCTCGGCCTCGCCCGCGGCGTGTTCGGCGCCGGCGGAAATTCACTGAGCGCGCTCGCGCGACGCCTGTCGCTGCCCGGGGAAACCGCGCATCGCGCGCTGGGCGACGCCCGCACCACGGCCCGCGTGCTGCTGGTTCTGGCCGCACGCTGGGAGCGCGAGCGCGGCGTGGGCTCGCTCGAGGAGCTGGCCGCCTCGAGCCAGGACCAGGTGCGGCTCACGAATCGGAACCGTCCGGGCGCCGCTGCCGCCGCGCCGGGCGCCGGGCCGTAGATCGATTTCGTGCGACGGCCGACCGCTGCGGCGGTTGACACCGCGACGGGCCGCGGGAATCATCACGGGCCTTCGCTCCATGGCATGAGCTCCATCGCACTTCGAATCCGCGACGAACGATCACGGCGCCGACAGGAGGAAACCCGATGCGGCCAGCCGCGGGCCCCGAGATCGGCCAGCCGGCTCCGGAAATTCGACTCAAGGGGCGGGGCGGGCAGTTCGTCACGCTGTCCGAGTTCCGGGGAAAGAAAAACGTCGTGCTGGTGTTCTACCCGCTTGCGTTCTCGGGCGTGTGTTCGCATCAATTGCCCACCATCGAGAGGGATCTTGCGCAGTTCGAAGCCCTGAACGCCGCGGTGCTCGGCATCAGCGTGGACAGCCATTTCTCGAACACCGAATTCGCGGACAAGCTCAAGCTGACGTTTCCGCTGCTTTCCGATTTCAAACGCGAGGTGAGCATGGCGTACGGCGTGCTGCTCGACACGGGATACAGCGGCCGCGCGATCTTCGTGGTGGATCGGGAAGGCCGTCTGGCGTACCGGGACGTCAGTCAAGACCCGGGCAACCTCGAACAGGCGCCGAGCAACGCGCGCGCGATCGAAGCGCTGAAGGCGCTCACGTAGGGTCCGGCGCCGCGGCGCCCGGCCGGCCCGCGCGGATCTTCACCCCGGGATCCTGACCGCATGCCGAACGAGAGGATTTCCCCGCCCGCCCCGCGCCCCGATGCGCGACACGACCGCGGCCGCATGGACTCGCGATCGAGGGCGATGCAGCGCGTGGTCGAGCAGGTGCGGCAGGTGGCGGCGACGCGCGCGCCGATTCTGATCCAGGGCGAGCCGGGCACCGGCAAAGCGCTGCTCGCCGAGACGCTCCACCACGAGAGCCCGCGCCGGGCCGAGCCGTTGGTGTGGCTGGACTGCGGCGCGCTGCCGGCGCCGCTCATCGAGCGCGAGCTGTTCGGCGCCGAAGCCGGCGTCGAAGGCGAGACGGATCTCCGCATCGGCCGTTTCGAGCTTGCCGATCGCGGAACGCTGTTCGTTGACGACGTCGATCTCGCGCCGCCGGCCGCGCAGGTACGGCTGCTGCGCGCGCTTCAGGATCGGGCGTTCGAGAGGGTCGGCGGCACGCGCTCGCTGCGAACCGATGTGCGGCTCATCGCCGCCACGTCGGCGGATCTCGAGGCGGAGGTCGCGGCCGGCAGGTTTCGCGAAGACCTCTGCGCGCGGCTTTCGCTGGTGCGTATCCAGATGCCGCCTCTGCGGGAGCGAAGCGAGGACATTCCGGTGATGGTCGCGGTGTTCGTGCGCGAATTCAATCGCGAGCACGGGCGGCGCGTGAGCGGTGTGACGCCCGGAGCGCTCGAACGGCTGGTCCAGCACGCGCGGCCGGGTAACGTGCGCGAGTTGCGCAATACGATCGAGGGCATGGTGGTGTTCACCGAAGGACGGCGCCCGCTCGATCTTTCGGATCTGCCGCAGGCGCTGCGGGCCGCGGCCGGAGAGGGTGAAGGCCGATCTCTCGCGGCCGGCATGACCGTGGAAGAGGCTGAGCGCGCCCTGATCGTGCTGACGCTGCGCCACACCGGGTTCGACAAGACGCGCGCGGCCGCGATGCTCGGCATCGGGCTGAGAACGCTCTATCGCAAGATCAAGCGCTACGGGCTGCCGGAGCGGCCCCGGGACCACTCCGCTCCCGGCTAAGTTCGCGCCCCGCAGCGGCCGATAACGGATCGAGAAGCCCGCCCCGGAGATCCGTCATGTCGCTGCCTGAATCCCGACCATCTGAACCCGATGACTCTGCGGAGGGCCGCGCGCCCGGGAACGCCGAAGCGACAGGGCGCGCCCGGCCGGCCTGGTTGCTCAGCGCCGAACAGGCCGCCGATCAGAAATCGAAACGCCCGACCGTCTCCGGGACCGCGCCGCCCAGGCTCGTGAATTTCGATCCGAAGAACGGCGGAGCATCGCGCGACGAGTCCCCCAGGGCGAAGGCCCGCGTCGCCTGGACGGCGGCGGCGAGCAGCATCCCGATGCTGCGTCGCGAACCTCCGGTCGCGGGAGAGCGCGCGGCACCCGCGGCGCCCGCGCGGCCGGGGGCTTCGGAAAGAACCGATCCCACGAGCGAAGTGGACCGCATGCCCGATCTGCCGGACGACCTGCCCTCGGTTGACGCGGAAGCAGCACGGCCGCTCCCGCCGCTTCGCGAGGCGTGGTGGGTGGTGGCGCTCGACGAGCTGCGCACGAACCTCAAACTTCAGATCGGCGCCGCGGCGGTGGCCGCGTTGCTCGGCGCGATCGTGATGTGGCCGCGCAGCGAACCCGCGGTATCGCTCTCGACGCTCAAGAAGCACGTCGATCAGTTCGATGGCCGCGCCGTCACGGTGCACGGCCGGGTGTGCGACGTGTTCCCGCTGGGCGGCGGCTGGGCGTTCTTCCTGCGCCAGGGCCGGGACTCGATCGTGGTGTTCACGAGCCGGTCGCGGCCCGTGATGAACCAGAGCCTGACCATCACGGGCACCATCAGCACCGGCTATCTCGACGGACTTCCCCGCCAGTCCATCTTCGAGCTCGCCCACTAGGCTCTGTCTGAGAACGGTCGCAAGCCGTAAGATGCTGCCAGCTCGTCATGGACGGCGAGCCTGGGAGGGTCGAACGGATGCGACGCTACGAAGTCACGGATGAACAATGGAGGCTGATCGAGCCACTGATGCCGCCC
>JACOSU010000161.1 GCA_016178685.1 Candidatus Eiseniibacteriota bacterium | reverse complement strand
TCTCCACGTGCTCGGATACTACATCGATCCCGAGGACGCGGTGCTGCTCGACCGGCTGACGCGCTTCCGGAAGGAGCGGCTCGATCGGGCGATGGCGATAGTCGCACGCCTCACCGAGCTCGGGGTGCCGGTGGACGGGCACGCGGTGCTGGCGAGCGCCGGCCCGGGAGTGGTCGGGCGCCCGCACATCGCGGCCGCTCTGGTGGAAGCGGGCCATGTCGAGACGCTCGACATGGCGTTTCGCCGTTACCTGGGGCTCAACGCCGAGGCGTTCGTTCCGCGTCCCACATTTCGGCCCGAGGATGCGATCACGCTCATCCACCAGGCCGGTGGGGTGAGCGTGCTCGCGCACCCGGGCGCGGGATTGCCGATCTCGGTGGTCGAACATCTGGCGTCCGAAGGCCTGCGCGGCATCGAGGTGTGGCACCCGCAGCATGGCGCGGCCAGCGTGCGGCATTATCACGCGCTGGCGGCGAAGCTCGGATTGATCGAGACCGGCGGATCCGACTTCCATGGCCCGGGCCGCAGCCTCGACCTGGGAGACATCGCGGTATCGGTGAGCGTGCTCGGCACGCTCAAGGCCGCGGCCGGCGTAGCGGGCTGAACTTTCGCCCTCCGCGCGCGTTGACTTGCGCGGTCCAGCGCCGCTACCCTGCGAGCCCCAAGCGCTCCCGGCTTTCGGGCCTCGCTCCCTGCGGAGAATCTCGCGATCCCTCGCCAGCCCACGTCCACGCGGCGTCTTTCCTACGCGGCCCTGATGGTGACCGCCGGACTGACCGGCGTGTATGCGGAGACCATTCCGAATTTCGAAGTGCTGACGCTGGTCGTGTTCCTGTCGGGCGTGCTGCTGGGGGCGCGATGGGGCGCGATGGTAGGCGCGCTCAGCATGCTCGCGTATTCCCTGCTGAATCCGTACGGTCCCGCGCACCCGCTCATCACGCTCTCGCAGGTGACGGGCGAACTGGTGGCAGGGCCGTGCGGGGCGGCGCTTGTCGCGGCCGGCATGGCCGCGCGCCCGGCAGCGGAGCGGGCGGTGGTGCTGGCGGTCGCCGGTGCGTTGCTCACCGCGTGGTTCGATCTTCTGACCAATCTCGCCACCGGGCTCCTGTTCGGTCAGTTGCGGCTCACGTTGATCGGAGGCATTCCGTTCGCGCTATGGCATATCGGGACCAATGTCGCGCTGTTCGCGGCACTCGGCACGCCGCTGATGGTGGTGTTCGCGCGCTATCGGGCGCGGCTCTCCTCCTGACGATCGTGCTCGGCGCGCGCCCCGCGGCCTCGGCTCCGGTCGAACCGGGGGGGGTGAGCGCGGCCGAGCTGGACGCGATTTCATCGCCGGATGCCGAGTCGTGGTGGGCGGAACCCGGACTGCCCGGGTGGACGCCCGATTCGCAGCTCGGATCCGCGTTCGCGTGGACACTGGCCGGGCACAGCGTGGCGGGATGGTCCCGCGCGTTCGAGGCCGCCGCGCCGCTCGACCTGCCATGGCCCTCGACCAGCGAAGCGCGCAGGCCGCTGGTGTGGGCGGATTCGATCTCGGCCGGATGGAGCGCGAACGCCGGATGGCTAGGCCCCGACGCGACGCTCGCCGCATTCCACGGGGTGAACGAGCCCACGCGTGGAGTGCGCGCACGATCGGTGTTCCGCACGGAGAGTGGTGACTTCGGCGTGACGCGCTATTCGCTCGCGTTCGAGCGCGGCGACTCCTCGCGCTGGGTGCGATACGAAGTTGGAACTGGGAATCACGGCGACTTTGGCGCGGTAGGAAATGGCGGGGATCACGTCTGGAGCATCGCGACGAGGCTGACCCACGGATCGCACGTCTTCGAGGGGAGTCTGGGTCAGCGCGGCGCCGCGCTGGAGCTGGCCGGAGTCGATGTGAGCAATCACTCGTCGGGGCAGAGCGGCAGCCTCAAGTGGCGCTGGTCTCAAGGCGGACGGCAGGCCTCACTCGCGTTTCGGCGCGGCCTCGATCATCGGGAGTCCATCATCGACGTCGAGGGCATTCCAGTTTCGTTTTCGCGCCGCGAGGCGTCGGAGAATCGCCTCGAAGCGGACGTGATCTCGCCGCTCGCGGGAGGAACGGCTGGCGCGCGCGCGACGTACAGCGCGGCGCGCGTGGCGCGCTACTACGACAACGCGTTCGACGTTCGCGAACACCTGGTGTGGGGTGCGGCCTCGTTCGAGCGGCGAGCCGGGGACGGAACGCTGCGACTCGAACTGGGCGGTGGGCATTCGAGCGCGCTCGACCGCAATCTGATCGCTCCGTCGGTTTCGTTCGCGTTCGGCGCGGGGGGTGCGACGGGGCGTGTGATCGCCGAGCGCGTGGTTCATCCGGTGTGGTCGGACCTCGCCTTGCTCCCGCCGTCGTTCCTCGAGCGACAGGCGCCGTTCCTGCAGCGCACGACGGCGCTCGGGTTCGAGGCTCGCGGCGGATCGAGCGCCTTGAGCGCGGAGGGCGCGGTCCTGGCGGGAACCACGCGCGACCGAGCGATCGTGTTTCCGTATCCAATCGAGGACGTGTGGCTTCAGGCGGGAGCCGCGGCCGACCCGAGGCGCTACGACTTCGTGCTCGCAACCGCGGGCGTGCGCGCCTCTCGCGGCGGGCTCGCCGCTGGCGCATCAGGATTCGCGCTCGGACGCGATCAGGACGCAAGCGAGCCGAAGGTCGAGCCCGGGATGGGTGCGCGCGGCTGGATGGAGACGAGTTTCCGTCTTTTCCAGGGCGATCTTGGAGTCCGGTTGCGTGGGGATGTGGCGGGGGTGGGACCGCGCGAATCGAAGACCGGCGGCATCGAGACGCGAATCGAGGGTTACTGGACCTCGAGCGGCCGTGCCACGCTGACGCTCGCGGACGTCACGGTGATTCTGAACTTCCGCAACCTCGAGAATCAGCGGAGGCCCCAATCGTGGATCGATCCCGCGACCGGCGATCTCGCGCTCGGTCCGGGACGCGAGTTTCGATTCGCGCTGACGTGGAGAATGTTCAACTAGCCCTCGGTTGAGGCCTGCCAGGCGGTGCTCACTCCATCCGAGCGGCGGGGTGCGATGGTGGTCGTGCTGCTTCTGGCACTCGGGAGCGCGTGGGATCTGTGGCGCGCCTTCCACCCGGAATGGAGCGCGCTTCCCGCCTCCCGGGGTGCAGCCGCCGGCGAGAGCGTCGGGCCGGATTCCGGCGGCGAGGGCGCCCGCGAGCCCGATTCCGGGCTGACCTCGCGGCCCTCCGAGCGATCGAGCGGCTCGGGCGCCGGGTCCCGGCCAGCCGCGCTCTCGCGAACGATCAAGTCGGCGCCCGCGCAACCGATCGATCTCAATCTCGCGGGCTCCGAAACCCTTCACGAGCTGCCCGGGATCGGGCCGGTGCTGGCGGGGCGGATCCTCGAGTATCGCCGGGCGGCCGGAAGGTTTGAAACGGTGGAGGAGCTGAAGGCCGTGCGGGGCATCGGTCCCCGGCTGTTCGAGCGCATCCGCCCCTACGTCCGAGTACGTTCAAGGGACCGTGCCGTGCCCGCGGCCGGCGCCCGCCCGATTGCCGTGACGGGGGCGAGCCATTCGCCCTGAGGCGCGGCGCCCGGCCGCCCGCCGTGCAATTCGCACGCGCCGGGAGCGGAACGGCGTGCAGATTCTGCTTCAGTCCGCACCCCCCGCATTCCGATAACCCATCCGAGTTCAGGCGATTCGACCGTCTCCGCGTATTCACTCAAGCGTCAGGCAGGCATGCGGCTTGCCGTGACATTCGAGTGGATCTGTGGAAGCGGAGCCGTCTCCAGCGAAACCCCATCGGCAGGCGACTGCCCCCACCGCGAGACGCAACGTGCAGGAAGACATCGGACAGAAGCTGCTCGAAGCTCAGATCGTCGACGAGAGCACGCTGCAGAAAGCCGCCCTGCAGCAGAGGAACACGGGTGGCTCGCTGACCGGCAATCTCGTCAAGATCGGCGCGATCTCCGAAGAGGGGCTGCTCGAGTTCCTCTCGCGGCACTACGGCGTGGCGTCGATCGATCTCAAGAACTATGAGCCGGATTCGGCGCTGATCCGCCTGATCCCGGGCGACGTGGCCACCAAGTTCATGGCGCTTCCGGTTTCGCGCACCGGCCGCCGGCTGGTGGTGGCGATGAGCAATCCGGCGAACATTTTCGCGATCGACGACATCAAGTTCATCACCGGCTACGAGGTCGATCCGCACGTCGCGAGCGAGAGCAGCCTGAAGAAGGCGATCGACCGGGCCTACGACTCGGCCGGAACCATGGCCGACGTGATGAAGAACATGGAGGAGGACCTCTCGGTCGTCGAAGAGGACGACCCCGCCGAGGCCGAGAGCGGCATCGCCGGAGCGGACGAGGCGCCGATCGTCAAGCTCGTCAACTCGCTGATCGCGGACGCCGTGCGCAAGGGCGCCTCCGATATCCACATGGAACCCTACGAGAAGTCCATGCGAGTACGGTTCCGCATCGACGGCGTGCTGCAGGAAATGATGTCGCCGCCGTTCAAGTTCAAGGCCGCAATCCTGTCGCGCCTGAAGATCATGGCCGAACTCGACATCGCCGAGCGCCGCGTGCCGCAGGATGGCCGCATCAAGATCAAGGTTCTGAACCGGACCATTGACCTGCGCGTCTCGTCACTTCCCACGATCTTCGGCGAGAAGATCGTGATGCGAATCCTCGACAAGAGCAATCTGAACATCGACCTGGAAAAACTGGGCTTCGAACCCGCCTCAATGAGGGAGTTCACCGCGGCGATCGCGAACCCCTACGGGATGGTGCTGGTCACCGGCCCGACCGGCTCCGGCAAGACGACCACGCTCTATTCGGCGCTGTCGCGCGTCAACACGCCGGAGGTCAACGTGCTGACCGCGGAAGACCCGGTGGAATACAACCTCGACGGCATCAACCAGGTGCTGGTGCACGAGGACGTGGGCCTGACGTTCTCCGCCGCGCTCAAGGCGTTCCTGCGCCAGGACCCGAACATCATCATGGTGGGAGAAATCCGCGACATCGACACGGCGTCGATCGCCGTGAAGGCGGCGCTCACCGGGCACCTGGTGCTCTCGACGCTGCACACCAACGACGCTCCGAGCGCGATTGGCCGAATGATCGACATGGGGGTGGAGCCGTTCCTGGTCGCCTCCTCCGTGAACATCGTGCTCGCGCAGCGACTGGTGCGGCGCGTGTGTTCCGCGTGCAAGCAACCGGTGACGTTCAACGAGGAATTGCTGCGGGAGCTGCAGCTCGATCCCGGTGAGACCGCCGGCCACACGTTCTACGAGGGCGGGGGCTGCGTGGATTGCAATAACACCGGGTACCGCGGGCGCCAGGGCGTGTACGAGGTCATGCCGTTGTCGTCGCGGATTCGCGATCTGGTGCTGGAGCGGGCATCGGCGAACGAGATCAAGAAGCAGGCGATCGAGGAGGGGATGCTGACGTTGCGGCGCGACGCCCTGGAAAAGCTCAAGCGCGGTCTGACGACCGCGGAAGAAGTGCTCAAGGAAACCGCGGCCGACAAGCTGTAGTCGGTCCGGCGCGGGATGCCGCCCGAACGGGGGCGTCGCGGGCCGGATGCGGTCAACGCAAGGAGAACAGACCCGTGGTGACACTTCGCCAGTTGCTGGAAGACATGGTCCATCGAACGGCCTCCGATCTTCACCTCACGGCGGGGGTCCCCCCCGAGTTCCGGATCGACGGGTCGATCACGCCCAGCGAGTACGAAGTGCTGACGGCCGACACGACCGCCTCGCTGGCGTACAGCGTGATGTCCGATGAGCAGCGCAAGCGTTTCGAGACCACCAAGGAGCTCGACTTCTCGTTCGGCATCAAGAGCCTGTCGCGTTACCGCGCAAACGTGTTCCTGCAGCGCGGCGTGGTTTCGATGGCGATCCGCCGGATCCCGTTCGAGATCCTCGCGATGGACAAGCTCGGCCTGCCGCCCATCGTGCGCGAGTTCACGAACCGCCAGAAGGGCCTGGTACTCGTCACCGGACCGACCGGGAGCGGCAAGAGCACGACGCTCGCGGCGATGCTCGACAAGATCAACGCGACGCGGCAGAGCCACATCATGACGATCGAGGACCCGATCGAATACATCCACCACCACAAGAAGTGCATCGTGAACCAGCGCGAGGTCGGCGCCGACACGGTGTCGTTCCCGAACGCCCTGAAGTACGTGCTGCGCCAGGACCCCGACATCATCCTGATCGGTGAAATGCGCGATCTCGAGACGATCGAAGCGGCGCTCACGATCGCCGAAACCGGCCACCTGGTGTTCGCGACGCTCCATACCAACTCCACGTACGAGGCCGTGAACCGCATCGTCGACGTGTTTCCGTCCGACCAGCAGAAGCAGATTCTCACCCAGCTCGCGTTCACGCTCGAAGGCGTCATCACGCAGCAGCTGATCCCGCGCAGCCGCGGCGCCGGCCGCGTGATGTGCGCCGAGGTGCTGGTGTGCACACCGGCGATCAAGGCCGTGATTCGCGAAGGCAAGACGCATCAGATCTACAGCCTCATGCAGGCCGGGCAGAAGTTCGGCATGCAGATGATGACGCAGGCACTCCTGCAGGCGGTGCTCGACAAGGCGCTGACTCCGGAAGATGCCCTCGAGAGGTGCACGGACCGCGCCGAGATGGAATCGATGCTCGGCAAGGTCCTGCGCAAGGCCGCGTAGGAGGAACCCATGCCTGTCTTTGTCTGGAAAGGACGCACGCTCGCCGGCGAGGCTCAGACCGGCGAGATCGAAGTGGCCCGTCAGGATGAAGCGGTCGAGCTGCTGCGGAAGAAGAAGATCCTCGTCACCTCGATGCGGCCGAAGTCGAGTGGCTTCAGCCTGCCCAGGTTCGGGGGCCCGGGAGTGGGCACCAAGGAACTGGCGATCTTCACGCGCCAGTTCGCGACCATGATTTCGGCGGGTCTGCCGCTCGTGCAGTGCCTCGACATCCTGGCCAAGCAGGCGAGCAAGCCGTCATTCGGGCGCGTCATCGGCGAGGTGACGCGGGAGGTCGAAGCGGGGTCCACGCTGTCGGACGCGCTCGGGAAATTCAAGAACGTGTTCGACGACCTGTTCCGCAACATGGTGGCGGCCGGCGAGGCGGGCGGCGTCCTCGACGAGATCCTGATGCGCCTCGCGACGTACATCGAAAAGGCCGACGCGCTGAAGCGCAAGGTCCAGAGTGCGATGGTCTACCCGATCGTGGTGCTCACGGTGGCCCTCGGCGCCACGTCGTTCATGCTGATCTTCATCATCCCGACGTTTGCGAAGATGTTCCTGGAGTTCGGCGGCGAACTCCCGCTGCCGACCAAGATCGTGCTCGGAATGTCGCACGTTCTGCAGTCGTACTGGTGGCTGATGCTGCTCTCGATCGGCGGCGCCCTGTTCGGGCTCAACCGCTTCTACGCGACCGACAGCGGGCATCGCACCATCGACGCGCTGATGCTCAAGATCCCGGTGCTGGGCGACGTGCTCCTCAAGGGCGCCGTCGCGCGTTTCACCCGCACCCTGGGCACGCTGATCGCTTCCGGCGTTCCGATCCTGGGAGGGCTCGAGATCACGGCGCGGACCGCGGGAAACAAGGTCATCGCCGAAGCCATCATGACGGCGCGCACCTCGATTCGCGAAGGGGAGACCGTGTCGGCTCCGCTCAAGCATTCGGGAGTGTTCCCGCCGATGGTGGTCCAGATGATTTCGGTCGGCGAGCAGACCGGCGCCCTGGATGAAATGCTCACCAAGATCGCCGTCTTCTACGAGTCCGAGGTCGATACGGCCGTGGACACGCTGACCTCGATCATCGAGCCGGTCATGATCGTGGTGATGGGCGGAATCGTGGGCGGCATGGTGATCGCGATGTATCTGCCGATGTTCAAGCTGATCAACGTCGTGGCGGGTGGCAACGGATGATCCGTCGTCTCTCGCTCGCCAACGCCGGCTCGCCCTCGGGCGTTCCGGCGCGTGCCCGGGAGGGCTGGGAAGGGCTCACCACCCTGATCCGCCTCCGGCTGCTGGTGGCGTCGCTGGCGCTGCCGGTCGGTGTGCTGCTGCGTCCCGACGCGGTGGAGCACGGCTGGCGGCTGATGGGCGGCGCCATGCTGGCGGTGGGAGTGTTGTCGGCGCTGCTCGGACTCGGCGTCCGGTTGCGCCGGGGATTCCGTTTCCAGACCTACCTGCAGATCTCGTGCGATCTCGCGCTGGTGGCCGCGCTCGCCAGCCTGACCGGCGGACGGGACAGCCAGTTCATGCTGTTCTTCGGACTGGTGGTGATCACCGCCGGGCTGCTCGCGGGAGTGCCGGGCGGGTTGTTCGCCGTTCTGGGCGCCTGCGTCGCGGTCGCGATCGTTCCGCATCTGGCGACGCGGCTCGGGCCGCTCGCGGTCCGGGGCGTGGAGGGCGCGATGCCGGCGCCCGGACTGCTGATCGCGTTCCTCGCGGTGATGGGCGGGCTGTCGGGTGTGCTCGGTGACCGCGTCCGGCGCACGCGCGCCGATCTCGAAGACACCGCGCGCGCGCTCGATCGCATGCGCCTCGATCACGATGTGATCCTGCGCCATCTGACCAGCGGCGTCCTGACCGTCGATGCGGCCGGCCGCGTCGCGTACCTGAATCCCACGGCGGAGCAGGTGCTCGGCATTCGGGCGCTCGCCGTGCGGGGCCAGCACCTTCAGAGCGCGCTGCCGGATCGTCTGGGTCCGCTGCGTGAGGCGATCCAGGATTCACTGCGCAGAAACGCGCCGCGGGCACGGGCGGAGTTCATGCTGAGCGGCGCGGCCGGGCGCGCGCTGCCGCTGGGCCTTTCCACCAACCCTCTCATGCACGATGGCGAGACCACCGGCGTGGTCGCCGTATTCCAGGACCTGACCGAGGCGCGCGAGATGGAACGCCGCGTACGCCGCAACGAGACGCTCGCGGAGCTGGGCGGGCTCGCAGCGGGCATCGCACACGAGCTTCGCAACGGACTCAATCCCATCAGCGGCTCGGTCGAATGCCTTCAGCGCGAACTCCGGCTGGAGGGCGAGAACGCGGTGCTCATGGGACTGATCGCGACCGAGTGCAACCGGCTGAACCGCTTCGTGTCGGACCTGCTGAGTTACGCACGGGAGCGCGACGTCGCGCCGGAGCCGATCGATCTCGACGAACATCTCGCGGAGCTGTGCGAGACGCTCGGCCGTGACCCGCGTTGCCGGGAAGGGTTGGCCGTCCGCTTCGAATCGGCGGGCCGCCCGGGCGTGATCCGCGCCGACCGCGAACAGATCCGGCAGGTGTGGCTGAACCTCGCAACCAACGCGTTCGAAGCGATGCGCAACGGCGGCACGCTGGTCGTGAGATGGCTCGACGCCGGAGAGCTCCAGAGGGCGGTCGAATTCGAAGACCAGGGTCCGGGCATCGCGCCCGAGCACCTGGCGCAGATCGGGCAACCGTTTTTCACCACGAAGGAAGGCGGAACGGGTCTCGGCGTGGCGATCGCCCAGCGAATCGTCGAGCGTCATGGAGGCTCGCTTTCGTTCATCAGTGTCCCCAACCAGGGAACCACCGTCCGGGTCGTCCTTCCGGCGGAGGCGGTGCACGCCGCCCTCGCCGCGTAGCGATCCGGATTCGTCCCGCTCGAAAGGTCACGCCGATGCCGGGGGAAAAGATTCTGGTCGTGGATGACGAGCAGAGCATGACCCAGTTTCTGGGGATCGTGCTGCGCAAGGAAGGCTACCAGGTCACGACCGTGAACAACGGCCGAGAAGCTCTGGAGCGCGTCAAGGCAGAGAGCCCGGACGTGGTCATTACCGACATCAAGATGCCGGGGATGGACGGCATCCAGCTGCTCCAGGGAATCAAGAAACACGATCCCGGCATGCCGGTAGTCATCATGACCGCGTATGCGTCGCAGCAGTCGGCGATCGAGGCTGTCAACCTCGGGGCGTTTCAGTACCTGATCAAGAACGCGAAGAACGACGAGATCCGGTTGATCGTCCGCAACGCCCTCGAGATGCGAAAGGTGAAAGCGGAGAACCAGTACCTCAAGCGTGAGCTCCGGCGCGGCCACGACGAGAAGGTGATCATCGGCTCGTCGGAAGAAATGGGGCGCGTGTTTCGGATGGTCGAGAAGGTGGCAGACAGCGAGGCCACCATCATGATCCAGGGCGAAAGCGGCACCGGCAAGGAGCTGATCGCCAGGGAGATCCACTATCGCAGCCGCCGCTCGCAGGGGCCGTTCGTGAGCATCAATTGCGGCGCGATCCCCCGCGACCTGCTCGAGAGCAACCTGTTCGGTCACGTGAAGGGCTCGTTCACCGGAGCGGTCCGCGACTCGGCCGGCCTGTTCCAGGTGGCCGAGGGCGGAACGTTCTTCCTGGATGAAGTGGGCGAGATGCCGCTCGCCACCCAGGTCAAGCTGCTGCGGGCGCTCCAGGAGCGCGAGATCATTCCGGTCGGTGGGACGCAGACCATCAAGATCGACTGCCGTCTGGTGGCGGCCACCAACTGCGATCTCGAGAAGGAGGTGGCCGAGGGCCGCTTCCGCGCCGACCTCTATTACCGCCTCAATGTGATTCCGATCCACTTGCCGCCGCTGCGCCGGCGTCGGGACGACATTCCGCTGCTGGTGGATCACTTCCTCAAGCGGCACGCGCAAGACCATCCCGCCAAGACGGTGAACAAGGAGGCGATGGAGCTGCTCATGAAGTACGACTGGCCGGGAAACGTGCGTGAGCTCGAAAACGTGATGGAGCGGTCCCTGGTCCTGGATGAAGGCGGAGTGATCGGCGGCGAGGACCTCGAGGATAAGATCCGGTTCGGCCAGAGCCATCGCGGAAGTCTGGTCATCGATTCACCGACCATGACGCTCGAGGAACTCGAGAAGGAGTACATCCTCAAGGTTCTGAATCACACGCGCTGGCAGAAGAAGCGGGCCAGTGAAATTCTCGGGATCAATCCTTCGACCCTCTATCGCAAGCTGGTGGCCTACGGCGTCGAAAAGCCCGGGGTGGAGGACGGCGGGCTGGAAGTCGAGGCAGGCGATTCCAAGGCAAACGCCGCCTGAAGCATGCGATTCGCAACCTCGTGGCGCGCTGCGTGCAGATCGCAAGCGGTCCCGCGGCGGCGGATGAAATTTGCCCGGTATTGAGGCCTCGGGCGCACGGCGAAGAGTGTCAGTCAGAGCTGGAGTTTCAGTCTCCAGAATGGGTTACGGGGAGGCGTAATGAAGCCGCTGGCGACTGGCACGTCGGTTGCTCAAGGCACGGTTGAGGGTCAGCCAACCACGAGTTTGACCCGGGACGTCAACCACAGAAGGAGCGGAACCATGACCAAGTCGCAGAAGGGCTTCACCCTGATCGAGCTGATGATCGTGGTCGTGATCATCGGCATCCTGGCGGCGATCGCGATTCCGAACTTCATCGCGATGCAGGACCGGGCGAAGGAAGGCAGCACCAAGGCGAACATGCACACCTTCCAGCTCTCGTCCGAGGACTACGGCGTGCAGTGGAATGGCGCGTATGCCGGAACCGCCGCCCAGGTCGCCCTGCTGCTCCCGTCGGCTGGCGCGAACTACAAGAACCCGTTCACGGGCACCACGACCAGCAACTGGGAAGACCGCGCCACCCTGTCGGCCGCTCCGACCGGCACCTCGGGTCTGACCAGCTACGCGGACTCG
>JACOSU010000160.1 GCA_016178685.1 Candidatus Eiseniibacteriota bacterium | reverse complement strand
CGAGCCGCACGCGGCGCTGTTCTCGGGATCGAGCGGGCTCGAAGCCCTGCGCGAGATCATCGACGAGGCCCCGCGGCACCTGGTCGCGGGAGGGCTGCTGGCGCTCGAGCTGGACGAGGCGCGCGCCGAGGAGGTGGCGGGCTGGCTCGAAGGCGCCCACGACTGGAGCAAGGTCGAGCTGCGCGACGACCTGGCGGGAAAGCCGCGCGTCCTGCTCGCGCGCCGCGAACGCGGGCCAGCGATCGCGCCTCAGCAGTGGCCCGAGGAAGAAGCCGGGCGCTGAAAACGGAGCGGCGGCGCCGATCGCACCATCGCGCGCTCTGCGCGGGCGTTGCGTCCCGCGCTGAAAACGGAGCGGCGGCGGCCCTCATCGAGCCGCCGCCTTCCGCGCGCTACCGCGATCACTCGTTCGACCCGGCGGGGGGACTCCAACGTGCCCGGGTCGCCGGTCGCGATCAGCGGTAACGCACCTTCAACTGTCCCCACGTGGATCCATGCGCCGGCGTCGGACGATCGGTCACTTCGACCGGGTAGTCCTCGGTCTCGCCGTTCTGGAACGGGCCGATCGAAACCGACCCATTCCATGGATAGTCATCCGCTGCCGGGTTGTCCGAGATCGTGATGCGCAGCCACGAGTGCACCTTGAACGGGCCGCTCAGGAAAGCCGGCGAGGTCAGGAGCGCGCAGCCCGGGGGCATGAAGATCGGCGCGTTCTTGACCGCCCATTCATAGGCGCAGGCGCCACCGCTGGCGGCGTTGCACTGGAAGTTGTCGTTCCAGTCCGCGTCCTCGTTCCAGTCCACGCAGATGTTGAGATAGGCATAGCGCTGAACCGGCGCGCAGTTGGTCACCGAATAGCTCACGCTCGAGACCGAGCACAGGCCGAACACGATGGGCGCCGTGATGCCGGCGTCCGACCCATCGGCATAGCACTCGTCCTGATCGAACGTCATGCCGCCGAACGCCACCTCGACGCAGTCGGTCGCAATGTCGCTGCAGGCGCTCAGGCCAATCGCCGGCGTATTCGTCTTGCCGTCGGTTTCGCCATCCACACCCTCGGGTCCGAGCGGCGTGATATAGCAGCCCAGCCAGTAACTGTTGAAATCCGCCGTGTGAACCACGTAGCCCGTGGCTCCCGGCGCCGTGCTGATCGGCGGGCACGCGAACTCCTGCGTGCCGATCGGACAGGTTGCCGGAGTGAGGATACAGGTCGGAAACTTTCCGAGCACGCCCGACGGATACGCGGGGATGCACTCCGGCGCATCGCCGAAATCGCGATACGGCTTCTGACAGTCGTTCGGCCCGTCCACGTCGTGCGCCAGCGCAGGCAATACGGCGAACGCCATGCACGCTGCGGCGACCAGGCCAGCAATTGAAAGCAATCGCTTCATGATTGAACCTCCCGTGTTTCCCCAGCTGTCAATCGAAAGAGACTAATCGAGGGATTCCGAAGCAAGCTCTTGGGGATCGGCCACAAGGGTCTCGGATCGACGACGTGATTCGAGGCGTGGCCAGCGTGCGGGGGGGAGCGCGGCATGTGATGCCCTTCGAGACATCCCTGTCCACGGGTGCGGACGCGAGGCGGTCGCCGAATCAGGGCGTCGCGAAAAAGCGGCGGACGGCTGGAACGACCGTCACATGCGAATGCGGGAATGTTCCGCCCGCCCGCGGACAAGGTCAAGAGTGACCTTCTATCACGATGGCGGCCGCGGGGTTGACGGCCGCAGGAACATCCCGCAAGACGCGAATCGGCAGCGCGATCGCGAGTGCGGCATGCCGCCCCGGCGTGCGGCGCGGCGATTGCGATCGCGCACATCACCCCGGCACGTGGCCGCCGCATGTGCGCGCGGCCGCCGCGCGCCTAGTGGTAGTGCGAGTCCATTTCGCCCGCGCGGATCGCGACCTTGAGCCGGTTCTCGCGCGGCGGAATCGGGCAGTTGTAGTGATCGCTCACTGCGCACGCCGGGTTGTAGCAGGCGTTGAAATCGAGCACGTAGCGGCCTTCCGACGCTTTTTCGATGTCAACGTATCGCCCGAGCGCATAGCTCTCGTGCCCGCTGGTCGCATCGCGGAAGAACACGCCGAAGTCGTTGTCCCCGACGCCCGGTTCCAGCAGGCGTGTGGCCTCGAGCCGGCACGGCGTTCCGCTCACCTCGAAATCGAACCAGCCGACGCGCAGCGCGCGCCGCTGGTTGCCGCGCGTGGACAGGATGATCACGGTGTCGGGCCTGGGATTCGGCGTGAGCGGCAGCTCGAAGCGATAGGCGAAATCGGCCGGGAACCAGTGGAGGCCGTGATAACGCGCGAAGCCCGGGCTCCTGGGATCGAACACGATGATCGCGGGGAATCGCTGGTGCGACAGCCGCAGCGTGAATCGTCCGATCCGAATGGCGCTCGGCCCCAGCGTCGCCTCGCGCCGCACAGCATCGCCGGCCGCAAAGTGCGCGGTGTCGTCGAGCGCCTGCACCCGGAACGAATCGCCTTGGACGGTTACACTCAAGTGCCGGGCCGCGAGCTCGGGATCATCGATCCTCACGTCGCACGCCGCTTCGCGCCCCACGATCAGCGTACGCTTGTCGCCGAAATCGAGCCGTGCGATGGCGGCCAGGTAAGACGTCGGCTTTGACTTCAGCCACTCCTCGGTGTCGGCGCGATCCTTGAGATACGCGGAGCGCAACGAGTCCGCGAACGGCGCGGCGAGGTGCGCAGCAGTCGCCGGATGGATCGCAGGCACGGGGGCCGCGTGCGCCGCGGCGTGTGCGCGGGGAGCGGCGACCGAGTGCGTGGCGACGGTGGCGGCCAGGGTGATGAGCAACACGATCGGGTTCGGCATCGATATCTCCGGATTCGGAGCAGGCGCGTGTCGTCGGATCGGGCGCGGAGCGAGTGTCGCGGGCATGATACGACAGCGGCCGGTTGCGGTGCAGGAGGGGCGCTCCCGGCGCGATCCGGCGCGACTCGTTCCCGCTCCAGACGCGATCCGGCGCGACTCGCTCCCGGCTCCGCGCGCAAAGGTTGATTTATCCAATCGTCGTGCCGATAATCCGACAGTCCCGCGTACGGATCGCAGCGGACCGGTCATCGCTCATCATGCCTTGCACTCCTTTGAGGACTCCTCCACATGGACGTGGGCGCGCTCCAACCGCTTCTGCACGCACCTTCCACTCCTTCGCTCTCCGACTCCACCGGCCAGGCCACCATGGACGCACTCGTGATTCGAGGCGGTCGCAAACTGAGCGGCCGCGTTGAAGTGAGCGGCGCCAAGAACGCCGCGCTGCCGGTCATGGCGGCGACGCTGCTCACGCCCGGAGTCCACACGCTGCGCAACGTGCCGCTGCTGTCCGACACGCGCACCATGGCACGCGTGCTCGAACAGTTGGGCGCGCGCGTCGAGTTCCGCGGGCACGCCTGCAAGATCGACACCTCGAACATCAAGTCATTCGAAGCTCCGTAAGAGTTGGTACGCACCATGCGCGCCAGCATCTACGTGCTGGGCCCGCTGCTCGCGCGCTTCGGCGGCGCGCGGGTGTCGCTGCCCGGCGGCTGCGCCTGGGGACCGCGCCCCGTGAACCTGCACCTCGAGGGGCTCAACGCGATGCGCGCGAATCTCGAGATCGATCACGG